>CBFHAJ010000012.1:0-41989 GCA_965653495.1 uncultured bacterium | reverse complement strand
ATGGACATGCTGCGGTTCCACAAGTTCACCATCGGCTGGGCCTGGGTGACCGACTACGGTTCGGCCGACAGCGCGGCGCAGTTCCCCTACCTCTACAAGTACTCGCCGCTCCATAACATCCGTGCGGGTACCAAGTACCCGGCTACCTTCGTCACCACCGCGGACCACGACGACCGGGTGGTGCCGGGGCACTCGTTCAAATTCACCGCGACTCTGCAGGCGGCGCAGGCGGGGCCGCAGCCGGTGTTGATCGAGATCGAGACGAAGGCGGGCCACGGCGCGGGCAAGCCGACCAGCAAACAGATCGAGGAGCAGGCGGATCGGTTCGCGTTTTTGGTGAGAAACCTGGGGATGTGACCTAGTCTACCAGATCGCCAAGCAGCTGCCTCGCGATCACGATGCGCTGAATCTCGCTCGTTCCCTCCCCGATCTCGCAGATCTTCGCGTCCCGCATCATCCGCTCGACCGGGTAGTCCGTCGTGTAACCGTAGCCGCCGTGCAGCTGCACTGCTTTGGTGGTGGCCCGCATGGCGAGCTCTGAGGCGTACAGCTTCGCCATCGCGGCCGCCTGCTTGAACGGATTCCCATGCTGCTTGAGCCAGGCGGCGTGGTAGACGAGATGCTTCGCGGCCTCGATCTCGGTCGCCATGTCGGCGAGCGCGAAGTGCACCCCCTGAAAGCTGGCGATCGGTCTGCCGAACTGCTTGCGGGTGGCGGTGTAGCGCACGCACTCCTCGAACGCTCCCTCGGCGATGCCGAGCGCGAGCGCCCCGATGCCGATGCGGCCACCGTCCAGCGTGTGCAGGAACTGCCGGAACCCGTTGTTGAGCGGGCCGAGCAGATTCTCCTTGGGAACGATCGCGTCCTGCAGCACCAGCTCGCGCGTATCGGACGCCCGCCAGCCGAGCTTGTCCTCTTTCTTGGCGGCCAGCACGCCGCGACACTTGGGAAGCGACGAATCGTGCCCCACGCCGACCCGCTGCGCGTCGTCCAAGTCGCTGGTGTCCTTGGTGACGATGAAGGCACTGATGCCGTGGGTCTTCTTGGCGGTGGGATCAGTGCGGGCGGTGACGACGAAGATTTCGCCTACCCCCGCGTGGGTGATGAAGATCTTCGAGCCGTTCAGGACGAAGTGGTCCCCCTTGTCCACGGCCACCGTGCGCGTGCCGCCGGCGTCCGACCCGGCGCCGGGCTCCGTGAGGCCGAACCCGCCCAGCACCCTGCCGCCGGCGAGCAGCGGGACGTACCTCCGTTTCTGCTGGTCCGTTCCGAAGTCCATGATGGGGGACGTGCCCAGCGTGGTGTGCGCGCTGACAGTGATCGCGTGGCTGGCGTCCACTTTGGCCAGCTCGTGGATGACGAGGATGTACGACAGGTAATCCATCCCTGAGCCGCCGAGCTCTTCGGGCCAGGGAATGCCGAACAGACCCAGGTCAGCCATCTGGCGGACATTGTCCCACGGAAACTTCGAGTCGGCGTCATACTGCCGCGCGGATGGCTTGACCACCTGCTGCGCGAAGTCGCGCACCATGTCGCGGACCTGGAAGTGATGGTCGGTGAAGTAGAGGGAGTCGTGCATGGCTATAAATCTAGTTACACGTTGCACGTTACACGTTTCACGAGCAACGCCTCACCCTGTAGTGCCAAACCCCGCCGCAATGCAGTTGATGGACAGGAGCAACGGTGCCAGCGCATCTTCCTGTCCCGCTCGGTAGCGGCGCAACAGCTCCACCTGCTGGCGGTTCACCTGATCGAGGACGGGGAGCCGGCGTTCCAGCCGCTGCCGGAACTGGGGAAAGCGCCGCGCCACGCCGCCCGGCCCGACGATCCGCTGGATCGCCGCGACGGTCCGGTGGTATTCCTCGGCGACGAGGGAGAGGATCTCGGCGCGACACCAGTCGTCCGCGACGAGCCCCGCATAGTCGCGCGCGATGTCGAGATCGACGTAGGCGAGCGTCTTTTCCACCTCGTCGATGACGAGGCGAAACAGCCGCACCTGATCGAACATGCGGTGCAGCAGGGCTTCACCCCGGGCGCCACGCACCTCCAGAAACGTCGCGAGCCCCGACCCCACGCCGTACCAGCCCGGAATGACATGCCGGTTCTGCGTCCAGGCGAACACCCAGGGGATCGCCCGCAGGTCGCCGAGGGTGCGTGCCCCGAACCGGCGTGCCGGCCGCGAGCCGATGTTGAGCAGTGCGATCTCTTCCAGGGGGCTCGCGGCCTGGAAGTAGCCGACGAGGCCGGGACGCTCGACCAGGCGGCGATAGGCCGCGTGCGCCGCGCCCGACAGCGCCTCCATCGCCTCGTCGAACTCGGGCGTGGGCACCAGCGCCTGCTCGCGCTCCGACTTGAGCGTGTGCTCGAGCACGCTCGCCGCCAGCAGCTCCGTCTGGTAGGCCGCAGTGCCGCGGTTGGCGTACTTGAACGACACCACCTCTCCCTGCTCGGTGATCCGCAGCCGTCCCTGAATGGATCCCGCCGGCTGCGCGGCGATCGCACGACCGGTGGGAGCACCGCCGCGGCTGACCGATCCGCCGCGCCCGTGAAAGAAGGCAATCGGGACGCCGCACTCCCGGCCGAGTCGCGTGAGCTTGAGCTGCGCCTTGGCGAGCTCCCAGTTCGAGGACAGGAAGCCGCCGTCTTTGTTGGAGTCGGAGTAGCCGATCATCACCTCAAACACGCCACCCTGGGCGCGGACACTGCGCCGGATGAGCGGGACCTGCAGCAGCTCCTTCATGATCTCGGGCGCGCACCGCAAGTCGTCGATCGATTCGAACAGGGGCACGATGGGAAGCGGGCAAGTCTCGGTGCCGCCGGCATCGGCGAACAGGCCGGCCTGTTTGGCGAGCAGATAGACGCCGAGCACGTCCTGCACCTGATGGGTCATGCTCAGGACGAAGCTGCCGACCGCCTCACGGTCGAGCTGGTCGCGCGCCTCGCGGATGAGGCGAAACAAATCGAGCAGCTCCGCGGCCTCGCCGGCGGGCAGGTCGATGGGTCCGCGATCGGGGCGCAGCGGCCGTGCCAGCTCCGCGTGCAGCCAGGCGCGCCACTCCTGAGAATCGGGCTCCGGAGGATCACCCTCCTGGCTCACGCGCCACAGCGCCGCCAGGCCCTTGTTGAGCCGGGTGGAGTTGTCGCGCACGTCGAGCCGGAACGTGCTGAAGCGGAACGCTTCGACCTCGCGCCGGATCGGTCGCACGAACAGCTCGGCGGCCGCGCCGCACCGCGCGCCGGCGAGACCCAGCTCGAGCGTGCGCAGGTCGGCGATCAGCTCGTCAGCCGACGCGTAGCCGGCCGCCTCGGGAATCCGGCCACGCTCGGCACATACCAGGGTCGCATCCAGCCGCTGCAGTACACAGGCGAGAAACTGCCGGAACACCTCTCCCGGATTGCGTCGCGCGATCGTCTCGCCGTCACCGGAGAGCTCGAGCTGGCGCGCGAGGGCGTCACGGAATGCCGGCGGGATCTGCGTCGCGCGCTCGGTGATACTCACGGTCCGGAGCGCCTCAACCAGGCGGGTGCGGTAGCGGCGCAGGCTGGCGACGCGGGTTTCGTGCAGCGTGCGGCGGGTAACCTCGTTCGTGACGAACGGATTGCCGTCTCGGTCGCCCCCGATCCAGGAGCCGAACTGAAAGAACGGTCGCAGGTCGAACGCCTCGCCTGGATACGCGTGCCGCAGCGCCTGGTCGAGCTTGTCGGCGAGCTCGGGCACGATGCCGAACAGGTTCTCGTTGACGAAGTACAGCCCCCACGCCAGCTCCTGGTCGACCGTCGGTTTCTCCAGCCGCAGCTCGCCAGAAAGCCAGAGCAGCTCGATGTCCGCGCGTAGGGCGTCGACGAGCGCGGCGCGCTCCCGCGGGGTCCAGCGCGGCGATTCAAGGTCCACGAGCCGGCGATAGATGCGGCGGTGCTTCTCGAGCACGGTGACGCGCTTCGCCTCGGTCGGATGCGCCGTGATCACGGGGCGAACGCTGAACCTCGCCAACAGCGCGCGCATATCGTCCGCCGATGTGCCGGCCGCGGCGGCGGCGGCGATGACATGTGTGAACGTGCCCCGCGCCTGATTCGCTGGATCCTGGCCGCGCTCCACCTCGACCCGGCGCCGCTGGCGCATGGCGGCGTTCTGCTCCGCGATGGAGAGCAGCTGGAACCACATGCCCTGGGCGTGGATCGCCCGACCCAGGGCCTCGGGAGACGCTCCGGGCGATGATTCCGTACCCCGCAGCACCGGCTCGAGCTCGGGTTGATGCACGTGGAGCACGTCGAGAAAACAGTCGAGCAGCAAGCCGGCGGTGCGTTGCAGGTACTCGGCTGCGTCACTCGCCGGGCCGGTGGGCGGAGTCACACCACGCGGTCGCGCGGGGCGGCACCCGCAAAGAACGCCTGCAGATTTTCGAGCGCCCGCAGTCCCATGGCGATGCGAGTCTCCTGCGTGGCGCTGCCGAGGTGCGGGAGCAGCACCACGTTCTCCATCGCGAGCAGCTCCGGGGAGACCTGGGGCTCGCGCTCGAACACGTCCAGGGCGGCGCCGGCGATGCGCTTGGCCTTGAGCGCAGCGACGAGCGCTGCCTCGTCGACAATGTCGCCCCGCGCCGTATTGATGAGAAATGCGGACGATTTCATGAGCGCGAGGCGCTGGGCGTTGATCAAATGGTGCGTCTCGGGCGTCGCCGGCGAGTGCAGCGATACGAAGTCCGCCTCGCGCAACACCTCCTCGACCGTGTGCCGCGGCTCCACGCCGAGCTCGGCGATTACCTGGGCCGGTGGCGGGAACGGGTCGTGAAACAGCACGCGCATGCCGAACCCCAGCCGCGCGCGGCGTGCGACCGCCCGTCCGATCCGTCCGATCCCGATCAGGCCCAGGATCTTACCGCTGACCTTGGTGCCGAGCAGCTGGGTCGGACGCCAGCCGACCCAGTTGCCGGCGCGCACGAACCGCTCCCCTTCCCCGGCCCGGCGCGCCACTATCAGCATGAGCATCACAGCATCGTCGGCCGTATCGTCGGTGAGCACGTCGGGTGTATTGGTGACGACGAGGCCGCGGGTCTTGGCGGCGGTGATGTCGATGTGATTGAAGCCCACGCCGAAGTTCGCGAGGATCTTGGCGCGCAGCGGTTGCACGTCGAGCACCTGCGCGGTGAGCCGGTCGGTGACCGTGGGGAGCAGCGCGTCGGCGCTCTGGAGCGCCTGCTGCAGCTCCGCGGCGCTGAAGGGGTGGTCGTCCTTGTTGAGGCGCGCGTCGAACTCCTGCGCGATCCGCTCCTCGACCGCGGCCGGGAGCCGGCGCGTGACCACGAGGGTCGGGCGGCTGGGACGGCCGGCGCTCATTGCCGAACCAGGACGCGACGTTCGGGTGCCCAGGCCAGCGCCGCGGCGACCGTGGCGCCGAGCTCCGCGGGGCTGGGGGCCACGATGAGCCCGGCCGATCGCATGATCTCGGCTTTCTCGGCAGCCGTGTCGCCGAACGCCGAGATGATCGCGCCCGCGTGGCCCATGCGGCGGTTTTTCGGAGCCGTCAAGCCAGCCACATATCCGATGACGGGCTTCGACATGTGCTCCTGCACGAAGCGGGCGGCCTCCGCTTCCTGAGGCCCCCCGATCTCACCGATCATCATCACCGCCCGGGTCTCGGCATCCTGCTCGAACAGGGTGAGGACGTCCACGAAGGAGCTGCCGTTGA
Organism: uncultured bacterium; assembly: GCA_965653495.1. Lineage (GTDB taxonomy): Bacteria > Gemmatimonadota > Gemmatimonadetes > Gemmatimonadales > GWC2-71-9 > AG41. The sequence continues at coordinate 36,303 of CBFHAJ010000012.1, read as the reverse complement.
TCGGATCGCCGCCGATCCCCACGCTGGTCGTGACTCCGACGCCGAGCGCCTGCATCTGCGCCGCCGCCTCGTATCCCAGCGTTCCGGATCGGGTCACCACACCTACCACACCGCGGGTGTAGATGTGACCCGGCATGATGCCCATCATCGCTTTTCCGGCGCTGATCACGCCCGCGCAGTTGGGCCCGATCAGCCGGGTGCGCCGCTCCTTGGGGTAGCGCCACAGGTAGCGCTTGACGGTCATCATGTCCTGCGCCGGCACGCCGTCGGTGATCGTCACCACGAGGCGGATGCCGGCGTCCGCCGCTTCCATGATGGCGTCGACGCAGAACGGCGCGGGGACGAGAATCAGGCTCGCCGCGGCGCCGGTGTTGGCGACGGCTTCCTTCACGGTGTTGAACACTGGTCGGCCGAGGTGACTGGTGCCGCCTTTGCCGGGCGTGACGCCGCCTACGACGTTGGTGCCGTACCCCATCATCTCCCGGGCGTGGAAGGTGCCTTTGTCGCCCGTGAAGCCCTGGACGATGACGCGCGTCTGCTCGTCGAGCAGGATGCTCATGCCGCCACTCCGGCGTCGCGCGCTCGTACCACGCGCTCCGCCGCGTCGGACAGCGTATCGGACGTGAGAATGGGGAGGCCACTTTCCTTCAAGATGCGGCGCCCCTCGTCCACGTTCGTGCCCGCGAGGCGGACCACCAGGGGCACGGGCACCCGCACCCGGCGCACTGCCTGCACCACGCCCTCGGCGACCCAGTCGCACCGGTTGATGCCAGCGAACACATTGACGAGGATCGCCTTGACGTTCGAGTCGGAGAGCACCAGACGAAACGCGGCCGCGACGCGATCCGGGCTCGCCCCGCCGCCGATATCGAGGAAATTGGCGGGCTCGCCTCCGGCGTGCTTGATCATGTCCATCGTCGCCATCGCGAGCCCCGCGCCGTTGATGATGCAGCCGATGTCACCGTCCAGCGCCACGTAATTCAGCCCATGCTCGGCCGCCTCGGCTTCGCGCGGGTCTTCCTGGGCGTGGTCGCGCAGCTCGGCGACGTTGGGGCGTCGGAACAGCGCGTTGTCGTCGAAGCTCATCTTGACGTCGAGCGCCACCACGTTGCCGTCCCGGGTCACGACCAGCGGATTGAACTCCACCATGGTCGCGTCGAGATCCCGGAACGCACGGTACGCGCCCAGAATAGCCGCGCTGGCCTGATGCACCTGCGGGCCGGTCAACCCGAGCCCGAACGCGAGCTCGCGCGCCTGGAACGCCCGCATCCCCACCGCCGGCTCCACCACCTCGCGGAGCAGCGCGACCGGCTCGCGTTGCGCAATCTCCTCGATCTCCATCCCACCATGCGGGTGGGCCACGACGACGATGCGCTCATGCTTGCGGTCCAGAACCAGTCCGACGTACAGCTCCCGCTCGATCGGGAGCGCCTGCTCGATGAGGATGCGATGCACCGGCAGGCCGTTGGGACCGGTCTGGGTGGTCACGAGAACGTTGCCGAGCAGGTCCTTGGCGGCTTGACGGACGTCCGCGTCCGTGGCGCACAGCCGAACACCACCAGCTTTCCCGCGCGCGCCGGAGTGGATCTGTGCCTTGACCACCCAGCGACTGCCGCCGATCTCCGTGGTACGGTAGACCGCCTGATCGGCGCTGTACGCGACGCCGCCGTGGGGCACGGGCACCCCGAACCCGGACAGCAGCTCCTTCGCCTGGTATTCGTGGATGTCCACACTCACCCCCGCGTGCCTGCCAGCGCGGGACCCGGTTTGGGGGCCTTACGGGCGGCGATGACGGCGGCGTTATCGACGATGTGTTGCGCCATGCGGGCCGAGGCCGCGTCGATCATGCGTCCGTCGAGCTGCGCGGCGCCACGTCCGGTGCGCGCTGCGTCGGCGAGCGCGTCCAGGATGCGACGGGCCTGTGCCACTTCAGCGGCGGGCGGCGTGAAGATCTCGTTCGCCAGGGGGACCTGCGACGGGTGTATCGCCCACTTGCCCTCGCAGCCGAGCGCGGCGGCGCGACGAGCCGCCGCGCGAAAGCCGTCTGGGTCCTTGAAAGCACCGAACGGCCCATCGATCGGGCGCAGCCCGTAGGCGCGGCACGCGGTCACCAGGCGCGTCAGCGCCGCGTGCCACTGATCTCCGGGATAATCCGGATTCAGCCCGCCGATGCTCACGGTGCGCGCCCGCAGGCTCGCCGCGAGGTCGGCTACGCCGAAATGCATGGCCTCGAGACGGCGGCTCGCCTGCGCGATCCCTTCGACGTTGGCGAGGCCGAGCGCCGTCTCGATGAGCACTTCGATACCGATGCGGTGCGGCAGCTTACGGGCCGCCTCGATCTGCGTGAGCAGGGCGTCCACGAGGTACACGTCGCCGGGCACACCGACCTTCGGCACCAGGACCACGTCGAGCCGGTGGCCTGCGTGCTCGACCACGTCGACCAGGTCGCGGTACATGTACTGGGTATCGATGGCGTTGATGCGGACGCAGATCGTCTTGCCGCGCCCGCGCCAGTCATGGTCGAGCAGGCCGGTGATGACGTGGGCGCGCGCCGGCTCCTGGTCGGCGGGCGCCACCGCGTCCTCGAGGTCGAGGAACACGTAGTCCGCCTCGGTCGCGAGCGCCTTCTGGAAAAGCGCCGGCTGCGAGCCCGGGACGGCGAGCTCGCTGCGCTGCAACCGGCTCATGCCCGCACGGTGGCGCGCGCCGGTGACTTCGGGGCGGTCGGGGGATGGACATGCGGGACGGCGGTGCCGCGATAGTACTCCGCGGCCGCCGCAACGCCGGCACCCGCCGTCAACGGGATGCCCACGTCCCGCATGGCCATTTCCACGCCGGCGAGCGCGCCGAGCAACATCAGCTCGTTCAAGTCGCCCAGGTGTCCGATCCGGAACAGCTTGCCCGCGAGACGGCCCAGGCCGGCGCCGAGCGCGAGATTGTAGCGGCGGAACGCCACGTCGATGACGTCCGCGGCGTTGGTGCCCTCGGGGACGAGCACCGCGCTCACGGTGTTCGAGTACGACTGGGCCGTCTTGGCGCAGAGCTTGAGTCCCCACGCGCGCACCGCGGCGCGTACGCCCTCGGCAAGGCGCTGGTGGCGGGCGAAAATGTTGTCGAGTCCCTCCTCGAACATGATCGCGAGCGATTCGCGCAGACCGTACAGCAGCGGCAGGGCGGGCGTGTAGGGGAAGTAGCCGGTCGCGTTCGCCTTGATCATGTCGCCGAAGTCGAAAAACACGCGCCGGCACTTCGCCTGCTCACGCGCCGCGAGCGCCTTGGGGCTCACGCACACGATGCCCAGGCCCGCGGGCAGCATCAGCCCCTTCTGCGACCCGGTCACCGCCAGATCCACCCGCCAGTCGTCCATGCGAAAATCGATGGAGCCGATGGAGCTCACGCCGTCCACGTAGAGCAGCGCCGGGTGGCTGGCGGCGTCGATCGCCCGCCGCACCGCGGCGAGGTCGCTCGTCACGCCGGTCGCCGTTTCGTTGTGGACGATCAGCACGCCTTTGATCTCGTGCTGCCTGTCCTGCGACAGCAGCGCTTCGATGCGGTCGGCCGGGGCGCCCTCGCCCCACTCCACGTCAATGATGTCGACGTGCAGCCCGTGGCGTTGCGCCAGGTCGATCCACCAGTGACTGAACTGACCGTAGCGCGGAGCGAGCAGGCGGTCGCCGGGAGACAAGGTGTTGACGAGCGCGGCCTCCCAGCCGCCGGTGCCGGTGGCGGGAAAAATGAACGGCTGGCCGCTCGTGGTCTTGAACACGCGCTTCAGCTCGCGGAACAGCTCCGTCGTGAGCTCCGGGAACGCAGCCGAGCGATGATCTTCCATCGCGCGATCCATCGCGCGCAGCACCCGCTCAGGAACATTGGTCGGCCCTGGGACGAACAGAAAATTTCGGCCCGGCATGGAGTCGTCCTCGATCAGGGAAACAGAACAGGAAATGTCCGGCGAGAGCCGGCGGCTCTCGCGCGGCCTCCTGGGCAAAAAGTATTCCGACCCCCCCTTGCCGCAACCGTCCGGAAGGGTGGGGTGCATCCCCCCGTTCCAGGTGGGGCACTCAGTGCACCGGCTCCGGACAGGTGTCGCATCCGCGGCACTGCACGTCGCCCTCGCCGAAGTACCCGAGCAACACCCGCCGGCGACAGCCGCGCGTCTCCAGATAGCGCCGGACGTCCGGCGCCGGGTCGCCGCAGGCGCCACCGAGTTCGCTTCGGCGCCACAACAGCAGACATTCGGCCCGGCGCCCGTCTCGACCGGCGCGTCCCGCCTCCTGATAGTAGGCCTCCAACGTGCGCGGCGGGCCCCAGTGGATCACGCGGCGCACGTCCGGCTTGTCGATGCCCATGCCGAACGCGCTGGTCGCGACGACGACGGGTGCGCGCCCGCCAAGGAACGCGCGCAGCACCGCTCGCCGCATGCCGGCGGTGAGTCCCGCGTGGTAGGGTGCCGCGCGGATGCCCATGCGCAGCAGCGCGCGCGTGACGAGCTCGGTGAGTCGCCGGGTGGGCGTGTACACGATGCTCGATCCATCGCCCGCGCGCACCAGCGCGCGCACCCACGCGAACCGCTCGCGGTCGTCGGCGACCGGTGCTGCTCGAAAAACCAAATTGGGCCGGTCGAACGATGTGATCACCGTCTCGGCGGCCGGAATGCGCAACACCCGGAGAATTTCCGCCCGCGTGGCGGGCGTGGCGCTTCCCGTCAGGGCGATGGTCACCGGGTCGTGGAGCAAGTAGCGAAACCGGTCGAGGCGCCGATACACCGGGCGGAATTCGTTACCCCATTCGACGATGCAATGCGCTTCGTCCACGGCGAGGAGGGAGATCGTCCGGCCGGCGTGCGCCAGCGGGCGCACCAGTGACGCGAGGCGCTCGGGGGCGCAGTACAGGATCCGCAGCCCTCCACCCACGGCGGCGTCGAGAATCGCGCGGCGCCGATCGCGGGCGAGCAGGCTGTTCACGTATGCGGCCGCGACACCGCGACGTCGCAGCGCGCCGACTTGATCTTGCATCAGGGAAATGAGAGGGGAGATGACGAGAGTGAGCCCGTCCGCCATGAGGGCGGGGACCTGAAAGCAGAGGGACTTCCCCGCCCCCGTCGGCAACACGGCGAGCACGCTGCGGCCGGCGAGCAAGGGGCCGAGAACCTTCAGTTGGTGAACCCGAAACGCCGGATAACCGAAGCATTCACGCAGCAGCGCGCGCGCCGCGGGGAGCCCGCCCGTGAACGGAGACATCGCCCGCCAAGAAAAACGGGTTCCGGTCGGCGACCGGAACCCGAAGCATGCGGGCCGTAGCGAAGCTATGCGATGGCGATGTCCCTCAGGCCTTGTCGCTCCAGTCGACCCGATACTTCTGGCCGCACTCGTCGCACTTCACGTCGCCGGGGCGTCCCGACACATGCTGGCGCTTATGACAGCCCGGACACACGAGATGGGGCTCGTGGACCACGCTCCACGACGTCGGCCGTTCCTTGCGCACTTCCAGCGTCTCCTTGGGGACGCGGACCTCCACCCGGTTCACATCGAGCACGAGCCACGGCTTACCCGGCTCCTCCACCACCCGGTACCACGCCCCTCGCCGTAACCCATCCTTCTCGGCGAGGTCACCGCGGCTCCGTGCCCACCCCATATCCGCCATGCGTGTCACTCCTGTTCCTCGGGGCTTCGGTCCCGCACCAGCACGAGGATTGCCGCCTGCGGGACGACCAGGTACTTCGACCCTTCGAACGTGATCTCGACTGCGGCCTTGCGGAAAAACAGCGCGTAGTCACTCACGCGGGCCTGCATCGGCAGGTACTTCACGTCGGGCCCGCGAATCTTCCACGGCTCGTCGTCCATGCTGGCCGGCTCGGTCATGGGCGTCCCCGGCCCGGTCGCGATAATGCGGCCCCCTTGTACCTGCCGCGCGTCCACGGCCGTGGGGGGGAGGTACAGCCCGACGTTGGTGCGCTCCTCCCCCTCCTCGGGGGCGATGAGCACCCGGTCGCCTACGACGATCAGCCGTTTGGGAGCCTCGTCGGACATGGGCACCAGTATACACCCACCGGAACGCAAGCGGCGAGCCGGATGTGCGGGTTTGGTGATGTGGATCACGCGCAGCGCTTGACAGGGCCGGACGCCTCACTATTAATGCGGCCCTGCTAATTGCCCCTGCCGCGCACGCCGGCGGCCGCCATTCCCACGTCGTACTGCCGCTAGGGAAGGGATCAGAGACATGCAAAATCCGCTGGGCGGAGCCCAAACCGAACAATGGGCCTGGATACTCCAGACCGTGTGGGGGTGGATCTGGGGCGGTCTGTCCTGGATTCTGGTCTGGCAGTCGTTCCTGTTCCGGTTCGTGGTCACCGGCAACTCGTTCTGGGAAGCGTTCTTCAAATTCCTCTTTCTGTTCTTCCCGACGACGGTGCTGGTGGCGGGCGTATGGGGCACGATGGTGTCGCTCTACACGATCCCGTTCCGCTCCGGACGCGGCCGCTTTCTCGCCGCGCTGCTCATGTCCTGGTGGGACGTGGCGCGCATGGCGTGGTTCTACTGGTTCGGCCTGGTGCGATTCCTGGTGATCTTCATCGGCTCGGTGTGGGGGTTGCTGCGGCTGGGCGTGAGCTTGCTGTTCCGCACCGTCAAGCAGCTGGTCATGTCGCCGTTTGCGATGCTCGACTCGACGTCGCGCCAGCCCGGCGTGCCGTGGATCGCGTTCGTGCTGCTGGTGTTCTGGTCCGCAATCGAGGCCACGATCTTCACGTTCACGCTGCGCCCCACGATGGCGGAGCTGCTCGCCGACCTCACGGGGTACGCGGTGAACCCGCTGGCGCTGGTCGTGCTGCTGTGGTTTTTCCTGTTCATCATCATCGGCGGCAGCTTCGCATGCATCCAGGTGCTGAATGAGGCGATCCTCACCCGTGCCGTGGGGCAGATCGTGTCGATGGTGCTGGTGGAAATCACGGTCGCTCTGTTCGAGGTGCTGTTCCTCTATCGCGAGCTGATCGACGCCATCACACCGTGGCTCGCGCAGCAGGGGTTCCAGCTCGGCATCGCCGGGACCCTGGGGCTGGCGTTCCTCGGGTGGACGGGTGTGCGCGGCATGACCTGGTTCCTGTTCGGGCGGTTCGGGACGCCGGCGCTCATCTCCATTCTGGGGCGCAAGCAAATGGAAGGCCTGGCGGGTGGGCCGGCGCGCGGCGGGGCAGCCGATGCCGAGTTCTGGCGCGGGCCCATCCAGGCCCTCAAGGCCGAGCATGAATGGTTCAAGAAGGAAGCGCAGCATTTAGTGGAGCTCCTGACGCTGCCGGTGCTGCAGCTGCTCGCCGCCGGGTTCAACTTCGGTGTGGTCGTGATCTTGGGAAAGCCGCACTTCACGTTGCCGTTCAAATCGCTCGATCAGGTGCTCGCGAGCACCCCGCTCATCAGCAGTAAGACGGCGGAGCACAGCACCGTATGAGGCGCCGCATCGCGGGTCTGGTGGGCGCCCTGACTCTCTTGGGCTGCGCGCCCTCCGAGCACCAAGGTCCGGCGCGCTCGACGCTGGTGATCGGGCTGGATATCAGCGGCTCGTTCCGCCACAACCCGGCGTTTGCGGGCGCCATCGAGTTCGCGGCGATCTATATCTACGGGCACTTGAACGGGGTCGGCGGGCTGCAGCAGAACACCGCCATCTTCGTCGGAGAGTTGGGGGGCGAGCGACCGGGCCAGGCCAAGGTGTTCCACCCCATTCAGGATCTCACGGGTCTGTCACCCGATCAGATCGCCGCCAACCTGCGAGCCTGGTTCCCGCAGGAAGACCCGATCACCGACTTCAACGCGTTCTTCCAGCGCGCCGCCACGCATGTGCGGCGCAACAACCTCGCCCTCGCGCCGTTGAACGTCGTGCTCTTCTCCGACGGGGAGCCGGACTTTCCAGGCGCCGTTCGCATGACGCCCGATCAGAAATACGCGCGCATCGACTTGAGCCCGCTCGAATACCTGGCCCGCAATGTCACGGTGCGCCTGCTGTACGCGTCCCCTCCGATCGCCCAACTCTGGGAGAAGAAGGTGCCGCGCAAGCGCGTGCGCCTGTGGACGCAGGACGCGGACGTCATGCGCGGCTGGCGGCGCCACGTGGTTGACGGAGCGGCGATGGAGAAGCAGGACTCTCTGTGGTCCTGGGTGCAGAACGTGGTGGACGTGAGGGTGGCGAGAGAGAGAGTCCTCTAGGAGGGCGGTGGAAGTCGGTGGAGGGCAGTGGAGGTGGCTTCGCAGCAAGGCCAACCTTCACCGCCCTCCACCGTCCTGCACCGCCCGTCCGCATCAACAATACCGATCAAAGGCTTGCGTCAAATCCCCGGCAATCTCCCCCGCCGGCCGTCCCTCGATGTTCCTCCGCTCCAGCATGAAGACCAGCGTGCCCTCCTTGAAGAGCGCCATCTGAGGAGAGGAAGGTGGGTAGCCGGTGAAGTAGCTGCGCGCCCGGGCGGTGGCGTCGGCATCCTGGCCGGCGAACACCGTGAGCAAGCGCTGCGGTCGCTTGGGATGGCGGATGGCGAGCGTTGCCGCGGGGCGCGCGTTGCGGGCGGCACAGCCGCATACCGAGTTGACGACCACCAGCGTGGTCTCCTGCGCCTTGGCCAGGGCCGCGTCGACCTCGGCGGGGGTGCGCAGCTCCTGGAAGCCGATACGGGTCAGCTCGTCCCGCATCGGCTGGACGAGGCGTGGATCGTAGAGGGGTACGTTCAGGTTGGCCATGAGACTCCTCGCATCGCGAAGTACCTTCCGGTGAATCATAATACGGAGACTCGTGTCCGCGGAGCCCAATCGATGCGCGTGCTGATCGTCGAGGACGATCCCGAGCTCGCCGCGCTGTTGCGCGACGGCTTGCGCGCGCAGCGCATCGATCCGACCGTCGCCGCGTCGTTCGCCGCGGGTCGCGAGCAGGCGGCGCTCACGAGCTTCGACGTGATTATCCTGGACGTGCGGCTGCCTGACGGCACCGGGTTCGCGCTGTGCGGCGAGCTGCGCCGCCAGGGGGTGCCGACGCCGGTGCTCATGCTGACCGCGCTGGACGCGGTAGACGACCGTGTGCGCGGTCTGGAGGTCGGCGCCGACGACTACCTCACCAAGCCGTTCGCATTTCGGGAGCTGGTGGCTCGGGTCAAGGCCCTGGCGCGCCGCCGCCCCGCCCTCACCCCCACGCTGCACCGAGTCGCGGATCTGGAGGTCGACGTCGCGGCTCGTGAGGTGCGGCGCGGCGGCCGTCCGGTGACCCTCTCCGCCAAGGAGTTCGCGCTGCTGGAGCTGTTCGTCACGCACGCGGGGCAGGTGCTCGACCGCGCCACCATCACGGCGCACGTGTGGGACGACAACCACGACCCCTTCGCGAATGTGCTCGAAGTGCTGGTGCGGCGGCTGCGGCGCAAGATCGACGACGACTTCGAGCCCAAGCTGATCACGACGCTGCGCGGCGCGGGCTACCGGTTCGGCCCGTGAGCGATCGCTGATGAAGCCGCTCGCGCGGCTGCGGCTGCAGCTCACGGCCTGGTACGCGGGCGTGCTGGGGCTCGTGCTGGCAGTGCTCGGCGTGGGACTGTTTCTCACCGTGCGGCGCCAGATGGCCCGGCACCTGGACGTTTCGCTGCGCGCCGCCGCCGCCGCGCTCGAGCAGGCGGCCCGCATCCGCGAGACCGAGCGGGCCGGCGCCCACGGCGCCGTCGTCGACGCGGTGGATGAGCTGCACATTCCCGATCGCTCGCTCTACCTCCTGGATGGCGACCTCCGCCCCATCAAGCCCCCGGTCCTGCCCGACTGGATCCGCGACGGCCTGCGCAAGGCGGCGGAGGGCAAGCGTCCGTACCGTAACCTGGACGGGCCGGACGGGCGCGAGTTGCGGGTATACGTGGAACGCTTCACGGGCACCACCGGGACCGCCTACGTCTCGGGCGTGATCGCGGACCGGATGGAGCTCGAGGATGAATACGCCTCGCTCATCGAAGCGTTCGCCGCGGCGGCGCTGGTGGCGCTGCTGCTCGTCGCTGGCGGTGGCTCCATCCTGGTCCGCAAGTCCGCCACGCCGGTCGAGCGCTCGATGGAGCAGATGCGCCGCTTCATGGCCGATGCGGCGCACGAGCTGCGGACGCCGATCACCCTGCTCCGCACTCGCGCGGAGGTGGCAGGCGGGCAGGAGCGCGAGCCTGGCCGCGACGCGGCCACGTTCCAGGCCATCGAGCGGGAGGCCGCGCGCCTGGGCGAAATCGCCGGCGGGCTGCTGACGCTCGCGCGCGCCGACGCGGGTGAGTGGCCGGTGGTGCGCGAGACGCTGTATCTGGACGACGCGATCGCCGGCGCGGTCGACGCCACGCGGGCCGTCGCGCAGCAGCGGCGCGTGTTCGTGGAAGTGGGCAGCTTCGAGGAAGCCAAGATCACCGGCGATCCGGCGCTCGTGCAGCAGCTGCTGCTGATCGTCCTCGACAACGCCCTCAAGTTCACGCCGGCGGGCGGCCGCGTGCGGCTGGACGTGTCAGCCCAGAATGGGCGGGCTGCGGTGATCGTCAGCGACACGGGAATCGGCATTCCGCCTGAGGAGCTGGCCCATGTCTTCGAGCGGTTCTACCGGGGCGACCGGGCGCGTCACGAGACCGGGAGCGGAGGCGCGGGCGCCGGCCTGGGACTCGCCATCGCCCAGTGGATCGCCTCGGTCCACGGTGCGCGCATCGAGATCGCGTCGCCGCCGGGGGCGGGCACCCGGGTCACAATCACCTTTCCCCTCGCTGCGGGAGCGTGAAGCCGCGCCCCCGCACCGCGACGAGCAGGACCGGAACGGCGAACAGAGTGATCGGCGTAGAGAGCGCCAGCCCCCCGATGACGGCGAGGGCGAGCGGGCGCTGCAGCTCGCTCCCCGCGCCGATGCCGAGGGCAAGCGGCAGCAGTCCGAACAGCGTGCACAGGGTGGTCATCAGAATGGGTCGCAGCCGCACCCGGGCCGCCTCCAGGATCGCGGCTTCGAGCGGCACCCCGGCGGCGCGCATCCGCAACCTGGTGAAGTCGAGCAGGATGATCCCGTTTTTGACGATCAGCCCCACCAGCAGAATGAGCCCCATGAACGATGACACGTTGAGCGCGGTGCGTGTGGCGAGCAGCAGCGCCATGGCGCCCACGAACGAGAGCGGCGCGGCCAGGAGCACCACGAGCGGCTCCACGAACGAGGCGAACTGCACGACCATCACGCCGACAACGCTGGCGGCCGCGAGGCCCAGGACCAGCAACAGTGCGCCGAACGCGGCCTGTTGACTGGCGTATTGACCGCCCAGCTCGAGCCGGATCCCGGGCGGCGGGGGGGTTTTCGCCAGCACCCGCTTCACGTCCTGCATGACGCTCCCCAGTCCGCGTTCGCCCAGATCTGCCGTCATCATGATCATCTGCTGCTGGTTCTCGCGCAGCAGTTCGGATGGCGCGTCCAGGGGAGTGAAGCGCGCCAGTGACGCGATGGGAACCGGCGTGTGGTGGTCAGGAGCGACGATCGGAATCGCCCCCAACCGGAGCCGGTCGAACCGCACTGAATCGGGAGCGCGCACCCGCACGCCGACGGTCCGATCGTCGAGGTAGATCTGGCCCGCATCCTCTCCCAGCAGCGCTCCGCTGACGGCCCGGCTGACCGCCGCCGGCGTCAACCCAACCCGGTTGGCGTCTGCCGCGTCGATGCTCATCGCCATTTCCGCCGTGGGCTCCGCCACGCCGCTGAACAGGTCTTCCAGGCCCGCGATGTTCGTCATCGCCGAGTCGAGGCGGGTCCCGTAAGCGTCGAGCGCGGCCAGATCCGGACCGAACAGCTTGATCTCCACCGGCCGCGCACTGCCCGACAGGTCGTTCACGACATCGGAGAGGATCTGTACGAATTCGATTCGCATACGTGGCAAGGCAGCGCCGGTCCGCTGCCGGACCTCATCGATGACCTCGAAGATCGACCGGTCGCGCTGGCGTTGCTGCTTGAGCCGCACGACGTAATCGCCGCGGTTCTGCAGCGTCGCGAACAACCCCAGCTCGGCGCCCGTCCGACGACTGGTTCCTGCCACCTCCGGAATCCGCGCCAGGATGCCGTCGATGACGCCCAGCTGGCGGTCGGTCTCGGCCAGGGCGGTCCCGCCCGGCGCCCAGTAGTCCAGGACGAAGGCGCCTTCATCCATTTCGGGTAGGAATCCTGTTTCCACCGCTCGGTACGCTGCATATCCCGCCCCGGCCAGCACCACGCCTGCTACGGCCACCCGGCGGGGGTGATGCAACGCGGCTGCGAGCGCGTCCGCGTACCTGGTCGCGAGCGCGTCGATCGTGCGCCCCAGCCGATCCAGCGGGCCAGCCCGAGCACCAGGCGGCGGCGCGGCATGCTCGGCGTCGCGCGTCGTGAGGAAGCGCTCGCTGAGGAGCGGAATCACGGAGCACGCCAGCACGAGCGAGACCAGCACGGCAATCGTAAGGGTGATCGACAGCGCATGGAAGAATTGACCGACGACGCCCTGGAGCAACCCCAGAGGCAGAAAGACAACCACGGTCGTGAGGGTCGACGTGGTGACCGGCCAGAGCAGCTCCTGCACCGCATCGCGGATGGCCGCGGTACGGTCGGGGTTCAAGTCGAGATGGCGGACGATATTCTCCGTGATCACCACGGCGTCGTCGATCACGAGGCCAATCGCGATCGCCATCGCCCCCAGGGTCATCAGGTTGAACGTCTGCCCCAGCAGCGACATCACGAAAATCGTGATGATGAGCGTGAGCGGAATGGATGACGCGCTGATGGCCGTGATGGCGCCGTGCCGCAGGAACAGCAATAACACGATGACCGCGAGCGCGGCGCCGACCAGCATCGCGTCGCGGACCGCGGTCACGGCGTCTCGGACCAGAGACGCCTGATCGTAGACGAGCCTGAGCCGCACGCCGGGCGGCAGCGTGCCCGCCAGGGCGCGCACGACGCCGGCCACGCTGTCGGCGATCGCCAGCGTGTTCCCGCCGAGCTGACGCGTGATGTTCAATTGCGCCACGGGCCTGCCGTCCCCGGCGATGACGCTCACGCGGTCCTCGATCCCGGGCGCGACGGTGGCCAGGTCCCGGAGGCGGAGGCCGTGTCCAACCACGATGTTGGCAATATCGTCGGGGGAGTGGGCTTCGGTCGCGCTGACCATGAGGTACTGCCGGTAGTCGCTCGGCATGCGCCCGACCGCCATCACGCTCGTGGCGTCGCGGATCGCCGCCGCGAGATCGTCGAACGTCATCCCCTGCTGTGCCAGGCGCAACGGATCGACGACGACTTCGATCTCTCGTACGTCACTGCCGAGCACGTCCACTCGCCCCACACCCGGGACGCGGGAGACGATCGGCTTGATCTGATAGCGCGCAATGTCGTAGAGCGTCGCCGGGTCGCCGCCCTCGACGTTGTACGAGAGAATCGGGAACAACGAGGGCGTCATGCGCTCGACCTGAATGCTCACGCCGGCGGGCAGCTCGGGAACGATCTGGTCGACCCGCGCGCGCACTTCCTGGAGGGCGTTGACCATGTCGGTCCGCGGCGCGAAGTCGACGTTGAGCTCGGTGCCGCCCCGGATCGAGGTGGACCTCACGCGCGTGACGCCGGGCACGATGCTCACCGCTTCTTCAATCGGTCGGGACACACCGAACATCTGCTGGCGCGCGCCCAGCGAGGTGCCGGTCGCGACGATCGTGACGCGCGCGAAGTTCAGCTCAGGATAGATGGCGGACGGAAGCGTCGCAGTGGCCCACACGCCCGCGAGGCTGAGGAGTCCCACGACGAGATAGATGAAGCGACGCTGCCCGCTCAGGACGTCGAACAGCGTCATCGGGAGGGGGAGGCCGATGTGGCTCGCTCGGTCTTGGCGCCGTCCGCCATACCGTAAGCGCCCGTCGTCACGACCGTTTCACCCGACCGGAGCCCCGCGGCAATCTCCGCGACCGTCTCGTTGCGGCCCCCGACGGTGACCGGGCGCGCGTGGGCGACACCGCCCGAATCGACGACGAACACCTGAAAGCCCTCACCGCCCTCGGTGGGCACAAGGGCGGCGACGGGAACGGTCACGGCGCGGGGCGTGATCGCCACCACGATGCGCCCGAGCAGCGATTCTCCGATTCGCAGCGGCCGGTCGCTGCGGCGCATCCGTGCGCGCACTGCGACCGCCCGCGAGAGCGTGTCGACGGCGGGCGCGACGCCCGCCACGACCGCGACACCCAGCGGCGCCCCCCCCTCCGCGGTGTCCCCTTCCCTCACCGTGACCGAATCTCCCTCCCGGATCTCGGCGGCTTCGGCAGGTGAGACACTGAACACGACGTCGAGCGCCCTCGGATCGGCGACCTCGACGAGGGGTTGCGTCGCGTCCACCGAGGCGCCGAGCACGGCGCTCATGCGAGTCACGACGCCGGCGAGCGGGGCGCGCAACGTGGCGAGCTGCTGGGCGCGCCGGGCGGTCACCGCGGCTGCCTGCGCCTGCGCGAGCTCCGCGGCCGCCTGGTCCGAGTCCTTGGGCGCGAGGATGCCGGCTTGCACGAGGCGCACCGCGCGCGTGTAGTTGCGCTGCGACACCGCGAGCGCGGTGACGGCGCTCTGCGCGGCGGCGTCGAACGGGGCCCGCTCGAACTCGAGCAGCGTATCGCCCTCGGCCACGGGCTGTCCCGGCGCCACGATGATGCGCGCCACGCGGGTGGGGCCCGGGGCGGCGAGCTCCGCGAAGCGTCCGGGACGCGGCGTGACCGTGCCGATCACGCGCACGACGCGCGCGAATGGTTGCTCGACCGCGGCGGCGGTTTGCACGGGCACGGCCGTCTGGGACTCGGCCCCGTCACCCTCCCCCGCGTCGGCACGGCCGCGGCAGGCCGCGGCGACCACGCCGAGCAGAGCGAGCAAGGCGAGACGGGTCATGGCGCTGGCGCAGACGCAGTGAGCAGACGGACCGAGCCAGCGGCGTCGTTCGCCACGGCGACATCATCGATGTAGCGCCCCAGCGCCTCACGCGCGTTGCGCTGTGCCTCGAGCACGTTGGCGAGGGGGATGGCACCCTCGCCGTACGCCTGGAGCGACATGGCGGCGACGCGGTCCGCGCTCGCCAGCAGCCGCCGGTCGCGCGTCACCCGGGCGACCGCGGCCGCAACCCCGCGCCGGGCGTGGGCGATGTCGGCGTCAGATTGGCGGCGGGTGAGCTCCAGGGTGGCCGCCGCGCGATCACGCGCCGCCCGCGCCTGAGCGACCGCGCCGCCGTTCCAGCTGAACAGGGGCAGCGCGAGCGTCACCCCCACTGTGGGGAGCGCCGCGTTCGTGGGATCCGCGGGATCTCCGCGCTCCACGCCCGCCTGGATACTCGGCGCCGGAAACACCGTTCGATGGCTGAGCGTCAGCGTCCGCTCCTCGGAGCGCAGCGTGGCCGTCGCCGCGGCGATGCGCAAGGGCTCGCCCGCGGGATCGGGCGCGCTGTCGGACGGTGGCGCGAGCGAGTCGGCGAGCGCGATGGCCGGAGCGTCGGCCGGCAGGCCCATGGCGAGCTGAACGGCGAGCAGCGCGTCCAGCGCCGTCAACGAATCGTCCACCGCCAGGTTCTCGAGCTGGCCCGCGTTCACCTCCGCCAGCCGCACGTCCAGCTCGCTCACATCGCCCACCTCACGGCGCAAGCGCGCCATTTGCAGCAGACTATCGGCGTCGCGGGCGTTGCGGCGCGACAGGCGGGCATGGGCGGCGCTGGCCAGCGCGTGGGTGTACGTGGTGTCGACGTCGAACCGGATGGCCGACCGCTCGAACGCGAAGCCGTACCGCGCCGCGTCGCGCGCCGCCGCCGCCGCACCGATGCGTGGGGCGCGCAGCCACGGCAGATCGATCGCCAGTTCCGCGATGTAGTGGTAGTGCGGCGTGTCCTTCGTGTACGTCGCTGTCACCGAGGGGTTGGGGAAGGCGCGGGCGGCACCAAGTGCGCCCACGGCCAGCGCCGTGTCGGCGCGACCCAGGGCGGCGCGCGCACCGCGGCTCAGGGCCGCCTCCACGGCCTGCGCGCGCGTCACCGGCTGCTGTGCCACAAGCGGGCGCACCACAAGGAATAGAACCAGCGCTCGAGCGGACATGTCGGGGGGGAAACCTATCCGGGGAACCTGTCAGCAAGCTGACAGGCCGCTCAAACCCAGCCGGCGGCCTCGAGCTTCACAGGGCCGAACTGGCCCTCGGTAGGCTCCGCTCAGCAGAACCACGGCTCGGTGAGCCGTGGGGCAATGGGACGCTCGGGGGGCGGCCGCCGGAACGAGGTGGGCGCTGGTCTGCCGGCGTAGCGCGCCGCGAGCAGGCGAATCCCTTGAAACGTGAGCGCGGGCTGTCCCTCGGCGCGGGCCGCGGCTGCCACGAGCGCACTCGTCTCCTGCTGCAACCGGTCCATCCGCGGGTCGGGATGGGTCCAGCGGTAGCTGAGCCCGGGCGCATCGAGCGCACCGAGGTACGGGCGGAGCGCCGGTCGCTCGAGCAGCAATGAGCCCGGCGGTACCAGCAAGCGAATGGTTAGCTGAACGGGATCGACGTGATCTACCAGGTCTCGTTCCTCGACGAACTCCAGCAGGGTGAGATAATCGTCGAGCGTGGCCCACGGCGTGAACGGGACGAACGTCGGTCGCGGAGCGATACCGGCGCTGCGCAGGATTTCGAGCGCCACCGGGACGTCCGCGGCGGTGTGACCCTTCTCGAGGTTCGCCAGCACCACGTCTGAGAGCGACTCCACCGCGGTCACGACGAATACACATCCCGTGGCGGCGAATTCGTCGAACCGCTCCCGGTGACGCAGGATGTGCTCGACCTTGGCGGTGAAGTCGTAGGTCACACCAGGGAACTCGGCATGCAGCTCATGCACCAGCTTGAGCGCGTGTCCGGGCCCGTTCAGGAAATCGGGGTCGCCGAAGGTGATGTGCCCGGCGCCCCCAGCGATCAATCGGCGGATGTCTTCGAGCACCACGGGTCGGGGCACCGCGAAAAACCGGCCACCGTAGGTCGGGGGGATGGGACAATGAAGGCACGTGTGCAAACACCCTCGACTCGCCTCGACGTACCCTGCCGGCACCACCCGGCTGCCGTGCGCCAGACTCACGTAGCGTGCCAGCGGTAGCAGCGAGCTCCGACTCGGGACCGGGTACTCCAGTCGATCGCGTGCAGCGACGCGCCGTGGCGGATCGTCTCCCCGTTCCAGCTGCTGCGCCAACGCCACCAGTGCTGCTTCGAACTCCCCGCCGAGGACGGCGTCGGCCAGTCCTTGGAGCAGAAACTCGGCCGAGAGCAGGGCGTACAGGCCGCAAAACACGATGTGGCACTGGGGATTGAGCGCGCGGATCCGGCCCGCCGCGGCGACCGCGAGCCGCAGGGCTGTGTGCATGGGAGTGGCGAGCACAACGAGCCCCGCCCGGCGGACCGCCGCGTCGTCGAAGGGTTCCACCGCCAGGTCGAGTACCCGCGGCGCGAACCCGGCGCGCTCGAGAAACGCCAGCGGCCACGCGAGCCCGAGCGGCTGATGGCCGAGCTCGTAGCAAGAGACGAGCAGTACCGCGCCCGGTGCTTTGAGCATCACGGCTGGCGTACTCGGGCGCGACGCTCCACGAACCGCAACAGGAAAGCGACCGCCAGGAGCGCTACGGCACTCGACACGAGCCAGCGCCGCTCGGTCGCCATCCCCGCGATGCCGACTGCCAGGCCCGCTCCCGCGAGCCACCATTTGAGCACGACGATCGACTGCGGGCTCATTTCTTGAGAAACGCCTGAAGCGCGGCACGGAAATCCGGCGTGGTCCGGCTCACGGCATTGACATCGGCGCCCAGCCGGATGCCCTCATCGAAGGGCATCCCGTCCAGCTGATAGAACTGTTGCTTGGTGAACGCCAATGCCGACGGGCTCGCCGCGGCGAGGGCGCGCAGCACTTCTCCGACCTGGTCGTCGAAGTCCGAATCCTCGTACACCCGGGACACCAGGCCCAGCCCCGCGGCTTCGGTGGCTTCGAGAATCCGCCCAGTCGCCGCGAGGTCGAAGGCTACCTTCTCGCCGGCGCTTCGCTTGAGCAGCGTCATCACGATGGCGGGCACGAAGCCGCGCTGCACCTCCGGGTAGCCAAACTTGGCGGATTCCGCCGCCAACACGAGGTCGCACGCGGTCGCGAGCCCGCACCCTCCCGCGAGCGCGCGCCCGCGCACCACAGCCACGGTCGGTTTGGGGATGCGCCGCAACGTCTGAAAGATCTCGGCGAACTTGAGCGCCGCCCGGCGATTCTCGTCGACCGTCTGATCGGCCGAGGCCAGCAGCTCGTTGAGATCCCTGCCGGCGCAAAAATCCGTGCCGGCGCCGCGCAGCGCTACCACCCGCACGGCGGCATCGAGATCGGCCCGCTCGAGGATCGCGAGCAGCTGGTCGATCATGAGGCTATCAATGGCGTTCTTTTTCTCTGGACGATTGAGGGTTGCCGTGAGCACTCCGCCCTCGGCGCTCGCCACCACCCGAGCGGTCACGAGCGCACCTCGATCGCGAGTCGCAGCAGCGCGGTGGAAAACACTTTCCCTTGAGCGTCGGTCTTGAGCGAGATGGTGCCGCCGCCGCCCAGCGCGCCATGCAGCAGAAAGTTCAACGCATGCAGATTGGGCAGCTCGTAGCGCTCGACGTTGCCGCTGATCATGCCTTTGAAGTGACGGGCGACGCGCGCCGCGGTCACCTGCTTGACGAGAATGGGGTAGTACTCTGGCTTGCGCGCGATCAGCCCAACATTGGCCGTGTCGCCTTTGTCTCCGGACCGGGCATGCGCCAGCTCGAGCAGCGGCACGGTTTTCTTGCTGACCGCCCGTCCGCCTTTCCGCCTTACCGCCGTCGCTCTCATACTTCGACGATCTCCACGCACGGCTCCACCATGTCCTTGTCGAGCAACGCGGGCCAGTAGGCCACAATCTCCTCGGGTTTGGGCCGGCCCCCGGCGAACCCAGTCACGCTGGGTGGACCATTCAAGATGAGGGGTGCGATCTCGCGGGTGAAGCGCTCGACGGCGGCCCGATCGGGTGAGCGCACGCCGACCCGGAGCTGCACTTCGGGGAGTTCCCCCACCGAGCCGTGCTCGAGCGCCAGCCGGCCGTGGGTCGCGTCGGCCCCTACGAATTCGGTGAGGATGGCCTCGAACCGCAATCCCAGATCCTCGAGCCGCTGCCGCAGGATGCGGTCGGCGGCTTGCGCTTTTGCATAGGCGTCGGGCCACGCGTACACCAGCGTGCCGACGGCCTTGAAGCCGTAGAAGTAGGCGATCGAGACCTTGAGCTTGTCGGTCGCGGGCTTGCCCCGAACGCCGGACACCCGGACCCTGTCCTTCCCTGCCTGTTCCAGCTGGATGGTCGTGAAGTCGGCGATGCCGTCGGGTGTGATGTACTCGGCGGGATTTCCCATCTCGTAGACGAGCTGCTCGGTCACACCGGCGACCGTGATGCGGCCGCCGGTGCCCGGGTGCTTGGTGATCTCGAACGTGCCATCGGGATGGGCCTCGACGATCGGGTACCCCACGTTCGCGAGGTCGGGGATGCGCTCCCAATCCACCAGACAATTGCCCCCGCTGCACTGCGCGCCGCACTCGATCGTGTGGCCGGCGACCGTTCCCGCCGCGAGCAGGTCCCAGGCGTCGGGCGCCCAGTCGAACGCGTGAATGATGGGAGCGAGCGTGAGGCCAGTATCGGTAACGCGCCCCGTAATCACGACGTCCGCGTCTTGCCGCAGTGCCTCCACCACCGGCCGGGCGCCCAGGTAGGCGTTGGCCGACAACACACGGTCGCGCACATCCGAGAGCGGGCGGCCGGTATCGAGGTTTCGCAGCGCGTGACCCCGCGCCAGCAGTCCGTCGAGCCGGCCCAGCAGATCGTCGCCGGTGACGACGCCCATGCGCAGCCGGCCGCCGAGCTTGAGGCGACGCGCCACTTCGGCGACCGCCTGGGCGCACGCCCGCGGGTTCACGCCGCCGGCGTTCGCCGTCACCTTGATGCCCCGCTCGGCGATGATGGGGAGCAGCCGCTCCATGGTCGTGACGAAATCCTTCGCGTACCCGAGCGACGGATCGCGCAACCGCTGCTTCTGCATGATGGACATGGTCACTTCGGCGAGATAGTCCATCATGAGGTAGTCGATAGGCCCCCCCGTGACCTGGCGGTAGGGCGCCTCGAGCCAATCTCCCCAGAACCCCTGGCCCGCGGCGATGCGCACCGTGGCCGGCGCGCGCCCGGGCGTCATGGGTGCAGGGTAACCCGTCGCACCGCGTCCACTCCGCCGCCATCAGGGGGGGGGCGGAGTCGCAGCTCGACGAGTGGCGCGAATCCGTCCGGTAAGGGAAGCTCGGCCGACCGGGGTAGCGCCACGGTGGTGCGCCCGCCCGCCACCACGCGAACATCGCTGCCGTCCCCCAATGAACGCGGTTCGGCGAGCAGGAAGCGGACGCGCACCGTGGCCCGCCATGGGTGGGCGCCGTTGGAGCGGGCGAACGCTGGGAACAGCTCGACGGTCAGCGGATGCCCCTGGAGCCCCGCCCCGCGCATCTCGACCATGTGCCGCCCGAAGGCGTAATTGAGGGCCCCTTGCCCCACCTGCTGCCCGCTCGAATCGAAGTCCGTGACACCGAAATCCGTGAAGTCGTCCCACTGCTGCTGCGGCATCTCGACTTCCACCGTTGTCCGCGCGGCCCATGCGGGGACCCGCACCGTCACGCTCTCCGCCGGCGCGCCGCGACCCGCGACGCTCACCGCGCGCTCGGCACCGATCAGCTGCGTCGCGCTCTTGCCTGCCGCTGTCTCCAGGCCTGACGCCGCTGCTTCGATCGTTCCGCTGGTCGTCCCGGTCAACTCCCACGGCGCCAGAGCCGCCCGCACCGTCGCCGTCACGCTCGACAACGGCGGCGCCACGACATCCAACTCGTAGACGCCGGGCACCAGGTCCTCCGCGGACACGAGCAGGCGGGCGGTGCCCGGCAGGGTTCCGCCCAGCGTGACGACCGAGTCGTGCCCGACGCCGCGGAACGGCTCGCCGTTCGGCTCGAACAGGTACGCCGTCGCCGACTGCGCCGCGGAGTCGGGCAGCGTGACCGTGGCCTGCAGGGTCATCCCCGCGGCGGGCGCCTCCAGGAAGTAGCGCTGCACGCGTGCCGGGCCGATCGTGCGGCGTTCGTCGTACAGCGGCTTTGCCGCCAGCGCGTAGGGGACGATGACGGTATTGGGCACGGTGAACAGCGGGCCGGCGAGCGTATCGCTCGGGTTCCACGCGGTGACCGTCGCGCTGTACACGCCGGGCGCCGTAAACGCGCCGGTCTGATACGTGACCGGAATCTCCGTCTGTCGAGCACCGGCGGTCACTGCGGTCGGCACGCTCAACCAGGGGGCGCTGCTCTTCAGCAGGAACTGCGCGGCGCGCAGGCCGGCTGCCGGACTCACGTCGAACACCTGGACCGTGTCGCCCCGGCTGAGCCCGTCCCGCCGGAATGCGGCCGAGACTCCGTTGTCGCCGTTCGCCGACCGCACGACATATTGCGAGCCCTGGTGGCCCGCGAGCAGCCAGCGGTATGCCGCGTCCAGGTTGGGCTGCCCGGCGCCGTCGTCGATCGCCGTCTCGCCGCGGAAGGGAACCGCGGACACGCGCAACGCCTGGTTCACCTCCGCCGCGCTGACCTTGCGTCCCTCCTGGGCCATGGCCGACAGAAGGCAGGCGGCGAGACCGGCGACGTGCGGCGCCGCCATGCTGGTGCCACCCTTGATCTCGTCGCCGGTGTTCCAGCGCGGCACCGATGAAAACGCGACGCCCGGCGCCACCAGGTCGGGCTTCGCGAGCTCGCCGCCGCGCGAGCTCCACCACCCCATCACGTCCGGCGCGGATGCGGCGCCCGGCTGAACGGGGCGAGCGAACGCGCCGGGGTACGACGCGCCCACCGAGAGCGCGAGATCCGCCGAGCCCGGGAACCCGAGCGTGGACAGCCCTGGGCCGTCGTTGCCGGCGCTGATGGTGAGGACCACGCCTGCGTGCGCGAGCAGGAAGGCGTCGACGATCGAGTCGATGACGGCGTGGCCCTCGCGCTCGTTCCCCACACCGAAGCTCAGGTTGAGCACCAGCGGCATGTTGCGCTGCTCGGCGTAGCGCGCCGCGTACGCCATGGCGCGCTGCATACTGCCGGTGACCGAGATGCCGCCGCGCGCGGCGTTCGCGATCTTGAGCCCCAAGAGCTGCGCGCCCGGGGCCACCCCGTCGAACCCCGCCACGTTGAACAGGGTGTGGCCCGCCGCGATCCCGGCGACGTGGGTGCCGTGGCCCCCGTTGTCGAAGACGAGGTCCAGCGTCGGCACGCCGTTTACCTCGCCGAAGTTCGCCGCCAGGGTGATCGGCTTCGTCCCCAGGGCGATCGTCTCGCGGCCCTCGCGATAGTCGTGCAACGGCATCTCGTCTTCGAAGGAGCCGTTCTGGTTGGAGTCGATGAATGCCACCCATCCGTCGCTCGCCTTGACGACGATCACGGGGAACGAGTCGGTATTGGTGCCGTTGCCGTTCAGGTCGGCGGCGGGCGGCTTGCCGAGCGGCAGCTCGCGCAGCATCCCCGCGTACCATGTGCTGGCCGTCGTGAGGCGCCCGATGCGTCCGGCACCCGACAGAGTGTGGCCGCCGATTGCGACCGTGCCGTCGCCGGCGGGCGTGACGGGCGCGAGTGCCACGCTGCCCTCACCGGAGAAGTCGCGCAGCTCGACGATCTTGGGCGCGCCGGTGCTGGTGTTGATGAGCCCGTCCACGCCGGGGTCCACGCCGGTGTCGAGGATGGCGATGAGCACGCCGCGCCCGTCGTATGTCGGGTGTCGCGCACGGAACTGGTCCACGCCCGTGGTCTTGAGCGGCATGAGACCGGTCATGAGCGCGATCGGTGGCGGCAAGGCAGGCTCGCGCGGGCGGGCGCTGCTCGCGTCCGCGGGGGCGGGGGCGGCCGCACTGGGTTGCGGATGCGCCTGCTCCGGGACAGGAGCCGGCGCGGGCCGGGTCGCGGGACGCGCGCCGCCGCAAGCGGCGGCGAACAGCGCGAGGACAGCAACGTAGCGATCAGGGATCATGACGAGCTCGGGAGGACGAAGGCCCCGAGGTGGGGGCCGGTGAACTCGGTGGTCGCCTCCAACAGGAAGGCGAGGACGGCGCGGGTGTCTTCCGGAGCGACGATGGCGTCGACGAACCCGCGCGCGCCGGCGAAGCGGGCATCGAGCTGGCGGTCGTAGTCGGCACGCATGGCGTCGGCGGCGGGGCGGTTCTCCGGGTCCGCCACCTCGTCGCCGAATACCGCCTGGACGGCGGACTCACCTTCCATCACCCCCATCCGGCCGGTGGGCCAGGAAATGATGAAGTCAGGGTCGAAGCCCTGACCGGCCATGGCATAGTAGCCCGCGCCCGATGCATGGTTCACGGTGAGGACGAGCTTGGGGACCGTGGCGGTCGCCATCGCCTCCACGAAGCGCGCGCCCGCACGGATGATCCCGGAATGCTCGGCAGCGGAGCCGACCATGAAGCCCGACACGTCCTGCACGAACACCAGCGGCATCCGCTCCCGGTCTGCGTTGGCGATGAAGTAGGCCACTTTCTCGGCGCTTTCCGTGTAGACGATCCCCCCGATCTTGGGGGTCTCGCCCGGCTTTCCCTTGATCACCCCACGCGAGTTCGCGATCAGCGCCACCGCGCGCCCCTCGATCGCGGCGTGCCCGCAGATCATCTCGGGTGCGATGTCTGCCTGAAACTCGTCGAGCGCCCCGCCGTCCAGCAGGCACCCGAGCACGGCGCGCATGTCGTAGCTCATCCGGTGATCCGCCGGCAGCAGCTCGTACAGGTCCTTGGGATCGCGCTTCGGCTTGCCTCCGGCTGCGGGCGCACGCGCTGGACGCGGCAGCCGCGCTACATAGTCGCGAATCCGCTCGAGACATTCTTTATCGTCGCGGGCGCGATAATGCGCGACGGCGCTTACGCCGGTGTGCGTGCGCGCGCCGCCGAGCGACTCCGCGTCCACCACCTGACCGGTGGCGCCCTTCACGAGGTTGGGGCCCCCCAACCCCATGAACGACGTCCCGTCGACCATGAAGATGACGTCGGACAGGGCCGGCAGGTATGCCCCGCCCGCGATACACGGTCCCATCACCGCCGCGACCTGAGGCACGTGCAGGTAGTGGCGCATGATCGAGTTGTAATAGAAGATTCGCGCCGCGCCGTATTGGCCGGGGAATACGCCACCCTGGTATGGCAGATTCACGCCCGCGGAGTCCACGAGATAGACGATCGGGATCCGCTGCCGCATAGCGATTTCCTGCGCGCGCAGAATCTTCTTGATCGTTTCGGGCCACCATGACCCTGCTTTGACTGTCGCGTCGTTCGCGACGACCACCACGGGCCGCCCCGCGATGCGCCCCAGGCCCGTGACGACGCCTGCCGCGGGCGCCTGGCCGTCGTATTGATCGCACGCGACCAGCAGCCCGACCTCGAACCACTCGGCGCCGTGATCGAGCAGCGCGGCGACGCGCTCACGCGCCGTGAGCTTACCCTGCTCATGCTGGCGCCGGACCTTGTCGGGTCCCCCGCCCTGCTCGAGCCGCTGCTGCAGCTCGCGGTACTGCGCGGTGAGGCTCTTGAGGCGGGTCATGGGCGAACGCGGAACAGGAAACGTGGAACGTGGAACAGGTCAAGCCGATACATGCTCGACAGCCCATTCTTCGATGTATTTCACGAGATCCGACGTTGGCGTCCCCGGACCGAACAGCCGGCCGATCCCCTGCTGGCGCAACGCCTCCATGTCTTCCGGCGGAATGATGCCGCCGCCGGTGACGAGTACGTCGTCGCGACCCGCGTCGCTGAGCAGTCGCTTCACACGTGGGAACAGCGTGAGATGAGCGCCTGAAAGGATGGAGAGACCCACGACGTCGACGTCCTCCTGCATCGCTGCCTGCGCGATCATCTCGGGGGTCTGGTGCAGGCCGGTGTAGATGACCTCCATCCCCGCGTCGCGCAGCGCGGCCGCGACGACCTTCGCACCGCGGTCGTGCCCGTCCAATCCGGGCTTCGCCACCAGAACCCGGATCGGGCGCCGCGCGCCGGCCATCAGCGGCGGAACCGCAGCAGGGCCGCCAGCCCGTCCACCCCGCGGCGGGCCCGGTCATCGTACAGCACATCTACCTGCGCCCGCTGGTGGAGCGCGTCCTCGACCGCCTCGTCCAGCCGGACGTCGTCGTCGCTGCCGTCGGCGAGCAGGGTCCGGACCTGGCCGCGGGCGAGCGCCCGCAGGGTGGGCTCGACGCCGTTCACTGCCCAGCCGGTTGCCAGTCCGTCACGCACCGCCTCCGCGTGCGCCCGTTCCCAGGCCCGCTCGCGCTCCTCGCGCAGCGAGAGCGCCGCTTCTCTGACTTCCGCCGTCGTCACGCGCTTGGGGTTCAGACGCACCACGCCCAGGACGAGGTCGTGCAGGTAGGAATGCAGGTGCGGCAGCAGCGCTGCGGCATCCACGCCGATGCCGGCGAGCACGAGGCCGGCGAGCGGTCGCTGGGTGTTGATCTGGAAGATCTGCTCGGCGACCTGCGCATAATGCCGATGCTTCTCCTCGCGGATGCGCATGTGATGGTTGTGCTCGCCGAACCCCCCCGCCAGCACGTTTCCCTTTCGCGCCTGACGCTCGCCGTGAAACTTTCCGGTGCGGGTGGCTCCGGCCGTCAGGCCGGGACGCTCGACCGTGTCGTAGGCCGTCACGTCGAACAGGCGGGCCCCGGTGCGGTCGCAGGCCACGACGAGGATCGTCCCGAACTCCTCCTCCAGCGCGACCAGCTCCCGTACGAACGGCAGTGGCGCCACCGCGAGACGCGAGCGGTGCACATGCGGCAGCGGCAGGACGTCGAACACGTCGAGGGCGCGGCACGCGAACAACCCGATCCCGCGTGCCGCGGGCAGGCGGGCCGGCTCCTCGAAGTAGGCGCGCACCCGCTCCAGGTCCGCCACGACGCCGTCCCGCACCGCACGCTCGAGGCCGGCACGGTCCACGGCGGCGAGCGCGTCGCGCATGCGGTTCTTCATCTTGATCACATCCTTGCCACGGGTCTTGTCCCGTGGCTCGAGCTTCAGGTAGCACGACACGACGCGGTACGGCCCCGGCTCGACGGCCGCGAGACGCCGCAGCACGTCGCGCACGGCGTCTCCGCGGGTGGCGATCGGCAGCGCGGTCATGCCCTAGAAGAACACCGGCTCGCGGTAGGCTCCGTACACACGCTCCAGCGCCTCGCGGATCTCGAACAGGGTGCAGTAGGCGCGGGCGCAATCCAGCATGGGGCCGATCACGTTGCGCTCGCTGAGCGCCGCCTGCCGCAGGGCCTCGAGGCGCTGCGCAACCAGGGCGGCGTCGCGCTGGTCACGCAGCCCGGCCAGCCGCTGCCGCTGCGCCGCCTCGGCGTCGCTCGAGACCTTGAGGATTTCCACCGGGTGATCGTCTTCGCTCAGATAATCATTCACCCCGACGATGATCCTCCGGCCCGCCTCCACGTCGCGCTGGAATTCTTCCGCTGAGCGGGCGATCTGTCGCTGGAACCAGCCGCTCTCGATGCCCCTGACCACCCCGCCGACCGATTGGATCTCGGCAAACAGCGCTTCGGCTTCCCGCTCCAACTGGTCAGTGAGCGACTCGAGGTAATAGGAGCCGCCGAGCGGGTCGATCACTTCCGCGACTCCGGTCTCGTGCGCGATGATCTGCTGGGTGCGGAGCGCCAGGCGCACCGCGTCTTCGGTGGGAAGGGCCAGCGTCTCGTCCAGCGAGTTGGTGTGCAGCGACTGGGTGCCGCCGAGCACGGCTGCGAGCGCCTGGTAGGCCACCCGCACCACGTTGTTCATCGGCTGCTGGGCGGTGAGCGTGACGCCGGCCGTCTGCGAGTGGAACCGCATCATCCACGAGCGCGGGCTCGTGGCGCCGTAGCGCTCCTTCAGGTGTCGCGCCCAGATCCGCCGGGCGGCCCGCAGCTTAGCGATCTCCTCGAAGAAGTCGTTGTGGATGTCCCAGAAGAAGGAGAGCCGGGGCGCGAAGGCGTCGACGTCGAGCCCGCGCGCCACCCCGCGTTCCACGTACGTGAACCCGTTCGCGAGGGTGAACGCCAGCTCCTGCGCCGCCGTCGCACCGGCTTCGCGGATGTGGTAGCCCGAGATCGAGATCGTGTTCCACAGCGGGGTGTGCTCCGCGCACCACTCGAACATGTCCACGATGATCTTGAGCGCCGGCTCGACGGGGTACACCCAGGCATGCTGGGCCATGTACTCCTTGAGGATGTCGTTCTGCACCGTGCCCCGCAGCTTGTCGATCGACACGCCCTGGCGCTCGGCCGCCGCGACGTAAAAGCAGAACAGAATCGCCGCCGGCCCGTTGATCGTCATCGACGTGGAGACCTGATCGAGCGGGATGCCGCGGAACAGGTCCTCCATGTCGGCAAGCGACGAGATGGCGACGCCGCAGCGACCTACTTCACCCTCGGCGCGGGGGTGGTCGGAGTCGTAGCCCATCAGCGTGGGAAAGTCGAACGCAACCGAGAGCCCGGTCTGACCGTGCTCGAGCAGGAAGTGGTAGCGCCGGTTCGTATCCTCGGCGCTCCCGAAGCCGGCGAACTGCCGCATCGTCCACAGCTTCCCGCGATACATCGTGGGATGGATGCCGCGGGTGAACGGATACTCGCCGGGCGCTCCCAAGGCGGTCCGGGGATCGAAGCCGTTGAGATCTGCGGCCGTGTACACCGGCCGTTTGTCGATACCGCTCATCGGACGGCTCCTGCTTTCACTTGATCGAGAATCTCCGCGGCCACGTCGTACGGGCTGCGCCGCCCGTCCACCACCTCGTCGAGCCGGCGCGCCAGCAGCTCCTCGGCGCGGGTGGCCTCCGCCAGCCAGCGCCGTACCGCACGCTCCAGCACCGCACGGGTCCGCGCGGCGAGCCGCAGGCGGCGACGCTCGACGAGCTTGCCGCTCGACTCAAGATAGGCGTAGTGGCCATCGAGTGCAGTGACGAGCGCCTCGATGCCCTCACCTTTCGACGCGACCGTGGCGAGCACCGGAGGCTCCCAGTCGGGGCGGTCAGGCGGACCGGCGGAAGGGCGGTCAGAGGAGGCGCTGCCGTCCGCCCGTCCGCCCTTCCGCCCGACCGCCGGGGGTGGGGAGTGGTGCGGGGCGACGTGTCGAAACGCGTTCCCGCGCCGCAGCCCCAGCATGACGTCGACTTCCTGGCGCAGCTTGTCGGCCCCGGGGCGGTCACTCTTGTTCACGACGTACACGTCCGCAATCTCCATCACGCCGGCCTTGAGGGTCTGGATGGCGTCGCCAGACTCGGGCACCAGCACCAGCACGGTGGTATCGGCGCTGCGAGCGATGTCCAGCTCGGTCTGCCCGACCCCGACCGTTTCCACCAGGATGCGCCCGAACCCGAACGCCTCGAGGAGATCCGCCACTTCCTCGGTCGTGGTGGCCAGACCGCCGTGGGCCCCCCGCGTGGCCATCGATCGAATGAACACGTGCGGATCGAGGCTGACCGACTCCATGCGGATCCGGTCGCCCAGCAGGGCCCCGCCCGTGAACGGGCTCGTTGGGTCCACGGCCACGACGCCGACCGACAGCTGCTGCCCGCGGTAATGCTGAATCAGCCGCTCGGTGAGAGTACTCTTGCCCGCGCCGGGAGGTCCCGTGATGCCGATGCGCCGGGCGGTGCCGCGCGCCAGCAGCGCGTGCGCGTGTGACAGCACCCGCTCGAACCCGTCGCGCTGGTTCTCGACCAGGGAGATCGCTCGCGCCAGGGCCGCCGGCTCGTGGCGCTCGAGCCCGTCGATGATCCGCTCTACACTCATGCAAGGTAACCACGAACGCGGAGACGTCTCATGCCGGCTCCTCGACGCGGTCGAGCGGGACGGCCCGCACGGGCCCGGGGCGCACGGCCACCCGCTCCACGCGGGTCGGGGTGGCGGCCAGAATGTCGAACTCGAGCCCGTCCAGCGTGAAGCGCTCACCCGCGCGGGGGATGCGGCCGAGCGCCTGGACGAGCAACCCGCCCACCGTCTGCGCGCCGTGCGCCCGCGGCGCCACGCCAAGGCCGTCCGCCAGGCGATTCGCCGGGGCGTTGCCCTCGAGCTCGAGAATCCGCGCCGCCGGCTCGGGCTTGGGCGATAGCTCCACGGGCTCGAAGATCTCCGACACCAGGTCGCGCAGCAGGTCCTCGAACGTCACGAGCCCGGCGGCGCCCCCGAACTCGTCGAGCACCACGGCCAGGTGCCCCCGGCCGCGCTGCATCTCCAGCATGAGGTCGGCCGCACGAGTCGTGCCGGGCACGAGCAGCGTCGCCCGGATGGGCACCGGCGCGTCGGCGGCGAGCTTGAGGACGTCGAACGCGTGCGCGACGCCCACCACCTCGTCGAGCGAGCTCCGGTAGATGGGGTACCGGCTGTATCCCGCCTGCATGTACACGTGCGCCGCCTCCGCGGCGAGCAGCCCCTCCGGGATGGCCACGATGGACGTGCGCGGGGTCATCAACTCCCTCACGGGGCGATCCGCGAAGGCCAGCACGCCGGAGACCACGGCCATCTCGTCGGCGGAGGCGAGGGCGTCCGTGTCGGCATTGGTGAGCACGGCGGCCAAGGCGCTGCGCTTGGACGGGTCGCGCCACGCGATGAACGGCGCCAGCAATGCGCCGAGCTTCTCGAAGCGCGGCACCGCGCGCGCGACGATCGGCTCGGCCCAGCGCCGACCCACCACCCGGGGGACGAGGTAGGCGGCGCTCACGAGCAGCGGCACCGCCAGCGCCACGGTCAGGATCCCGAGCATGGTCGGTGTGGTGCGCGCCAGCAGCGCCGGGATCGCCGCGGCGGCAGCTACGGTCCCGATGGTGGTCAGGGCGTTCGCGGTCGCCAGCACTCTGCCCGGGTGCTCCAGCACCCCCGCCGCGGCGCCCGCCCCGCGCAGCTTGTACGACACCCAGCGCGTCAGCTCGAGCTGGCTCACCGCGGCGGCCGCCACGCCGATAGCGGCGGACAACGCGGCCACCACCAGCCCGCCGACGAGCAACAGGAGCGGGAGCGTCACCGTTGCCTCTGGAATACCACCGACGTGACGCGACGCCGCTCGACGCGCTCCACCACCACGCGGTAGCCGTCCAGCGTCAGCTCGTCGCCGGCTCGTGGCACGCGGCCCAGCACCGAGTACACCAGCCCGCCGACGGTCGAGACCTCGGGGTGTGCGAAGGAGCGGCCCAGCGCGTGCGACAGGTCGTCCAGCGTGGCCCGGCCGTCCACCCAGTAGCGGTCCCCGTCCTGGCGGATCGAGGGCGGCTCGCCCACGTCGTGCTCGTCGTGAATCTCACCGACGATTTCCTCGAGGATGTCCTCGAGGGTAATGAGCCCGGACGTCCCACCGAACTCGTCGACCACGATCGCCAGGTGGGCGGGCGCGCGCTGAAAGTCCCGCAGTTGGCTGTCGAGTGTCTTCGTCTCCGGCACGTACGCCGCCGGCCGCACCAGATCCTGCCAGCGGGCGGCGCCGAACCCCATCGCGAGGGGCACGAGATCCTTGGCGAACAGGACGCCCATGATGTTGTCGGGGGTTCCGTCGAACACGGGGACCCGCGAATGCTCGCTCTGACGCACCGTCTCGATGACGTCCTCTACCGGTGAGGCCACGTCCACGGCCACCATGTCGAGGCGGGGCGTCATCACCTCGTCCACGCGTGTGTCGGCGAGGGCGAACACGCCGAGCAGCATGTCGCGCTGCGCCACGCCCAGGTCGGGCTCGAGTGGGCGCGGCGTCGCGACCAGCGAGTGCAGGCCCCGGTCGACCCAGGCGAGCAGCCACAGGAGCGGGCCGAAGGGGGCGAGCGTGCGCCGGGCGAGCGGGAGGGCCGCGGCCGCGAGCTCGGGCGCCAGGCGGGCCACGCTGCGGGGCAAGGCGTCGCCGACCACGAACAGGAAGCCGACCGCGATGCCCCAGGCGCCCAGCGCCGCGGCCCACGGCCGGTCCCACCAGTCGAGCGCGTTCGCTCCCGCTACGGCGCCGAGCACCAGGAGCGCGAGGCGGGCGACGTGGAGGGCGCGATGCAGCGGCACGTGGCCGCCCACCCGGATCGGGGGGGCGTCGCCCAGGGTGTGAAGCGCCTCGCCCACGGCCGCCTCCTCGCCCAGCGCGAGCAGGCCGGACCAGAGCACCGTCGCCGCGGTGACCACCGCGCCGAACAGGTTCACCGCCGCGCTGGTCAGGTCCACCGGCCGCTCCTGAGCAGACGACGGACGTAGCGCTCCTGCCGGCGCCACATGGGGGAGCGGGTGCGGGCGGGCCCGTCGGGGTGGTCGTACCCGAGGATATGGAGCGTGCCGTGTACGGTAAGCCGCACAAGTTCCTCTTCTGTTCCACGTCGCACGTTCCACGTTCCACGCTGCCCGTTGGCGGACCGCGCGACGGGTAACGTGGACCGTGCAACGTTGCGCACCCAGCGGCTGGCCGCCTGCGGGCACACATACACGTCGCCGAGCAGGGTCCCGTCGGGCTGGGGCAACGCGAACGCTATGACGTCAGTGCGCCCGCGGCGTCCGGTGGCGCGCCGGTTGAGGCGCCGCATCGCGGCCTCATCCAGCAGGGTGAGCTCGACCCGCGCGCGAGTCGCTCCCTCCCAGGAGAGGACGCGCCGCGCGGCGCGCTCAAGCTTTGGCCGCGGGCCGCCACGTCGCCGTGATGCCGCCACTGGATTCCGGATATTCGATGCGGTCGTGGTACATCCCGGTAATGATGCGCACGAACTCCCGCTTCACCTGATCGATCTGTTGCAGCGTCATCGGCGCCTCGTCCAGCTGGCCGGCATTGAGCTTGGTGCGCACGATGTGATTGATCACATCTTCGATTTTCTCGGGCGTCAGGTCCTCGAGCACGCGCAAGGCGGCCTCGACTGAATCGGCGAGCATAGTGATCGCTGTTTCGCTCGAATGCGGCTTGGGCCCGGGGTACGTGTAGTCGGTGGACTTGGGCGCGCCCCCGTCGCCGCTCTTCTTCGCGCGGTCGAGGAAGTAGGTGATCTCGGTCGTGCCGTGATGTTCGGGAATGAACGCGGCCACCGCCTGCGGCAGGCGCGCTTCGCGCGCCAGCTGCAGGCCGTCGGTCACATGCGCCTTGATGATTTGCGCCGACTGATACGCCTTGAGCCGGTCGTGCGGGTTGTTGCCGCGCGTTTGGTTCTCGACGAAGTACAGGGGGTTCTTGATCTTCCCGATGTCGTGGTAGTAGCACCCCACGCGCCCCAGCAATCCGTCGGCGCCGATCCGGTTGCACGCGGCCTCCACCAGGTTCGCCATCGCGACCGAGTGCGCGTAGGTCCCCGGGGCTTCGAGTGACAGCCGCCGCAACAACTGCCGGCTCGGGTCGGAGAGCTCGAGCAGCGTCAGGTCCGTCGTGATGGCGGTGATCGACTCGGCCACCGGGAGCAGGAAGAATGTGAGCCCCGCCGAGACCAGCCCGTTCGCGGCGCCCCACACGCCCCGTAGACCGATCTCGCCGGCGCTCCAGCTCCCTGTCAGGCCAAGGGCCAGCGCGCCCGCGAGGTAGCCCACGGCGATGATCAGCACAGGCACGTAGAAGTTGCTGCGCCGCCGGAGCACCCGGACCGAAAGCGCTGCGGTGACGCCGCCCACGACGCACAGGAACAGCGCCGGCAGATCGTGGAAGACGGGCTGCAGCCCGATCACCACCGCGAGGATCATGGCGGCGATCATCGAGACGCGGCCGTTGAACAGCACGGTGAGCATCATGGCCATAAACGGGAGCACGATGATCTCGGAATGCCGCGGGGCGAAGCGCGCGACGGTGGCCGCCTGCAGCAGCACCAGGGCGAACAGGCCGCCGATGAGCACCACCTGCCGCTGCTCGCGGTACGTCTCGCGGCGATAGAACACGAGCAGCACCCAGAAGATTCCCAGAATCAGCCCGTCCCGCAGCACGGATCCGAAAAAGCCGCCGGCTGACCGGCTGGTGGCGGCGCCGCGCCGCACCAGATCGCTGTGTAGCGCGACCAGTTTTTCGTGCGCCTCGTTGGTCACGACCTCGTGCGCGCCCACGATGCGGTCGCCCGCCCGGACGATGTACTTGCTGGGATCGACGCTGCGACGCAACTCGTCGCGCCGCCGCTCGGTCTCGAGCGTGTTGGCCACAAGCGTCGGGCGGAAGAAATGCCCCGCCAGCCGGACGTACAGCTCGTCGCCCACGCTCGAGCCCTTGTCGGGATGGACGTCGCGCGCCCGCTGCAGGTACTGCGCGTACGAGAGGACCTGATCGCGCTGCACCGACTGTTCACCGGCGCGGCGGCGCACGATCAGCTCCGGCGACTGCTCCACCTGGAGCACTCCGGGCCCGGTGACACCGAGCGCGAGGGTGCGGGTGAACAGCTCGCCCAGCGCCTTTTCGAGGTTGTGCCGCTTGCCGCCCTTGCCCAGGTACGCGGCCTCTGGCGCCGAGAGCGCCAGTCCTTGCGCCTTGGCCGCTGCCTGAATCGCCGCGCCCCCGCCCTGGTCCGCGGCCGTCTCGAGACTCGCGAACAGGGCGTGCATGGAGATCGTGATGCTGTCGACGCCGCGCTCCTGGAACTGGTAGATCGGCTTCACCGTGCCGGCGAGCTCTTCCGCTTCGCGCGCCAGATCCTGGTCCGACTTGTTCACCGGGAACGTGAAGGGCGCGATGACATCGCGCTCGGCGACGGCGCCGGGATCGAGCAGCGGCGCGACATTGGTCGCGCTGGACGGGACCGCCAGATCCGCCAGCACCGCCAGGCCCACGACCCAGGCCCAACGGCTGCCGTGGTAGCGCCGCTGCTCCGGGGAGGGAAGGCGCATGTCAGCCCTGCGCGTCCTCGGCGTACGCCCGGATGATGTCACGCACCAGCCGGTGACGCACCACGTCGGTGTCTCCCAGGTAGCAGAAGCCGATCCCTTCGATGCCCGGCAGGATCCGCTCCACCTGCAGCAGCCCCGAGTCCTCCCGGTTGGCGAGGTCGATCTGCGTCTTGTCCCCCGTGATCACGGCGCGCGAGTTCACGCCCAGGCGCGTGAGGAACATTTTCATCTGCATGCCCGTCGCGTTCTGCGCCTCGTCGAGGATCACGAACGCATCGGCGAGCGTGCGGCCGCGCATGTAGGCGAGCGGCGCGATCTCGATGGTGCGGGTGTCGATCGCCTTCTGCACGCGGTCGCGCGGCATCATGTCCTCGAGCGCGTCGTACAGCGGACGGAGATACGGGTCGACCTTCTCGTGCAGGTCCCCCGGCAGGAACCCGAGGCTCTCTCCCGCCTCCACGGCGGGCCGCGCGAGCACGATGCGGCGCACCCGCTTGCGCGCCAGGGCGTCCACCGCGGCCGCTACCGCCAGATAGGTCTTCCCCGTACCGGCGGGCCCGATGCCGATCACGATGTCGTGGCGCACGATCGCCTGCAGGTACTCGCGCTGGCCACCCGTCTTCGGCTGGATCACACGCCGCAAGCCCGGGAGGATGATCTTGAACTCGCCGTCCGCGGTCTGGCCGGCGGCACCGTGACCCTCGTCGCTCACGAGGCGGTCCACGTCGGCCACGTCGAGCGGTTCGCCCATGCGCGCGAGATCGACCAGCGCTTGCGCCACCTGCGTGGCCCGTTCCACCGCCGGCGCTGCTCCCTGCAGCATCAGGGTGTCGCCGCGCAGCGACACACGCACCCCCAGACGGCGCGCCAGCTCGACCAGATTGCCGTCGTTCACGCCGGCCAGGGCCAGGGGATCCACACCTTCGGTGGAGAGCCGCTGCGTGATCTCGTCGCTCATTGCTTGACCTCGATATGCAGGGCCGCCAGATCCGCCGCGTTGGCGGGGGCGGGCGCGCCCTCGAATAGCGCGCGCGCCGCGGTCGTCTTGGGGAACGCGATCACGTCGCGCAGGCTCCCTGCTCCCGCGAGCAGCATGACAACCCGGTCGAACCCGATGGCAAACCCGCCGTGCGGGGGTGCCCCGCTCCTGAACGCGTTGAGGATATGGCCGAACCGCAAGGTGATCTCGGCGTCGGACATGCCCAGGATCCGGAAGATGGTGCGCTGCAAATTCGCATCCGTGATGCGGATCGAACCTGAGCCCAATTCGTTGCCGTTGTAGACCGCGTCGTAATGCAGCGCCCGGCAGGCGAGCGGCTGCGAGAGCACCTTGTCCACGTCGTCGGGGTACGGCGCCGTGAATGGATGGTGCGCAAACACGGGCTTCGCGCTCTCCGGATCGGGCTCGAACAGGGGAAAATCGACCACCCAGGTGAACGCATGGGTGACCTTGGGCTTGGTTCCCAGACGCTGCACGACGGCCTGACGGACGCGATCGAGCACCGGCGACGTGACCCGGTCGGGCCCCACGGTCATCAGGGCGGCGTCCCCGTCGCCCACGCCGAGCAGCCCCAGGGCCTCGGCGGAGAAGTGCTTGCCCACCGATCCCGAGATCTGATCTCCCTGGCGCTTCACCCAGGCGAGCCCGGGTCCCCCGAGCTGTTTCGCTGTCTCCGCGAGCTGGTCGACGTCCTTGCGCGACAGCGCTCCGCCGCCCTTCACCGCGAGCCCGCGCACCCGGGCACCATCCGTGAGGGCGGCCTGGAAGAACGGCACGCCCAGCGGCTTCACGTGCGCCGTCCAATCGGCGAGCGGGAGGTCGTACCGCAGGTCCGGCTTATCCGTCCCGTACCGTTCCATCGCATCTCGCCAGCTCATGCGCGGGAACGGCCGCGGCACGCTGTGCCCCGCCTCTTGCCACAAGGCGCCGAGCACGTCTTCGACGTACCCCATCACATCGTCCGCGCTCACGAACGACGCCTCGATGTCGATCTGGGTGAACTCCGGTTGCCGGTCGTTGCGCGAGTCTTCGTCGCGGAAGCAACGGGCGATCTGGAAGTACCGGTCGAACCCCGCGACCATCAGCAGTTGCTTGTACATCTGCGGCGATTGGGGCAGGGCGTAGAACTCGCCCGGGTGCAGGCGCGAGGGCACGAGATAGTCCCGCGCACCCTCGGGCGTCGGCTTGGTCAGTATCGGAGTCTCGATCTCGAGGAACTCGAGCTCGGAGAGCGTGCGCCGGGCGCGCTGTAACAGGCGGTGGCTGAGGGCGAGATTCGCTTGCATCTCGGCCCGGCGCAGGTCGAGGTGGCGATACTGCAGCCGCAGCTCTTCGGCCGGGAGCTCCTCGCCCTTGCCTCGGGCAACTGGAATCGGTGGCGTCTCGGCGGGCCCCAGCACCGTGAGCTCGGCGGCCTGCACCTCGACGTCGCCCGTGGCGAGC
>CBFHAJ010000011.1:0-43173 GCA_965653495.1 uncultured bacterium | reverse complement strand
CTGTGCCCCCTCTCGAGTCGTCCTCACCCCTGTGATCCCCTCTCCCTGCGGGAGAGGGGAAACAATGTTTAAGTATCGTCCCCCTCTCCCGATAGGGAGAGGGGGACAGGGGGTGAGGACCCGGGAGAGGGGAGACTATGTTCGAGTGTCGACAGGGGGGGGAGGACCGTGACGAAAGCCCAACTGCTCCAGCGCCTCGACCGGGAATGGCACGCGTTCCAGGACTCGTACGCCGGCCTGTCGGAGGCCGAGCTGCTCGAGCCCGGCGTCACGGGCGCCTGGTCGGTACGCGACATTATCGCGCACGTGACCTGGTGGGAGGAGGAGGCGCTGACCCATCTGCCGCTGGTGCTCGCCGGCGGCCGGCCGCCGCGCTACTCCGTGATCCATGGCGGCATCGATGCGTTCAATGCCAAAAAGACGCGGCAGAAGCAGGGGCTGACACTCGCCGCGGTGCTGGCGGAGCGCGACGCGGTGCACCGTCGGCTGATCGCCCTCATTGAGGGCGCCCCCGACGCCCAGTTGACGGGCGAAACGCGGTTCCGGCGCCGCCTCCGGCTCGATACCTACGGGCACTACCCCAAGCACGCGCAGGCCATCCGCCGCTGGCGGGCGCGCCGCAGCCTTGCCTGACCCGGCGTCGGACGACTACCTTCGCGACCGTCCACCCAATCACGGAGGCCCGCGTGTCGCTCGCCGAGCAGCTGCTCCCGGAGTTCGATGCGGAAATGGCGGCGACGCGCCGGGTGCTCGAGCGCGTGCCCGACGGCAAGACCTCCTGGAAGCCCCATCCGAAATCGATGACCCTCGGCCGGCTGGCGACGCTGTGCGCCGAGCTGCCGGGCTGGGGCGTCAACACCTTCGCGCTGGACGAGCTCGACATCATGCCGCCCGGCGGGCCACCGATCAAGTTCGAGGCGCTGGACAGCACCAAGCAGATCCTCGCGCTGTTCGACAAGAACGTCGCCGCCGCCCGCGCTGCCCTGGCCAAGGCGTCCGACGCCGAGTTCAAGAAGCCCTGGACCTTCAAGGTCGCTGCCCGGGCCGTGGACACCAGCCCCAAGTACACGGTATTCCGCCGCACCGTGCTCAATCATCTCGTGCACCATCGCGGCCAGCTCACCGTCTACCTGCGCCTCAACGAGGCGCGCGTGCCCGCGGTGTACGGGCCTACGGCGGATGAGCCGAATTTCTAAGCTCCTGAGGGCGCTGCGGCTCGACAGCATCCGCAGCCAGATGGTGCTGTTCGGCATCATCGCGACGCTCATTCCGTCGTTCACCACCGCCTGGATCTCCTACGTCCAGAACAAGCGGTCGCTCACCGAGAAGATCACCGGCGAGCTGCAGAGCGTGAGCGCGCAGACCGCGCGCGAGATGGACCTGTGGGTGAAGGAGCGGCTGTACGAGCTGCGCGTGTTCGCGAGCTCGTACGAGGTCTCGGAGAACGTCGACCGCATGTCGCGCGCCGGCGCGGACCGCGCGGCGGCCCGGCTCAACGACTATCTGCACTCGGTGCGCGACCGTTTCACAGACTACCAGGAATTGCGGGTGCTGCGCCCCGAGGGCGCCGTGGTCGCGACCACCGCGCGCACGGCGGCGCCGGTGCACCTCGCCGCGAATTGGGCCACCGTCATCAGACGAGACAACGCGGTCATGGGGGACGCCTACTGGGACTCGACCCTCGCCACCGGCGTGGTCGTGTTCGCCGTACCGATTTACCAGACCGGCCGGCGTTTCGTCGGCGCGCTCACCGCCAAGGTCGATCTCGCGGCCGTGCACCACCTGCTGCGACGCTTCGCGTCGGGCGCGACGGCGCGTGTGTATCTCATCACCACCGACGGCGGCGGCCTGGTCGGCTCCGAGGCCCAGCCGGTGGAGCTGATGCAGCATCGGCTCGACGCGGCCATCGTGGCGCGCCTGCTCGCGCGCGAAGGGTCGCCCATCGAGTTCGCCGGATTCGACCGGGAACCGGTGGTCGCGACCGCCAAGCGCGTTCCCCAGCTCGACTGGGCCGTGCTCGTCCAGGTCCCCGCCGCGGAGGCGTTCCGCCAGATCACCCGGCTCCGCAACGTGTCGGCCACGATCGTCGCCGGGCTGCTCGTGGGCGTGGGCCTGCTCGCCTACTTCTTTGGACTGCTGATCACCCGCCCGCTCGACCGGCTGCGCCAGGGGGCGGCCGGCGTAGCGGGCGGAGACTTGAACGTGGACCTCCCGGTCCGGGGGAGCGGTGAGCTGCGCTACGTGACGGAAGTCTTCAACAACATGGTGACACGGCTGCGCGAGGGGCGCCGCGAGCTCGAGCGTCTCTCGATCACCGATGATCTCACGACATTGTACAACCGCCGTTACTTGATGGACGCACTCGCGAACGAGGTGCGTCGTTCGCGCCGCCTCAAGCATCCGTTCACGCTGTTGATGCTCGACGTGGATCACTTCAAGGAGTACAACGACTCGCACGGCCACCTCGCGGGCGACGCCGCCCTGGCGCACATCGCCACGATCCTGCGCGAGGTGACCCGCGATGTGGACTGTGCCGCGCGCTACGGCGGCGAAGAGTTCGTCGTGCTACTGCCGGAAACCGAGGCCGCAGGTGCGACCGAAACGGCCCAGCGTATCCAGGGCCGGCTCGCCCGGCACGACGTCGTGGGACGCAAGCTGACGCTCA
Source organism: uncultured bacterium (assembly GCA_965653495.1). Taxonomy (GTDB): domain Bacteria; phylum Gemmatimonadota; class Gemmatimonadetes; order Gemmatimonadales; family GWC2-71-9; genus AG41. The sequence continues at coordinate 40,508 of CBFHAJ010000011.1, read as the reverse complement.
GCGTGGGGGTGGCCCAGTTTCCGGAGGACGGCGACGGGGCGGAGGAGTTGCTCGCGAGCGCGGATGCCGCGTTGTATCAGGCCAAACGGGAAGGGCGCAACCGGGTGCTGCGCGCGGTCCACTAGCGCGCGCCTGGCTCCCGCCGCCCGATGAGGCTCAGGAAAATCCAGCCGGCGCGCCCGCTTTCGTCGGCCACCCGGACCCACTGCTCCAGGTACGAGTACCCGATCAGCTCTGCCCCCGCGTCGAGGGTAAAAAGCAGCTTGTAGCCGCTGCCCGGCCCCTCGCGCACGTTGCCCCGGGTCGTGGTCTGGAGCCGTACGGGGACGGCGAAGGGTACCTCGCCCGGGCGCAGTGCCACGTGGTCTCCCCCCCCTCCCCCCCCTCCCCCCGTTGCTCCCGCGCCCGCCCCTCCTAATCGACTCGCCCCCGCGCCCACGCTGCGCTTGGTCTGGTTCGCCAGGTAAAGCGCGCCGCCGTAGTTCTGCTTGCCGAATTCGACGCTGGCCTGCTGCAGCAAGGCGCTCGCTTGCGTCAAATCGGACGCCACGACGGCACCCGCCGCTGCCCGCAGCGACTGGACCGCGATCTCGGCCTCCGCCATCGCCGACGCGGCCTCGGCCCGACTCGCGACCGTCTGCAGCTTGGCCATCGTGCGGACGACCTCCTGGCGCGCCTCGTCGAGCCGCGCCTGCAGGTCCTCGATCTGCGCATCGCGCTCGAGCAGCCGCAGCTCGAGGCGCTCCACGCGCTGTTCGAGCGCCGAGTCACGCGCCGCGGACGATGCACTGGCGGGATCCTTGGCGGGACGGGGAGCGACTGAAGGGGGGGGAGTTGCCTGCGAGCACGCCAGCAGCGCTATCCCGACGAGCGAGAGGAGCGCGCGAGGGGGGCCGGGGGGGCCGCTCACCCGGCCGCCTCCTGTGAGTCCTGCTGCGCGCGCTGCATCGGCTCACCCGCCTGCGCGTTGACCCACACGCCGGGGTGCGGAATGGTCGTGACGAAGCTCTCGCTCACCCGCAGGGGCTTCGCCTGGTACGCCGCGAGCGCGTCGCGCCACTCCCGTGGCAGCTGCGCACCGGCGCCGGGAAGCAGCGGCAGCGCGATGGCATTGCCGACCCGGCCCACCACCGTGTTCTCGATGACGTCGGTGAGCAGCCGGCCCGACGGGTCGCGCAACTTCGTCAGCGCGACGTGGCGTGCCGCCGGATCGCCCGCCGAGATGATGGCCGTCGAGTAGTACAGCAGATTCGCCTCGATATGCTCGAGCAGCCGGTTGATGTTGGCGTCGGGCGCCTCGCCCCCCCCCCCCAGCAGGCGCTCGAGCTCGGGGAGCAGCCCGCGGTCGATCAATGTGCGGCGGAACAGGTACCCGAAGCGCCGCACCACGTCGGGGGTCGCGACGTGCGGCAGCCGGAACGGGACGAAGATCACGGGACGCACGTGCGGGCTGCGCACCGTCACCTTGAAGCGCTCGAGCGGCTCAAAGAAGTGAAATGTGACGAGCCGGTCGCGCGTGGTATTGCGCACCGTACGCACCGCACCGGTGGTGGGTGTGTCCGCCGGCGCGTCCACGACGCCGAGCGGGCGCCGCCGCAGCGCGTTGCTCATGCGCTCGGTCCGGTCGCGGACCAGCTGGACCGTGTCGGCGGCCGCGGCCTCCAGGGCCGGCTCGGTGAGGGTCAGCGCGTCGAGCTGCAGCTCGGGCCGCAGCGCCGTCACCATGTCGCCGAGCATCGACGTGCCCACCATACGGGCGAGGATCTGGAGCGGGCGCTCGCGCCCTTCCGCCTCGCGCCGCCAGCGCCCGTCGAGCACCACGAGCTTCGCCTCGTCGCCCGGGGTGAGCGTCACGCTGTACAACAGCTCACCCCACTGCACGCCGAGCGATTGCCAGTACTCCTCCACCTCGATCAGCGCGCCATAGCGCATCACGGGCGAACCGTCGCTCGCCAGCGCGAAGAAGTCGGCCACCGCATCGCGTGTCCCGCCCGCGACCGCAGGAGTCGCCCGCTCGGCGAACAGCGCGAGCCGCTGGAAGTAGATGACGTGGCCGGGCACCTCCGGCGGGTCGGAAGAACGGGCACTCGGTGTGGCCGGCGGCGCAGACGACGGGGCCGGGACCTCGCGTTTCGTCGCATCCGAGGTGGGCGGCAGCTGTGTGGGCGCCGCGAGCGGGGTCGGATCGTCGCTCAGCGTAGCGGTGGCGAGCTCGATCGGGTCCTCGCTGCGCAGGCCCACCCGCAACCGCAGCTTCGCGATGTCGCGCCGCGGCACGGCGACAATTCCGTCGGCGTCGCTCACCCAATGGCCGGCGGAATTCCCCAGCTTATCGAGCACCGTCACGGGCACGCCCTGTGCGGGCTTGCCCGTGTCCGGATGCACGATCCGGAACAGCCAGACGTCCTTCGCGCCGGTGGTCATAAGGGGGAACCAATATGTGATGGGGCCGGGACGGCGGACAACACCGCGCCGAGGCGTCGCGTTGTAAGGCGTTGCGGGTAGCGGCGTTGCAGAACGGCGTCGAGTGCGCCATCCTTGTAGCGCACACCACGGGAGACCACTCCATGAAACAGGCAGTCATCAATGTCGGGCCGCTCGACGCCCGGGCCCGGGTGATCGCGGGCTCACTCGCGATCATTGGCGGCCTCGTCGCACTCAACGGTTTCTTCGAAGCGCTCGGGTTTCTCACCTGGATCGTGTGCGCCGCCATGATGTACGTCGGCATTCTGTTCGCGATGGGCGGCTTCAAGGACGGGACGGCGGCGTTCGGCTATCCGCTGTTGATCCTCTCGATCCTCGACGCGTGGCTCCCGCTCATTCACAAAGGATACTGGGGACTCATCGCCGGCCTGTTCGTAGCGGCGGGCGCGTTTCAGACGGCGCGCACCCGCTTCTGCCCCATCAATTCCCTGTTCGGGGTGAACACGGCAAAGACCTAACGACTGCGAGCGCCTGTTGCGCTTGCGCAGCAGGCCACCGTCGCGAGGTGAGGCGGACGCTCCGCACGGCCGGCACCAGAAGCGGGCGTCGCGCATGCGACACCGCGCCGCTCCACCGGTAAGTCTCTTGGCCTGTTTGTTGCGATGGCGCGACATGACCTTTCGCCTCGCGCCATGGCCACGAAGCTCGCCACCGGTCTGCCCGTCGTCCTCATCGCAGGCGCTCCGGCGTCGGCGTTCGCGAGCGTCCTGTGCGACGACCATCGCTACGCCAGTCCCACAGGACTCGTGCTCGATCCTACCAGAGGTGACTCGTGAAGGTGACACGCTGGTTGCTGCTCGCGGCGTTGGTCGGATGCGCCGATCACGCGCCGACCGGTCCCACGCCGACGTCGTCCCTGCTCGGCTACGGGGGCCTGAGCGGCGCGCTGGTGCGCTGCGCACCCCTCACGCCCGATTCGGCGTCCGCGCTGATCGGCCCGGAGGGCGGTGTGATCGCCGTGGGACCGCACCGGCTGGCGATCCCCGCGGGCGCGCTCGCCGCGCCCGTGACCATCACCGCGATCGCCCCCGCCGACTCGGTCAACCGCGTGCACTTCGAGCCGCAGGGGCTCACGTTCGCCCGGCCGGCGTGGCTCACCATGAGCTATGCCAACTGCGACGCACTCGCGCAGCTCGTGCCCAAGCGGATCGCCTATACCAGCGACGCGCTCGTCATCCTCGAGCTGTTGCCGTCGGTGGACAATCTCCTGGCGCACAAGGTCACCGGTCAGCTCGGACACTTTTCCGATTATGCCATCGCCTGGTGAGGCGCTCAGCGCGGCGCGCGAGCACGAGCGCGCCGGCTGTATCGCCGAGGCGATCGAGCAGTACGAGACCGCCATCGCGGCGTCCGAGCCTGTCGGCGAGCGCGCCGTGTTGTCCGAGGCGCTGCGGCGCCTGGCCATCCTGCGCCGCCACCGCGACGAGCCCCTGCGCGCCCGGGAGCTGTGTCAGCGCAGCTACGACGTCGCGCTCGAGATGGGCGACTACGTCCTCGCCGCCGAAGCGCTGAATACGCTCGGGGGCCTCGACCTCGCGGCGGGCTCCCTCGACAAAGCCGCGCAAACGTTCGGCCGCGCCCTCGAGCTGGGCGAGTCGAGCCGCCAGCTGCGCGCCCGGGTGCAGCAGAACCTCGGAATCGTCGCCAACATCCAGGGGGAGCTGGGCGAGGCCATGGCCCGCTACGAGCGCTCGCTCGCCGCGTACCGCGATTGCGAAGACGAGCACGGCTGCGCCATCGCGTATCACAACCTCGGCATGGTGAGCGCCGACCGCGGGCGGCTCGAAGCGGCCGACTGCTATTTCCGCGAAAGCCACGCCTTCGCGGAGCGGGTGGGTGACGTGTACCTGCAGGCGCTCTGCCTCGTCAACCAGGGTGACCTGGACGTGGGACGGCAGCGCTTCGAGGACGCGCGCCAGAAGGCGGAGCGCGCTCTCGCCCTGTTCGATCAGGTGGGCGCGCGCGGCGCCAAGGCGGACGCCTACCGGGTGATCGGCATGGTGTATCGCGAGACGGGGCGCCACGCGCTCGCCGAGTCGCGGCTGCGCGCCGCGATCGAGCTCGCCGCCGGTGCCGGCTCGGTGCTGAACGAAGCGGAGGCCTCCCGCGAGCTGGCGTTGCTGTATCAGGCCATGGGCCGCAACCAGGAGGCGCTGCGCCAGCTCGCCACCGCGCACGGGTTGTTCTCCCGGCTGGACGCCCGCGTCGACCTCGTGAACGTGAGCGGCAAGGTGGCGGCGCTGGAGAGCACCTACCTCGCGGTGGTGCGCGCCTGGGGCGAGTCGCTCGAGTCGAGCGACAGTTTCACGTTCGGCCACTGCGAGCGCGTGGCCGAGAACGCGATCCGCGTGGCGCGCGTGCTCGAGCTCGACGACGCCGAGGAGCGCGCCGTGCTGCTGGGCGCGTACCTCCACGACCTCGGGATGGTGCAGGTCCCGCACGAGATCCTGCACAAAGTGGAGAGGCTCACCGACGAGGAGCGCCTGGTGTTCGAGCGACACCCGGCGTGGGGCGTGGAGCTGCTGGGCGACGTCGAATTCCCCTGGGACTTGAAGCCGATCATCCGGTGGCACCACGAGCGCTACGACGGCAGCGGCTACCCCGACGGGCTCAAAGGTGACGCGATCCCGCTGGGCGCGCAGATCGTCGGGATCCTGGACCTGTTCGACTCGTTGACGACGGCGCGCGCCCGGCACCCGGGCATGGACCGGGAGCGTGCGGTGCTGGAGATCACCCGCTCGCGTCGCTGGTGGTCGCCGCGCGTGTTCGACGCGTTCCTGCGGGCGGTGGCCACCCCCACGTCCTGACCTTACCGGGTCGCGGAGCGCGGGCGAGATTCCCCCATGCGCCGCGCCACGTTCTGGTTCATCTTCGCCACCGTCCTGCTCGACATGCTGGCGCTGGGGATCATCGCGCCGGTGTTTCCCAAGCTGGTCGTGCAGCTCGAGCGCGGCAACGAGACGGGCGCGGCGTCGCTGTTCGGCCTGTTCGGCACCGTCTGGGCGGCGATGCAGTTCCTGTTCGCGCCGGTGCTGGGCGCCCTGTCGGATCGCGTGGGCCGCCGGCCGGTGATCCTGGTGTCGTGCCTCGGGCTGGGTCTCGACTACTTCATCATGGCGCTGGCCCCCACGATGGCGTGGCTGTTCGTGGGGCGGGTGCTGTCGGGCATCACCGCGTCGAGCTTCACGACGTCGTTCGCCTACATCGCCGACGTGACGGAGCCCGATGCGCGCGCGCGCCGCTTCGGCATGCTGGGGGTGGCGTTCGGTGTCGGGTTCATTCTCGGCCCCGCAGTGGGTGGCCTGCTGGGGCAATTCAGCCTGCGCGCCCCGTTCTGGGCGGCAGGCGCGCTCAGCGTGGTGGGCGCGGCGTACGGCTGGTTCGTGCTGCCGGAGTCACTGGCGGCGGAGCGGCGCGCGCCGTTCCTGTGGAGCCGCGCCAACCCGCTGGGCGCGCTCGAAACGCTGCGCGGTCACGAAGCCCTGCTCACGTTGGCGGTCGTCGCGTTCGTGTACCGCGTGGCGCACGACTGTCTGCCCACCATGTTCGTGCTGTACGGCGACTATCGCTTCGGCTGGAGCGCCCGCACGGTGGGATTCGCGCTCGCTGTCGTGGGCGCCGCATCCATTCTCGTGCAGGGCGGACTGGTGGGCGCTGCCGTCAAGCGGCTGGGTGAGCTGCGGGCGCTCGTCGCCGGTCTGGCGTTCGGCGCCGTCGCGTTCATCATCTACGGCCTCGCACCCAACGGCGCCGCGTTCCTGCTCGGCATCCCCGTCGGCGCGCTGTACGGACTCTCCTACCCCTCGCTGCAGGGCCTGATGACCCGGCGCGTCGGCCCCGAGGAGCAGGGCCGGTTGCAGGGAGCGATCGGCAGCGTGATGGGCATCGCCGGCGTAGTCGCGCCGCTGTTGTACACGCAGGTGTTCGCCGCGGCGATCGGTCCGTTCCGGAGCGCGGGTACGCCGGGCGCACCATTCCTGCTCGCGGCGTTGCTGCTCGTCGCCGCGATCGGGCTGTTGTATTCCTCACCCCCTGTCCCCCTCTCCGTGCCGGAGAGGGGGAACGCGTAGAGCACTACTTCTTAGCGCCCGGCTTGGCGGCCGGCGCCGCCGCCTGCATCGGCAGCGCGACGTCCGAGTTCCAGATGTCCTGCACCATCAGCCAGCGGCCGTCGTCGTTCACCCAGCGCACCATGTACTTGCCCGAGTCGGCGTCCGGCAGTCCGGGAGGCCGCTTGGCGCCGGCGGGCCAGGCGAAGTGATAACGCCCCAGCTCGGTGGCCGTCGTGCCGCCTGCCCACACTGACTCCGCCCGAATGCTGAGGATCGGTGGCGGGCTGGACATCGCGTTCATCGTCGTCATGAACGCGCGGATCGCCTCTTTGCCGCGCACCGCCGGCATGTTGGGCGGCAGCATCACGCCATTGGCGTGATAGAAGTCTGCCAGCGAATCGGCGTGGCCAGCGGTGGTGAGCCGCGCCCAGTTGGCGTCGGCCGCGTCGATCGCTTGCCTGGCCTCGGCGCTGGTGTCCTTGGGGGGAGCCGCCTGGCAGCCCAGGGCGGCGGCGAGTACGATGGGAAGCGTTCGGATCGGTATGATCGGGGCGCGCATGACGGATCTCCCGTGGTGGAAGGCGACGAGAATATTGCCCGGGCCGCGCCGTCGCAAGGCGCGCGTCACGCTGCTCCTCGCGCTGGCCATCTGCTGTAAGCAGCCTCCCCTTCCCTCCCTCGAGCCCGACGCGGCACTCGCAATCCGCGTCAATCAGATCGGCTACCTGCCCGAGGCACCGAAGGTCGCCGTGGCCTGCGCCCTCGCGCCACGAGCGATCACGACCTTTCGCGTGGTCGATACCCGCAACGACTCCCTGTACGGTGGCGCGGCTCAGGCAACGGGCCAATTCGGGCCGTGCGTCGCCACGTACCGCCTGGACTTCTCGGCACTGCGGGCGCCCGGGAGCTATAGGGTCGTCGCCGGTGGGACGATGTCTCTGCCATTCCGGATCGGGCAAGACGTCTACCAAGGCGCTGCCGACTCGTTGCTCGCGTATCTCCGCGAGCAGCGCTCGGGGTACAACCCCGTCTTCCACGACTCGGTGCACGCGCACAGCGACGGCATCCTGGTCGACCATCCGACCCGCAGCGGCGAGTTCATTCCCGTGAGCGGTGGCTGGGCGGACGCGTCGGATTATCTCCAGTACGGCGCCACCACGGCGCACGCCACCGTCATGCTCCTCCTGGCCTACCGCGACCACCCGGCGGCGTTCGGCGACCACTTTCAGGCAAGCGGCCTCCCGGGAGCGAACGGCGTCCCCGACGTGCTCGACGAAGCGCGCTGGGGACTGGAATGGTTGCTCAAGATGTACCCGCAAGACGACCTGCTCCTGAACCAGCTGGGCGACGATCGCGACCACACCTTCTGGGACGTGCCGGTGCACGATTCGTCCGACTACGGCTGGGGACGCGGAGGCTCGCGGCCCGTATATCCCTGCACCGGTAAGCCGCAGGGGTTGTTCGACTACAAGAACCGCTCTACCGGGCTGGCCTCGACGGCCGGGAAATACGCGGCGGCCTTCGCCCTCGGCGCGCAGCTGTTCGTCCCGCGCGATTCCGCGTTCGCGCACCGGCTCGCGGCCCGAGCGCGCGCGGTGTACGCGCTGGGGGCGGCCCACCCCGGCGTGTGCCAGACCGCCCCGGCGCGCGCGCCGTACTTCTACGACGAGGACGACTGGACCGACGACATGGAGCTCGGCGCCGCCGAGCTGTACGGCCTCACCGGCGACCGGCCGTACTTCGCCGCCGCGCTCGAGTACGCGGCCCATGAGCCGGTGAGCCCGTGGATGGGACAGGACACCGCCCGGCACTATCAGTGGTATCCCTGGCACAACAACGGCCACTTCGAGATCTGGCGCACTGCCCCCGCCCCCGCCCCCGACAGCGCCCGTCGACTCGTGGCCGAGTACTACCGCCGTGGCTTGGAGGCAGTGGCACGCCGCGCCGGCAATGGATTCCGCGTGGGCATCCCGTTCATCTGGTGCTCGAACAACCTCATGGCATCGTATGCGACCCAGGCCCTGTACTACCGGCGCATGACGGGCGACTCGAGCTACCGCGAGTACGAAACGGCGGCGCTCGACTGTCGACGGCCCTGTGTACCGGTCGATTTTCGAGCATTTGCGGGGGATCCGCCTGATCAAGCCCGATGCGTACGCCCCGTTCAACACGGCGTTCATCGTCTTTCACGACGACGTGGGGGACTACTCGACCGACGAGCCGATCATGGACGGGACGGCCAACCTGGCCTACGTGCTCGCCGGACTGGGGTCTATCAGCAAGCAATAATCGCCCACGTTGCGCCGTCGCAACGCCGACATCTCTCCTGCGGCGCGCACGCAGCGGCGCGCCTCTTGCAAGATCGCGACACCAACTGAACCTGTGCCCTCTCGCCGTCGAGGTGGCAGTTGGCGTCCTCCATCAAACGACCAGCGGTCTTCGTGTCGCTGGGATTGCTGTGCGCTGGTCCTCCAGCTCTCGCGCAACAACAGACCATCACCGGCAAAGTGACCAGCGAGCAGGGAGCTCCCCTGGCCGGCGTCACGATCGCCATCAAGGGGACGACCGCGGGAACCGCCACCAACGGCCAGGGGCAGTATTCCATCCGCGTCGAGCCCGGGCAGGTGCTGCAGTTCCGGTTCATCGGGACGGCGCCAGTGGAGCGGCCCGTCGGCGCCGCGGACGAGATCGACGTCCAGCTCCGCAAGGTCGCCTTGGCCCTCGATGCCGTGGTGGTGACGGCGCTCGGCCAGACCACCACCGAGCGATCCCTGGGATACTCGCAACAGAGCATCCGCGGCACCGACATCGCGCAGACTCAGCGCGAGAACTTCGTCAACGCGCTGCAGGGACGCGTCGCCGGGGTCGATGTCACCAGCACGTCGGGCGTGCCGGGCGCGTCGTCATCGATCGTCATCCGCGGGGTGACATCGATCAGCGGCAGCAATCAACCGCTGATCGTCGTCGACGGCCTGCCGATGGACAACCGCACCGTCAACACCGGGCTGCTGGCCTCCGATGCCAACTCGAATACGGCGCTCTCGAACCGCGGGGTCGCTTTCACCAACCGGGCCGCGGACTTGAACCCGAATGACATCGAGACGCTCACCGTGTTGAAGGGCCCGGAGGCGGCGGCGCTGTACGGCATCGACGCGGCCAACGGCGCCATCGTCATCACCACCAAGCGCGGGCGTGCCGGCGGGGGCGTGGAGTTCTCGAGCAGCGCCCGGGTCGAATGGACCGGGGCGAAGCCCCAGCTTCAGCGCGTGTACGGCCCCAGCGCCGTGGCGACGGATGGGACGCTCGGCTCGTTCTTCTATTTCGGGGCGCCCTATGCCGCCGGCACGCAGTTCTACGACAACATCGACGGCTTCCTGCGTACGGGGACCGCCGCGTCCACCAGCCTGGCGTTCAGCGGCGCCACGTCGGACAACCGCATCAACTACCGGCTGGCGACCGCCGCGGACAAGCAAGACGGCGTCGTGCCGACGTCCGCTTACAGTCGGATCAACATTACGGCCGCGTCGCAGGCCCAGATCGCTCCCTGGCTGAACAGCGACGTGTCGATGGCCTACACCTACGACAACAACGATCAGGTCTACAAAGGAACGCTGGGCCCCCTGATCGACCTCATGCTGTGGCCGCAAACCGACAACGCCCAGAACTACCTCACGCTGTCGGGCCTGCGGCGGCGGCTGACCAGCCAGACCGCGGACGTCGAGCTGGATAACCCGTACTTCAACGTCAACAAGAACAAGATCAACGCCAAGACCAGCCGCATCATGGTCAACGTCGGCCTGCTGGTGACGCCGTTCTCCTGGGGCAGCCTCAAAACCAACCTCGGCTCGGACGCCTACACCAACCAGAACCTCGTCCTGCGCAACCCCGAAAGCGCCGAGGGCTTTGTGACCAACGGAATACTCGATCAGGCAGATGTGGTCACCCGCAACCTGGACGCGCAGACGGTGCTGAACATCAATAACCGGGCGCTCACCCGTGACCTCTCGATCAGCGGCCTGGTGGGCCACTACATCTCCGACCACAAGGCGACGACGGACGCCGTCGACGGCACGCAGTTCCTGGACCCGAACTTCGTTTCCATCAACAACACGGGTCAGCGGTTCCCACAGCCGACCATCGAGCAGCGCCGGCTCGTGAGCCTGTTCGGGAAGGCCGTGCTCGATTACAAGAACTACCTGTATCTGACCGTGACCGGGCGCAACGATTGGACGTCGACGATGCCGCCGGGCGCGGCCTCGTTCTTCTACCCATCCGTTTCGACCAGCTTCGTGTTCTCCGACGCGTTTCCTGCGCTCGGGCGGTTCATGACGGGAAAGCTGCGGGCGGCCTATGCCGAGGTCGGCAAGGACGCGAAACCGTACGCCTACCGGCCGTCCCTGCAATTCAAGACGACGTCCTATGGCGGATACGGCTACAACTTCTGGGGGCCGAACCTGGGGCTGAAGCCCGAGTTCGCCAAGTCGTGGGAGATCGGCGCGGAGGTGAGCTTCTTCAACAACCGCCTCGGGCTCGATGGGACGGTGTACCGCAAGGTGACCCAGGACCAGATCGTCAACGACGTGCGTGGCAGCTACGGCACCGGGTTCATTCTCTTCAACGTGAACGGGGCCTCGACGCGCGCCCGGGGACTGGAGCTCACGCTGCGCGGGACGCCGGTCCTGACACCGACGTTCTCGTGGGATGTCGAGGCGAACTGGTTCAGCGCTGGCGAGATCGTGACGGCGCTGCCGCGCGGCATCCCGGAATCCTACGTGTCGGATACCTGGCTGTACGGCAACGTCCGCAACGGGACGATGGTGGGTCTTTCCACCATGTCGCTCACCGGCTTCTTTTATCTGCGCAATAACCACGGCCAGCTGCTGATCGATCCGACCACAGGCCTCCCCGTGCGCTCGAACGTCCTCCCGGGGCAGCCGTTCATCAACGCCGGCTACGATCGCCAGCCCGACTTCACCATCGGCCTCACCAACAGCTTCCGCTACAAGCGCTTCACCCTCGATTTCCTGGTCGATATCCGCAAGGGCGGCGACGTCTTCGACGCCACCGATCATTACCTCACGACGCACGGTCTCAGCCTGCAAACGCTCGATCGCGACCAGCCACGGATCATCCAGGGCGTGTTGATGGACGGGAAGCAGAACAGCGACCATCCCACGCCCAACAACATCGTCGTCATCCCCAGCGCGAACCCGTCGTACTACACCAACATGAGCGAGGAGCTGTTCATCGAGCGGGACATCAACTGGCTGCGACTGCGGGACGTGGAGCTCAGCTACGAGCTGCCGGACGGCGTGCTCGGCTCGCGCCACGCCAGTGCGTTCGTCAAGGGCACCGACCTGCTCCTGATGACCAATTACACGGGGCTCGATCCCATCGTGAACGGCAACACCGCGGCGGTGGGCGGCTCGGGCGGGGTGGGAATCGACTTCGGCAACTTCCCCATGCCGCGCGGCGTCAACGTCGGAATCCGGATGGGATTCTGAACATGTACAGACGCCTCAGCGCTCTGCTCGTCGCCGGGTTCGGCCTGGCCGCCGGCTGTCATGATTTTCTGGACGTCAACACCAACCCCAACGGGCCGCAGTCCGTGACGGCAAACCTGTACCTGTCACCCATGCTGCACTGGCTGGTGACGTCGCCCCAGTTCGACGGACGCTACCTGGGACATTACGCCCAGGAGTGGGTCTCGACGTCCGTCAACTTCAGTCCGGCGCAAAGCTGGGGCCGGATGGGATACGATCCGGGGAGCGACAACGGCGGGCAGCAATGGCGCGACGTGTACTGGTCGTTGGGGCAAAACCTCGTCGACATGAACGCGAAGGCCACGGCCGAGCAGCGCTGGGACCTGCTGGGCGTCGGGCTGATCCTCAAAGCGTGGGGCTGGCAGGTGCTCACCGATCTGCACGGGGAGATCATCATCAAGGAAGCGTTCGACCAGTCGCGCACCACGTTCGATTACGACCCACAGGATTACGCATATCAGGAGGTGAGACGGCTCCTCGATAGCGCGATCGTGCTGCTGCGGCACACCGACGGCGCCGTCGATGCGACCTACCTCGCGAAGGGCGACCATATCTACAACGGGAATCGGGTGCAGTGGCTCCGGTTCGCGTGGGGCCTGAAGGCCCTGGTGTTGAACCACTTCTCCAACAAGGCCGCCTACCAGCCCGATTCCGTGATGGCCGCCGTCGACTCCTCCTTCGTGAGCAACGCCGACGACGCGCTGCTCGCGTATCCGGCGACCAGCACGGACCTGCAGGACTACAACTTCTGGGGACGTTCCCGCAACAACGTGACGTTGTACCGGCAGACGCAGTTCGTGCTGAATCTGATGAACGGGACGCAGTTCGGCGGTGTGGTGGACCCGCGCCTGACGCGCATGCTGTCGGCTTCACCCGATGGGCAATACCGCGGCCTCGATCCCAACGTCCTGGGCTTCGGCGCGCTCACCACAGCGCAGCAGCCGAACAACTTCTTCGGCTACCCCGGCACGGGCGGACTGGGCCTGCCCGCCCGGTACATCTTCGCCGACCGGTCAAAGATTCCGGTGATGACGTACGCCGAGCTGCAATTCATCAAGGCCGAGGCCGCGCTGCACAAAGGCGATCAGGCGACCGCCCGGACGGCGTATGTCAATGGCATCTCCGCCTCTATTGATTTCGTGAACGCGCGCAACCTCGACGCCGGCCAGACGCCGACCCAGATCACCGGCACGGAGAAGACGTCCTTCCTTGCAGACAGCAATATCGTCCCGGCATTGGGGCAGCTCACCCTGTCCCACGTCATGTCGCAGAAGTTCATCGCGTTGTGGGGCTGGGGGCACGACGAGATCTGGATGGATCTGCGGCGCTATCACTACACCGCCCTCGACTCGGTGAGCGGCGTCCAGGTGTTCCGGGGCTTTGCGCCGCCCACGACCCTCTATTCCGCCAACCAGGGTCAGGTCGTACAGCGGATCCGCCCGAGATACAACTCGGAGTATGTGTGGAACTACGCGGCGCTCACGGCCATCGGGGCGAACGCCTCGAACTATCACACCAAGCCCCTATGGATCACCCAACCGTGACGCGGAGCATGCACCGCCCTCAAGCCGTCGTGGCCCTGCTCGGCGCCGCCGCGCTCGCCGCGTGCGATCAAAATGCGGTCCAGCAACTGCCCCTCGCCCCCGTTCCCACGGCCCAGATCAAGTTCTTCAACTTCGGCGTCACCGCGCCGCAAGTGAATTTCTACGCCAACGAGACCAAGATGACCGCGATCATATCGACCACGGACACCGAGGCGACGACCGGCGTGGCGTACGGCGGCGTGGGAAACGGTGGACTGTATTCGGCGATCGCGCCCGGCACGTACACCCTCACGGGCCGGATTGCAGCCACCACGAACAAGGACCTGCCCATCGACAACCTGAGCGCGGCCCTCGCCGACGGGAAGTCCTACTCCTTCTACCTGAGCGGCGTCTACGATACGACGGCCACGCAGGTGGATGCCTTTGTCGTGGAGGACCCGATTCCGGCACAACAGGATTATTCAGTCGCATACGTGCGACTGGTGAACGCGATCTACAATGCGAACCCCATGACGCTGTACGCGAAGAATACCGATACCACCGTGACGAAGGACTCGGTGGCCGTGGGCGGGGAGGTCGCCTACAAGACGGCCGGTCCGTTCACCGCGCTTCCAAACGGCGTGTACAACCTGATCACGCGCTACACCGGCTCGAACCGCAGCGTCATCACCCGGGCGAGCGTGTCGTTCATCGGCGGACACCTGTACACCATCGGCGCGAGAGGCGACACCACCAGGACCTCGGGCTCGCTGGCACCGACACTGGACAACACCGCCAACCGATAACGCCCCTCACCGCCTCCGCTCCAGCACCAGTACCAGGCCGAACCCGATGAACATCGCCCCGGTCACGCCATCCAGCGTCCGCGCCACCCCCGGCTGCCGCAGCCAGCGGGACAGCGAGCGCGTCGCGAGCGCGAGCGCGGTGAACCACACCATGCCTTCGGTCGCATGGATGGCCGCGAGCAACATGATGAACGGCGCCACGCTCACGCCCGCGGGGACGAACTGGGGAAGGAACGTCACGTAAAACACGCCGACCTTGGGGTTGAGGACGTTCGTCAGGAATCCCCGCATCAGCCAGCCTGACCGATCCTCGCGAGTATCCCCGAGAGCAAGCACCGGCCCGCCCGACCCCCGCTGACGCAGCAGGATCCGAACGCCGAGCCAGATGAGGTAGGCCGCACCGGCGATACGCAGGATGTCGTAGGCGAGCCGTGACACGGCGAGCAGCGCCCCCAATCCCACCGAGACCGCGAACCCCCACGTCAGGCATCCCAGGCAGATACCGGCGCCGGCGAGCAGCGCCCGGCGGGAGCCCTCCACCGCCGCGGTGCGCAGCACCAGGGCGGTGTCGAGCCCGGGCGTCACAGTCAGCAACCCGGCGGCAACCGTAAATGCCGCCACTGCATGGTTGATGGTCACCTGTCGTCCCGGATAGGTTACTTGACACAGCCTCCCGACACCACGGAATGTCCGTCTTTACGGCTCCCAAACGTTCATGGACCGAACGGTTTCCCCTACTGGCACACCTACTGGGAGGTGCACCATGAGCGAATTCATCTTTCTGTATCGCAACACCGAGCAGGCGCGCCGTGAGGCGATGGGCTCGCCCGAACGGGCGCAACAGTCCATGGCCAAGTGGCGGGCGTGGATGAAGGACCTGACCGACAAGGGGTTCCTCAAGAATCCCGGCCAGCCACTCGAAGGCGCCGGCAAGGTGGTCGGCGGCAAGAAGAAGACGGTGACGGACGGCCCCTACGCCGAGACCAAGGACATCGTGGGCGGCTTCTCCATCATCGAGGCGAAGGACCTGGACCAGGCGGCGCAGCTCGCCGCGGGGTGTCCCGTCACCGAGGGTGGCGGCTCCGTGGAAGTGCGGCCGGTCATGCAGTTCAACATGTAATGGACGTCGGCGAGCTCGAGGATCACCTGTTCCGCCGCGAGGCGGGCCGGCTGGTCGCCATCCTGACCGGCCTCTTCGGCCTCCACAATCTGTCCCTGGCCGAAGACGCCGTGCAGGATGCGTTCTTCCGGGCGATCGAGACCTGGCCGTTCTACGGCGTCCCGCAGAATCCCTCCGCCTGGCTCTTGACCACCGCCAAGCACCGGGCGCTCGATGTGCTGCGGCGGGAGGCCCGGGCGCGGGAGTTCGCGCCCGACCTGCAGCACCTGCTGCAATCCGAGTGGACGTTGGCCCCCGTGGTCGAGGAGGCCTTCGACGCGGGCGGGATCAAGGACGCCCAGCTGCGCATGATGTTTTCCTGCATTCATCCGCAGCTGCCGGAAGAAACCCAGGTGGCGCTCGTGCTCCACCTGCTGTGCGGCTTCAGCATCGACGAGACCGCAGCGGCGTTCCTCAAGAACTCCGCCGCGCTGTACAAGCGGTTGCAACGGGCCAAGGCGCTCCTCAGGGGATCGCCGGGGCTGATCGACCTGGCGGGGGCTCGCGACGTCACCGCCCGGCTCCCGGCGGTGACGCGCGCGTTGTATCTGCTGTTCAACGAGGGCTACCACGGCGCGTCGGTGCAGTCCGCGGTGCGCGCCGAGCTGTGTCAGGAGGCGTTGCGCCTGACCGCGCTGCTGCTCGACAATCCGCTCACCGCGACGCCCGCGATCCATGCCATGGCCGCACTGTTCAACTTTCTCGAGGCCCGCCGCTCGCAGCGGGTAGACGCCGCGGGGAATCTGATTCTGTTGATCGATCAGGACCGTTCCCGGTGGGACGCGGCGTTGATCGCGGAGGGTGACCGCCAGCTCGAGCTCTCGGCGGTCGGCTCGGCGCTGACGCCCTATCACGTCGAGGCGGCGATCGCGAGCGTGCACGCGGCGGCACGGGACATCGAAGCCACGGATTGGCAGGCGATCGTCTCCCTCTATGAGACGCTCATGCGGCTGCAGCCCTCACCGGTCGTGGCCCTGAATCGCGCGGTCGCGGTCGCGCAGCGCGACGGTCCCGCCCAGGGGCTCGAAGAGATCGGCCGCATCGCCGACCGCACCCGGCTACTGCGCTACCCGTTCTATTTCACGGCCCTGGGCGAGTTCGAGCTGCGGCTCGGGCGCAAGCAGGAGGCGCGCAAGCAGTTTCAGATGGCGCTGCGGTTGGCCCGTAACGCCACCGAAACGCGCTTCCTCCAGGGGCGCCTGGAGGAGTGTCGTTCGTCGCAGCCAGTCAGCTAGACCGTCTCGAAACTTTCCCGCCCGCGGTCCGCGTATCTGCCGTCAACCCCCGATCAACTGCCGTTCAACCACGGAGGCCACATGGGCGCGCCCCGTAATCCTGGCAGAGTGGTTGGCTACTGGTATTTGCTCCTCGTGCTCCTTGGTCCGCTGAGTCTCGTCTACATCCCCAACAAACTGTTCGTGAAGGGCAACGCGGCCGCGACGGCCACGAACCTCGCGGCGCACCCCTGGCTGTTTCGTGCCGGCATGCTCACCGAGCTACTGGCGGCCGTCGTCTTGATCTATCTGGTGATGGCGTTCTACCGGCTGTTCAAGGACGTTGACCAGCAGCTCGCGGTGCTGCTCGTCATCTTCGGCGGCGTGATGCCCGCCGTCATCGACCTGGTGAACTTCGTGAACGAGGCCGCCGCGCTCATGGTCGCGAACGGCGTGGACGGCGATTTTCTGTCCGTGTTCGACAAGCCCCAGCGCGACGCGCTGGTCCTGCTGTTCCTACGGATGCGTCACTATCAGATCGTCGCCGCCGAAATTCTGTGGGGCATGTGGCTCTTTCCGATGGGCGCTCTGGTCTACAAGTCGCGCTTCCTGCCGCGCTTCATCGGCGTGTGGTTGATCATCGGTGGGATGGCGTACGTCGTGCTCTGCTTGACCGGGCTGCTGCTCCCGGACTACCAGGACAAAGTGTTCTCGTACTCCCAGCCCGCGCTGTGGGGTGAGCTCGCCATCATGCTGTGGCTGGTGATCAAGGGCGCGAGGCCGTCCGACCCCTCACCTGCGTAGATACGTCTCGTCCCAGGCGACCGGAAACGCGTCGCGGCACTTGGGGCAGCGCAGCAGCTGCGGAACGGTGAGCAGCGACGCGCGCGTGTGACAGCCCGGGCACACGCCATAGTACTTGCCCCACGCCTCGGGGAGCCAGGTGACCCCCGGCGGACGCGGCACCACCGTCCAGCGGTGGGGAGGCGTCCCCATCAACTCGACGGCCTTGCGCGGCACCGTGACGAATGTGCCGGGCGTCTCGAGGACGAGATTCTCTTTGGCGAACTGGGTCACCCGGTACCACGCGCCCCGGCGGATGGTGTAGCCCCCATCGACCTTGAGGCGCGCCCAGTACACGCCGAGCGAGCGCGCGGCCGCTGCCATAGTCCCTCCCGCGTAAAGAGTCGAGCGGCGGGAGGCGCGTCACCCCATGCCAGCGCGCGACCACAGTCCCCGTGATCGCGCTCACGGGTCTAGGGCGGCGACGTCGCTTCGAGCATCCCCACCGTCAAGAGAGGCCGCCCGGTGCCAGCGCCGCCACAACGTCACAGTGCCGAATCATTACGAATGTCCCCCCTCCCCCCTCCCCCCTCCCTCCCTGTCATCTGGACGTGCCCAACCACTCGAACCGATATGCCAGCTCCGGTCCGCCCTCTCCCTCATACGCCAGTTGCGCGATGAGCAGCGTGAACGGCTCCAAGTAGCGCGCGATCCGCAGCGGCCCCGCGTCCACGGGATCGAACCCCGCGTCGTGGATCAGCCTGGCGGTGACTTCTTTGCCGCTCGTATCGTCCCCGCAGTACACGAGGCTCGGCCGCTTGGCTTTGCGCCTGGCGTCGAACACCCCAAACAGCACCTCACTCGGCACCGTGCCGAACGCTGAGACCACCCGAGCCTTGGGGACCTTCTGGGCCAACTCTTCCGCGCCCGAGGACGTGTGCGCGATCACCAGTCCGGTGTCGTCCGCATTCATCGGAAGCGAACAGGTGACGATGACCTTGCCCGCCACATCCCCTGTCTGCTTCAGTACGTCGTCCACGCGGGACCAATGCACCGCCAGCAACAGCACCTCGGAATCACGGGCGGCCTCAACCGGCGTGCCCGCCCGAGCCTTTCCCTCCACGTCTCGTGCCAGCCGCTCGAGCTTCTGCTTCGAGCGCGCGTAGCTGAATACCACCTCATGCCCGGCGCGCGCGAAGATCGTCCCCAGCTTGCCGCCCATCAGCCCGGAGCCGAGGATCCCGATGCGCATCTCAATCGCTCCACGGGCAGGTGCCGTTCGCGAACCGGACGTCGCCCTTGAGCAGGTGATAGACGTACGCGCCCAGGCAGAACTTCCCCAGCAGCAGGGCGGCGAAGGCCACGGCGATGAGCCCCTCGAACACGTAGGCGGCCGCGGTCCACCTCTCGAGGAGGCTCACCCCCGCGGCCAGCATGAAGCTCGCGGCCATCCCCTGCGCGAACCGCCGCGGCCCTGGTGCGCTGGTGAGAGCCGGCCGCCCGCGCGCGCGCCCGATGAAACGGTTGTAGAAGTTCTCGAACGGGTTGGCCGCCGGCACGAGTGCGTTGAGCCAGAGAACAGCGGAAACGAGCAGCAAGATCGTCGCCGACTGCGTCGCGATTGCCACCAGCATCAGGGCTGCCACCAGGGTGGGCTGGAATAACAGGCCACGAAACCGCAGCGCCGCACGCTCCGGCGCCTCCGGCGCGAACCCCTGCTGTTTCATGAAATTCGTCACGGCTGAAGTATTCATGGTGCTCTCCTTCTTCCTTTATTCTCAGAGGCCGGTGGTTCTCTCCAGATGCTCGGGATAGCGGGCCCCGTGAATCGTGATGTGTGAGGCGGCGCCGTCGATCTCGCGCAGGTCGCCCGCCGTCAGGCGGATCGCTGCGGCTGCGATGTTTTCCTGCAGTCGCGCCGGCTTCGTGGTCCCGGGAATCGGCGCGATCCACGGTTTCTGGGCGAGCAGCCAGGCGAGCGCGATCTGCGCCGGCGTCGCGCCCTTGCGCTCGCCGATCGTGCGCAGCAGATCGACTATCGTCTGATTCGCCTTCCGTGCCTCCGCCGTAAACCGCGGCATGATGCTCCGGAAGTCCGAAGCCTGGAACGTCGTCGTCGCGTCGATCTTTCCCGTGAGGAAGCCCCTCCCCAGCGGGCTGAACGGCACGAACCCGATGCCGAGTTCCTCGAGGGTGGGCAACAATTCCTCTTCGGGGCGTCGCCACCACAACGAGTATTCGCTCTGCACGGCCGTGACCGGCTGCACCGCGTGGGCGCGGCGGATGGTTCGCACGCCCGCCTCCGACAGGCCGAAGTGCTTCACCTTCCCTGCACCGATCAGGTCCTTCACCGCACCGGCCACGTCTTCGATCGGCACGGCCGGATCCACCCGGTGCTGATACAACAGGTCGATACAATCGATCTTGAGTCGCTTGAGCGACGCCTCCGCGACCTGCTTGATGTGCTCGGGCCGACTGTCCGTGCCCTTTTGCTTGCCATCGGGCCCAAACTGGAACCCGAATTTCGTCGCGATCACGACCTGATCGCGCACGGGCCCGAGCGCCTCGCCCACGAGCTCCTCATTGGCGAATGGCCCGTACGCCTCCGCCGTGTCGAAGAACGTGATCCCCTGCTCGACGGCCGCACGGAGCAACGCGAGCATCTCCTTCCGCGCCGGAAACGGCGGGTAGGAAAAGCTCATCCCCATGCAGCCGAGCCCGAGCGCCGACACCTGCAGGGTGCTTCCCAATTTGCGCTGCTGCATCATTCCTCCGTACGATTCTCTCTCTTGATATTTACGCTGATTTTCTCGCTCCAGGCTGCCACCTGTTCCCCCTCCCCCGGCGCGGGCGAGCTGCGCCCCAGTCGCGATCTCTACTGCATCGACCTGACCGCCACGCAACGCGGCGGCGCGGCCACAGGGACCGTTGCCCTGGAGTACATCCCGGGCCCCTTCACCGTTCCCCTCACCAGCGACGGCCACTATCGCTACGCGCCCCGTATCACGCTGCGCGGGCTGCCGCGGCCGCCAACAGGCACAAAGTTCGTGGCGTGGGCTACTACACCGGCGCTGGACGTCATCCGCCCCTTGGGAACGGTCACGAACGGCGACAACACCGTCCGCGAGATCGCGCTCGCTCGCTTCCTCGTCCTGATCAGCGTCGAGTCGGCGGTGTCCGCGGAGCCGCACGGGCCGATCCTGTTGCGCGGCGAGTCGCCCAGCAACCGGATGCGGCCTCCCGACCTGTATCAGCTCTCGCTCGGCGCGGTCATGCCGCCGCCCGAATCATCCGGCTGGCACGGCGTGCCGATGACACCGAACATCCCGATGCTGCCGTCCGAGATGGCGCTCACGCCCGCCGCCGCGCCCTGGCTGCCACGCCCCACCGGCCCGGTCGAGGACGCGCAGCCCACCGAGCCTCGCATGCTCCATGATGGCGACACGCTCGACCTCGTGGCGGGCCCTGTGCACCGCCACATCGCCGGCAACGACGTGCTCATGTACGGCTTCAACGGCGAGCAGCCGGGACCCCTGCTGGTCACCACGCGAGGCGCCAGCATCACCATTCGTCTCACGAATCATCTCGACCGGCCGACCTCGATCCACTGGCACGGCGTACGGCTCGACAATCGGTTTGACGGCGTGCCGGGAGTCACACAGCCGATCGTCCCACCGGGCGGCGCCTTCATCTATACAGTGCGGTTCCCAGATGCCGGCATCTACTGGTATCACTCGCACCACCGCGAGGATATCCAGCAGGACCTGGGCCTGTACGGCAACATTCTCGTGCGCCCGGCGCATGGAGACCTGTACGGCCCCGTCACCGACGAACAGACGCTCATCCTCGACGACCTGTTGATCGGCGACGACGGTCCGGTGGCGTACGGCAGCGACACGCCGACGCACGCCTTGATGGGCCGGTTCGGCAACGTCAAGCTCGTGAACGGCCAGACGCACTGGCCAATGCACGCGCACTCGGGCGACGTCATCCGGTTCTACCTCACCAACGCCGCCAACGCGCGCACCTTCAACGTCTCGTTCCAAGGGGGGGGCGCCAGGACCAAGCTCGTGGGCACCGACCTGGGGCCGCTCGAGCGCGACGTGTGGGTGCCGAGCGTCGTGATCGGGCCTGCAGAGCGATACGTCGTGCACGTGCGGTTCGACAAGCCGGGCCTGGTCGTGCTCGTGAACCGCGTGCGCGTCCTGGATCGCCTGTTCGGGCACTTCGTCCCTGAAACCGACACGCTGGGGGTCGTCGTAGTCGACGCCGCGCCCGCCCACCCTGACTTGGCGCGTACCTTCGATTCGCTCGCCACACACCGAGACGTACAGGAGGACATCGCGCGCTACGCTCGCGACTTTGACAGGCCCCCTGACCGAGAGCTGGTGCTCGCGATGGACACGCACGACCTGCCGTTCCTGAGCCAGCGGCTGATGATGCTCGACTCGGCGTGGTTCGCGCCGGTCGAATGGGGCGCCGGCATGCCGGCCATGAACTGGTCGACCACGGGGAAGCAAGTGCGCTGGGTGTTGCGCGACCCCGCGACGGGGCGCGAGAACATGGACATCGGCTGGCACTTCCGTCGCGGGGAGGTCATCAAGCTGCGCATTGCCAACGAGCGCGCGGTGCTGCACGGCATGCAGCACCCGATCCACCTCCACGGCCAGCGTTTCCTGGTGCTGGCGGTGAACGGCAAGCGGAACGATAATCTTGCGTGGAAAGACACGGTGCTCGTGCCGTCGGGCGCCACGGTCGACTTATTGGTTGACCTCTCGAATCCCGGCACGTGGATGCTGCACTGCCACATCGCGGAGCATCTCGAGGCCGGCATGATGACCACGATCACCGTCGATTGAGGAGAGCCATGCGCACGCTGACCGCAATACTCGTCGCCACCCTGCAGCTACCTCTCGCGCTCGTCGCGCAGGCACCCCCGGACTCCGCCCTGCGGTCCGTCATCAGCGTCGACAGCCCCGTCGTGGCGATCACCCACGTGACGGTGATCGACGGCACCGGCGCGGCGGCGCGCACCGGCAGCACGGTCGTGATTCAGCGCGGCCGCATCGTGGCCGTGGGAGCACAGGCGCAGGTTCCCGCCGGCGCGCAGGTGATCGATGGCAGCGGCAAGACGCTCATCCCCGGTCTGGTCGGCATGCACGACCACCTGTTCTACACCGCCGCGGGGGGCCGCGAGGTGGGCATCGGCTTCACCGGGCCCAGGCTCTATCTCGCCTCGGGCGTCACCACGATCCGCACCACCGGCACGAACTCGGCGTACACGGACATCAACACCAAACGCGCGATCGACGACGGCCACCGGGCGGGCCCGCACATCGTCATCACCGCGCCATACCTCACCGGCGCCGGCAAGACCGGATCGGCCGACATGGCGATCGTGACCACCCCAGAGGCGGCGCGGCGCTTCGTGGACTACTGGTCGTCCGAGGGCGCAACCTGGATCAAGATCTACACCGACATCACCCGCGCCAACCTCAAGGCGACCATCGACGAAGCGCACAAGCGCGGCATGAAGGTGACGGGCCATCTCTGCTCGGTGAGCTATCAGGAGGCGGTGGCGCTGGGGATCGACAATCTCGAACACGGCATGCTCACGGACAGCGACTTCTACCCCGGCAAGCAACCCGACCTGTGCCCACTCGATTCGTATCAGGTGATCGCGAAGAGCGGCGATCCCACGGGAGCCGCGGCCCAGGCCACGATTCGCGCCATGGTGCAGCATCACGTGCCGATGACCTCGACGCTGCCGGTGTTCGAGGCGCTGTGCTCGCACCGCCCGGTGCGCGATCAGCGCTCGCTCGACATGATGGCGCCCGAGGTGCGCACCGCGTACCTGCAGAGCCGCGATTTCATCGACACGTCGAGCACCTGGCCGTTCAGCGCCGAGGCGCTGCAGCACGCGATGGCGTTCGAGAAGGCGTTCGTCACGGCGGGTGGGGTGCTCGCCGCGGGCGTCGATCCCACCGGCAACGGCGGCGCCCTGCCCGGCTACGGCGACCAGCGCGGCTACGAGCTGCTGCGCGAGGCGGGCTTTACGGCCGAGCAGGCGGTGCAGATCGTGTCCCTGAACGGCGCGCGCATCCTCGGCATGCAGGACAAGATCGGCTCGATCGAGCAGGGGAAGGACGCCGACCTGGTGCTGCTGGACGGCGATCTCGCCGCCGATCCGTCGGTGATCCGCAAGGTGGTGACGGTGTTCAAGGACGGCGTGGGCTTCGATCCGGAGAAGGTGGTCGCGGCGGCGCGCGGGCGGGTGGGGATCAACTAGCCGCACCCCCTGCCCCTCTGTCTTGGTGTCCTCACCCCTTTGATCCCCTCTCCCTTCGGGAGAGGGGAAACGAAAGGTTGCCTGTCGTGCCCCCTCTCCCGATTGGGAGAGGGGGACAGGGGGTGAGGACAGCCGCCAATGGCGCGTCAACAATTGCGACACGTTGCCCTGGTCGTCCGCGACTACGATGAGGCGCTGGCGTTCTACTGCAACACGCTGCACTTCACGCTCGTCGAGGACACGTACCAGCCGGAGCAAGACAAGCGCTGGGTTGTACTAGCGCCGCCCGGATCGAGCGGCACGACGCTGCTCCTGGCGCGCGCCTCCACGCCGGAACAAGTCGCAGCGATCGGGAACCAAACCGGCGGCCGGGTATTCCTGTTTCTCGAGACCGACGACTTCTGGCGGGACTACAACGACATGCGGGCCACCGGGGTGCGCTTCGTGCGGGAGCCGAAGGAGGCGTCCTACGGAACCGTTGCCGTGTTCGCGGACCTCTATGGCAACCTGTGGGATCTCGTCCAGATGGCCCCACGGCCCGGAATTAACCTTGCGCGCTAGCGTCGTGCTCCTGCTGTTGCTGCCGTCGACGCTGCTCGGCCAGCAGCCGGCACCCCGCTTCATGTACATCTACCGCGATTCGCTCAAGGCCGGTGTCGACTCCGCGTTCCGTATGATCGAGAACGACGCGGCCCAGATCTGCGCCGATTTCCAGTGCCCCAATCCGTACCTCGCCCTCGAGTCCGCGGGCGGCGGGCCCCACGAAGCATGGTGGCTCAATGCCTTCGCCACCGACGCCGACACCGCACGCACCGTCCAAGCCTACGCCACCAATCGCCCGTTGTCGGAGGCGCTCGGCGCGATCGGCAAACGCAAGCAGCCGCTCATCGGGACACCGATCCAAGGGTTCGGCGTGTTCCGCCCCGACCTGAGCCGGGGCGCGACTTGGTCGGTCGCGGGAGCGCAGTTCATGGTGGTCGCGGTCACTCACGATGACCGCCCCGCCGACGGATGGGTGTGGGAAATGTCGGATTCTACGCTTTACATCTTCAGGCCGCTGCGGGCGCTCCCGCGGGGTGGGTTCGTGGTGCTGGAGAAGGGGGCGAGAGTCTTCGCGGTACGGCCGAACTGGAGCATGCCGTCACCAGACTGGGTCGCGGCCGATCCGGAGTTCTGGCGGCTCGCGCCGGCACCACAATCACGGCGCTGAAGGTGGGGCGTCCCGTTGCCGCGCTCAGCGAGACCCGCATCGCGCGCCGCATCGCCGTCTCCTATCCGGCCCTGCGGCACCGCGACTTCACCCTGCTCTGGATCGGCCAGCTGCTCTCGTTCTCGGGATCGCGCATGCAGACCGCGGCGATCCTGTGGCACATCTCGCTGCTCGCCGCGCCGGGCCGCAAAGGGCTCGCGCTCGGCCTGGTGGGGGCGGTGCAGGTGGTGCCGATCATCGTGTTCGCGATGCTGAGCGGCGTCATGGCGGACGCACTCGATCGCCGCAAGATGATGCTCGCGACCCAGTCCGTGATGGCGCTGCTCGCCGCGACGCTCGCCGGGCTCACGTTCGGCGGCCTGCGCACCGTCTGGCCGATCTACCTGCTCGCGGCCCTGTCGTCAGCGGCGGCCTCGTTCGACGGCCCCGCGCGCCAGGCCCTCATCCCCAACCTGGTGCCGCGGGAAGATCTGGCCAACGCCATCGGGCTCAACACGCTGATGTTCCAGATCTCGTCCGTGGCGGGCCCGACGCTGGCGGGCCTCGTGATCGCCGGCGCGGGAATCGGCTGGGTGTACGCCGTCAACGCCGCGTCGTTCCTGATCGTGATCGCCGCACTGCTGGTGATGCGCGCCCGGCCGCGCGCGCCGGAAGGGACGGCGGCGCGGATCACCTGGGCCGCCGCGTGGGAAGGCCTGCGGTTCGTATTCGCGCAGCCGATCGTGCGCTCGACCATGTTGCTCGACTTCATCGCCACGTTCTTCGCCTCCGCCACCGCACTGCTCCCGATCTTCGCCCAGGACATCCTGCGCGTTGGCGCGCGCGGCTACGGCTGGCTGTACGCGGCGCCGTCCGTCGGCGCGGTGGTGGCGGGAGTCGTGATGGCACACTCGATCGACCGCATCGAGCGCCGCGGGGCGGTACTGCTCTGGGCAGTGGCGGCGTACGGCGCCGCGACCGTCGTGTTCGGGTTGTCCACCAGCTTCTGGCTCACGCTCGTGTGCCTGGCCTCGGTCGGCGCCGCCGACACCGTCAGCACGGTGATCCGCAACATCATCCGGCAGCTCGAGACACCCGACGAGCTGCGCGGCCGCATGACGGGCGTCAACATGATCTTCTTCATGGGCGGCCCCCAGCTCGGCGAGCTGGAAGCGGGGGTGGCCGCGCAGCTCGTCGGCGCGGTGTTCTCGGTCGTCTCGGGCGGCGTCGGCTGCCTGCTCGCGACGGCGGTGCTGGCGCGCCGTGAGAGCCAGTTGCGGCAGTACCGGCGCTGATTGGCGCGAGTCTTGCTGTCCCTGCACATTGACGTCCTGGGCGAAACCGCGAACGCAAGAGAGAGGAGAGCCGCCATGAACACCCCGTCCTGGTCCCGCCGTGAATTTCTCGAGCTGAGCGGCGCCGCCGCGTGGGCGTCCCTCGCCACCCCCTCGCTGCGCCTCCGCGTGGCGCCGAGTGACACCGTGCGCTTCGGCATGGTGGGCGTGGGCATGCAGGGCTCGGGGCTGTTAGGCGAGTCGGTCCATTTGCCCGGTGTCGTGTGCGCCGGCGCGGCCGATCTGTACGACGGACGCCACACGCTGGCCCGCGAGATCGCCGGAGCGAACCTGCCCGTGACGCGCCGCTATCAGCAGCTGCTCGACGACAAGACGATCGACTGCATCGTGGCCGCGGTGCCCGATCACTGGCACCGCCGCATGGTGGTGGACGCCGTGAGCGCGGGGAAAGACATCTACTGCGAGAAGCCGATGTCGCACACGCCTGCGGACGGCGTCGCGATGGTCGACGCCGTGCAGAAGACGAACCGCATCGTCCAAATCGGCTCGCAGCGGGTCAGCTCGCAGATCTGCGCCAAGGCCCGGGAGTTGCTTGCCGGGGGAGCGATCGGCGACCTGATGATGGTCGAGGGCTCGCTCGGCCGTAACGATCCGACGGGCGCGTGGGAGTATCCCCCGCCCCCCGATCTCTCGCCCCGCACGCTCGACTGGGACACCTGGCAGGGCGACGTGCCCAAGCGCGCGTTCGATCCCAACGTCTTTGCGCGCTGGCGCTGCTGGAAGGAGTACGGCACCGGCGTGGCGGGCGACCTGCTCGTTCATCTCATCAGCGGTCTGATATACATGTTGAGCATCAACGAGCCACCGCGCCAGGCGATGGCGGTCGGCGGGATCCGCCGCTGGAAGGACGGGCGCAACATGCCCGATGTCCACCTGACGAACTTCTACTATGGCGACCTGCCCGTTTCGATGCGGCTCAACCTCGGCACCGAGCTGCCCGAGTCGTATCGCTTCCACGGGACCAAGGGGATCCTCGAGCTGGCCGGATCGCAGCTCACCGTGACTCCGCAGAGCGGCCGTGATACGGAGCCGAGTTACTACACGACCAGCTATCCGGGCGCGCTGCGGCAGGCGTACGAGGAGCAGTGGCACAAGGAGAACGACCCGAAGCTGGGCGAGCGTTTGCCGTTCGCCGAGTCCACGATCTTCACGGCACCGCACTTCGATGGTACGCGGGTGCACCTGTGGAACTTCTTCGAGGCCGTGCGCACGCGGAAACCGGTGGTGGAGGACGTGGTGTTCGGCCATAACGCGGCGCTGGCGTGCCACATGGCGAACGAGTCCTACTTCCGGCGCAGCGCGGTGAGCTGGGACGAGGCGAGCAAGACGATGAAGGTCTGAGGATTGCGGCCCTTCGCCTTCATAAGGATCGAGGCTAGATTCTGACAACCACTTGGCGTCTGTCGACTGTCGGCAGGTGGTCCTGCCCTTGCAACGGGGAAGGGCGGGTTTCTTGAAGGGCCACGGGACGTAGCGCAGCCCGGTAGCGCACCTGAATGGGGTTCAGGGGGTCGCGGGTTCAAATCCCGCCGTCCCGACTAGGGCCCCCGCCTTGGGCGGGGGCCCTCAGACTTGCAGGCCCCGCAGGTACGGAACGCTGGCCCGCATCATGTCCAGGTTCATCTCCACGAAGTAATTCCGGATGCCGCCCATCCTGGCCGCCGTGAAGATCTTCTTCCAGTCCAGCGTGTCCTGTCCCACCGGCATGATCTTTCGAGTGTTCGCGGACCAGCCTTGTACGTGCATGGAGATAAAGCGCCCGGGATACTTGGTGAAATACTCCGCCGCGTCGTCGGCCCCGACGAACGGGCGGCGTTAACACGCGGAATGGCGGCGACGAGCGCGTTGTCCCAGTCGATCGGCTTGTAGCCGAGGTAGGGGTAACAGTTGCGCCGCGTACGACACCTGGCCGACGGCGGCGAACCGTTCGACGCGCGCCGAGCCGGCCGGAGCCCGCGTCGTGAGGACTGAAGCAACGGCGGCGAGCATCGTCAGCACCGGTGCGGATCGGCCGGGAGAGTTTGGCGGCGGCGAGATTGCCGCGGCAGGGACGCACTACCGAGCGCTCCAACCAACGCGAACTTTGAGCTATCTAACTACCGACTCTGCCTGGAGTCCTCGTTGAGCCGCCTTGTCTCCATCGCGCTTCTGTCTTGCCTCGTAACCGTCCCCGTCTCGCGTCTGCCGGCGCAGACCCGTGACTCCCTGCGCCAACGCGTCGACCGCTACGTCCAGAACTACGTCCGCGCGGGCGCGTTCAGCGGCGCGGTCCTCGTCGCACGCCACGGGACCATCGTGCTCGAACGGGCGTACGGCATGGCCAACTACGAGCTGTCGGTCCCCAATACCATCGACACCCGCTTCCACATTGCCTCCATCACGAAGACGTTCACCGCCGCCGCCATCCTGCAGCTCGCCGAGCGCGGCAAGCTCAACGTCACGGACCCGATCGCGAAATACATCCCCGATTATCCGCAAGGGGCAGAGATCACGATCCACAACCTCCTGGCGCACTCGTCGGGGATTCCGGACGTGAACGACATTCCGGGCTACGACACGATCGCGCGCGTGCCCCACACCGTTCCGTCACTGGTCGCGCTGTTTCGCGATCTGCCGCTGGCATTCGCGCCGGGGTCGCGCTACAACTACTCGAACTCCGAGTACATCCTGCTCGCGCACCTCATCGAGCAAATCTCCGGCATGAGCTACGGCGCATACCTCGAGCAGAACCTGTTTCGCCCCGCCGGCCTCGTCGCGACCGCGCATGATTCCAACGCGGCGTCCCTGGTGCCGCAGCGCGCGTCCGGCTACGTCCCCGTCGGCGCCACGGGGATCACCAATGCCCCGTTCCTGGATTGGTCGAACAAAACGGGAAGCGGGTCACTCTATTCGACCGTGGAAGACCTGTGGCGCTGGGATCGCGCGCTGCACGCGGGCAAAGTGCTGACCCCCCAGAGTGTCGCCCTGATGTTCACGCCCCAACTCGGCGACGTGGGCTACGGCTGGATGGTGGGACAACGGCTGAACCGGCGCGTGCTCAGAATGAGCGGCAACTCACCCGGATTCTCCAGCGAGATTCAGAATTATCCGGATGACGACCTCGTGGTCGTCGTGCTGTCCAACAATTACGCCAGCACCGCCGGCACCATCGCGACCGATCTCGCGGCGATGACGCTGGGCCAACCGGTGACGCCGCTCGCGGTCCATGCGCCGGTGCAAGTCGCGCCCGCGACGCTCGATCGCTATACCGGGCGCTACCAGGGCGGGGACGATTTTCTCCTTCCCAACGTCACGCTGACCCTGGAAAACCGAAACGGCACATTCGTGATGGTATGGAGCTCGGGAGCGGTGGTCCCGCTGCAGCCGCAATCGGACTCGACATTCCTGGACCGGCGGTTTTGGGCACTGGTTGGCTTTCGACGTTCAGGGGAGTTGGTCTACCAGTACGGCAGGAAGGAATACATCGCCCGGCGCTTGCCCTAACCCTTCTCTCTCTCCAAGAGCGAGGCGCGCTTGTCATCCCGCGAAGCGCGCGCAGCGCGCGTAGCGGGATCTGCTTCAATAGGCGAGGTTGGTGAGCGGTGGCGCTCAGACTTGCAGGCGCCGCAGGTACGGAACGCTGGCCCGCATCAGGTCCAGGTTCATCTCCACGAAGTAATTCCGGATGCCGCCGATCCTGGCAGCCGTGAAGATCTTCTTCCAGTCCAGCGTGTCCTGTCCCACCGGCATGATCTTTCGAGTGTTCGCGGACCAGCCTTGTACGTGCATGGAGATAAAGCGCCCGCGGTACTTGGTGAAATATTCCGCGGCGTCGTAGCCCCGGCTGATGGTCGAGACCTGAAACTGGAACTTCACCAGGTCCGGCTGCAGGAGATCGAAGAGCAGGTCGTAGGTACGCTTGCCGTCCACCGTGGTGAGCTCGAATTCCTCGTTGTGCAGGCCCTGCTGGATGCCGGCCGCTTTGGCCTGCTCGCCCATCTTGTTGTACTCATCCGCCGCCCGTTTGACGTCGTCCATGGTGGGATGGGGTGGCCCGTCGAGGGTGGGGACGATCATCTGGGTCAGCCCCACGTCCTTGGCCCAGGCGATCCGGCCGGCCTGGTCCTTCCGCAGCTCGTCCATGTTGAAATGCGAGCTTACGCAGCTCAAGCCGGCATCGCTCAGCATGGCGCGCAGCTCGGCGGGTTTGTACTTGGCGAGGCCGGCGAAGCCTGAGTTGGAGTATCCCACCGGCGAGCACAACTCGATGGCTTCAAAGCCCGCCGTCTTGAGCTGCTGGAGGGCGCCGGGGAAGTCCTTGGCGATCAGGTCTCTGACCGACCAGGTCTGGCACCCAATGGGTAGATCGAGCGGCTTGGCCAAGAACTCCCTTGCTCCCAGTGAGAATAGTCCGGCAAACGCGGCTTGCTGCGCAACGGTCTCACAGAACTCTCTTCTTGTTAGTCCCGTCATCGGTTCCTCCAACGTTGCCCCGCGGCCCGGTGGACGGTCATAGCTCCCATCCCGCACGGCGTTCCGGGCGGATGAATCTTTCGGCGGCCGGAGCGTTGGTCACCTGGAGATTGGGGCGGTCCCAAGTGAGCCGCTGGCCCAGCATCGTGGCCACGTTACCGAGCAGCAGGGTCTCGGTGACCATGCTGGAGAACTCGAAATTGCCGCCCGGCTTGACGGTGCCGCCCTTGCAGGCGTCGAGCCATTCGCGCTCATTGCCGGGGGAGCGGGGCAGCGTCTTGGGCGGCGGCTGGAACGCGTCCATTTTGGACTGCGGGATCAGTTTGGGGCCCCGGCCGCTGAACCCACAGAGAATCTTCCCACTGTCCCCGATGAACAGCAGCCCCTCGTCTTCTTCGCCCTCACCCTTGAAGGGGCGGGTCTCTTCCAGCTCAGCCGGACGGGCCGGCTTGAGACCGCCATCGTACCAGGTGAAGGTGAGCGGCGGCATGTCGCCGCGGGCGGCGAACTGGTACCGAATGATGGAAGCCATCGGGTAGGTCTCGGCATACCGGTCGGTGGAGCTGGCCTCCACGCTGAGCGGCGCTTCCAGCTTGAGCACGCGGAAGATGGTGTCGTAGCTGTAGCAGCCCATGTCGCCCAGCGCGCCACAGCCAAAGTCGGCCCAGCCGCGCCAGACAAACGGGGCGTAGGCGTGATTGAACGGCCGTTCCGGCGCCGGCCCCAGCCACAAGTCCCAATCCAGGCCGTCGGGGACCGGTTCCGCGGCCTGCGGCCGGTCCAGCCCCTGGGGCCAGAACGGGCGGCTGGACCAGTTCACCACCTCGCGCACCGGCCCGATGGCGCCGCTCCAGATCCACTCGCAGAGCAACCGCGTGTCTTCGGAGGCCTGGTTGCCGACCGCGATCTGCGTCGCGACGCCGGTCTCGCGCGCCAGTTGGGCAATCTGCCGGGCTTCGTAGATGGTGTGGGTGAGGGGTTTCTGACAAAAGACGTGTTTCTTCTTCTTCATGGCGGCGGCGGATACCGCGGCATGCAGGTTGTCGGTGGTGCACACGACCACGGCATCCACGTCGCGCTCTCTGTCCAGCAGCTCGCGGAAGTCGCGATAGGCCGCGCACCCGCGATAGTTGCCGGACCGCTTCCGCGCGCCGTTGTAGGCGTTCACGATCTTTTGGCACGGCTCGCGGCCGGAGACGCCGCCGGTCACCTGCAGGGAATGGGTGAGCTGAATCGGATCGTCCGGGCTGAGCCAATCCCAGCCTGAGGTGACGTTCAACAGCTCGCGCACCGAGTGGCAGAATTCGTGCGTGTCCCACTGCGGGTACCCGGCGCCGGACCGGTTTGGGTCGCACACCGCCACACCCTGGACATCGGGCTCGCGCAGGAAGTTCAGCATGACGCGCTGGCCCTGTGAGCCGACGCCGATGAACGCGATGGTGACTTTGTCGCTGGGCGGCACATAGCCCTTGCCGCCGAGCACGTGGCGCGGGACGATGGTGAACCCCAGGGCCGCGGTTCCGGCTTGCGCCAGGAACTCGCGCCGGGACACCGCTGGTTCCGACCCGCGATCGCGGACCAGCCGCTGCTTCACCGCATCCCCCTTGCAACAGCGTGTAAGAGAATAGGCGTAGCTCAACATGAGCGCCAGTCGCGCTGGCGGAGCCGCCCGTGCCGGAATCAAGACGTCCGGCCGCTGGCGTTGGTGCGCGCACCGGACCAGATTCGACCCATCGCGACCCCACCCTCATTCAGCGATTCCACCGCCGCGCTAGCTGCGGGCCTGCGCGACCGGTACCTGCTCGAGCGCGAGCTGGGGCGCGGCGGGATGGCCACGGTCTATGTTGCCCGCGATCTCAAGCACAACCGGCCGGCCGCGCTGAAGGTCCTGCGCCCCGAGCTCGCCGCCACTCTCGGGCCGGAACGGTTTCAGCGCGAGATCCAGCTCGCCGCTCGGCTACAGCACCCTCACATCCTCACGGTTTACGACTCTGGCGAGACCGCCGGCCAGCTCTGGTTCACTATGCCATTCGTGGAAGGCGAGTCGCTCCGGGACCGGCTGCAGCGGGAGCGGCAGCTAGGAGTGGAGGACGCGCTTGGAATCATCCGTGACGCCGCGGCCGGCCTGGACTACGCGCACCGTCACGGGGTGATCCACCGCGACATCAAGCCCGAGAACATCCTGCTCACGGTAGAAGGCCACACGCTCTTGGCCGATTTCGGGATCGCGCGGGCTTTGGGCGGCCATGAGCACCTGACCCAGACGGGGATGAGCATCGGTACGCCGGCCTACATGAGCCCCGAGCAGGCGAGCGGGGACAACACGCTGGATGCCCGCACGGACGTCTACTCCCTCGGGGCCGTGCTCTACGAGATGCTCGCTGGCGAGCCACCGTACACCGGGCCTACGGCGCAAGCGATCATCGTCAAGCGGTTCACCGAGCCGGTGCCGAGCCTGCGGAAACTGCGGCCCAGCGTGCCCGAGGCGGTGGATCAGGTCATCCAGCGGGCCCTGGCACCGGTGCCGGCGGATCGTTTTGCCACGGCGGCACAGTTCGCCCAGGCGGTCCAGTCGTCCACCGCGGCCGCTCCTGCCGTTGCCAGCGTCGCCCTTTCGCCGCTCGCCGCCCGCGTCCGCCGGGTTCCTGTAACCGCCGTCGCGCTCGGCGTCGGCTTCTTGATCGGGCTGGGCGTGCTCTTCGCCTGGCGCCGCGTGCGCGCCGGCGCGAGCGAGGCCGCCGGCCCCAAGGTCCTCGCGGTCCTCCCGTTCGAGAACCTGGGCGATTCGGCGAATGCCTACTTCGCGGACGGCGTGACCGATGAGCTGCGGGGCAAGCTCTCGAGGGTCGCGGGGCTCGAAGTCATCGCCCGCGGCAGCTCTAATGAATACCGGCACACGACGAAACGGCCGCAGGAGATCGCGCGCGAGCTGGGGGCAGACTACCTGCTCACGGCCACTGTGCAATGGGAGAAGGTGTCAGGAGCCCCGAGTCGAGTGCGTGTGAGCCCTGAGCTGGTGCACGTGGAGCCGGGGCACGCACCGCGCACCAAGTGGCAGCAGTCGTTTGACGCCTCGCTCACCGACGTCTTTCAGGTCCAGGCCGACATCGCGGGCACGGTCGCGAGTGCGCTCGACGTGGTGCTGGGCGACAGTGCCCGCCACGAGCTGGCTGCTACGCCGACGGCGAACTTGGCGGCCTACGAGGCCTTCTTGAAGGGCGAGGCGGCCTCCCAGGCCATGAGCGTGGTTGATCCGTCGAGTCTGCGGCGCGCCATCGGCTTCTACCAGCAGGCGGTGACGCTCGACTCGGCCTTCGTCCCGGCCTGGGCCCAGCTCGCGCGGGCGCGCGCGTATCTCTACCTCGCCGGCACGCCCACGCCCGAGCTGGCGGCCGAGGCCCGGCACGCGGCGGAGCGCGCCCAGGCGCTCGGTCCCGACCGGCCCGAGGGACAGGCCGCGCTAGGGGCTTATTACCAGCTCGTGGCAGAGGACGAACGGCAGGCGCTCGCGGCCGCCGAGGCAGGGCTCACGCGGGCGCCCAACAACGTCGACTTGCTTGTGACGGCGGCCCTGACGGAGCAGGCCCTCGGCCGCTGGGACGCGGCGCTCCACCATCTCACCAAGGCGAGCGCGCTCGACCCCCGCGCGGCCATCACGGCGCTCGCCACCGCGGACCTGCAGCTCTCTCTGCGCCGCTATCCCGAGGCCCAGGCGACCGTGGACCGGGGCTTGGCACTCGCCCCCACGAACCTCAACCTCATCGAGGAGAAGGCCCTCGTGGCCCTCGCCCAGGGTGACCTTGCCGGCGCCCGGGCTGTCGTGCGCACGGCGCTCACGGCCGTCGAGCCAGCCGCGCTCCTCGCCCACTTCGGGACCTACCGGGACCTCTACTGGGTGCTGGACGATGCCCAGCGGCAGCAGCTCCTCGCGCTCCCGCCAAGCGCCTTCGATAACGACCGGGGGACTTGGGGTATTGTCCGCGCCGAGGCCTATCAGCTCCGGGGCAACTCGGTGCAGACGCGTGTCTATGCCGACACGGCCCGGCTCGCCTTCGAGAAGCAACTGCGGGCCACGCCCCAAGACGGACAGCGGCATGCATTCCGGGGCCTGGCGCTCGCCTACCTGGGCCGGAAGGCGGAGGCGATCGCCGAAGGGGAGCGTGGCGTGGCGCTCTGGCCTGTCAGCCGGAACGCGGTCTTCGGCCCCTACCTCCAGCACCAGCTCGTCCGCATTTATCTGCTCGTGGGCGAGCCGGAGAAGGCGGTGGACCAGTTGGAGCCATTGCTCAAGGTGCCCTACTACCTCTCGCCTGGCTGGCTCCGGATCGATCCCACGTTTGCTCCGCTCAAGGGGCACCCGCGCTTCGAACGGCTGGTGGCTGGAAAGTAGGAGTCCGTTAGAACTCCGCGGACCTCGCCGAAGGCAGCACCCGGTGACATCTTCACGAACGATTCACGCGCCACGCACGGAAGTGGATCTGCGTCCCACAGGAGATCCCCATGCACAAACATCACGCTCTGTTCGCGCTCGCCACGTTGGGAATCGCGGTTCTGCCGTCCAGCTCGGCCGCGCCAGCCGCCCAGGCTCACACCGACGCGCCCCTGCGCATCATCGCGTTCGGTGCGCACCCCGACGACTGCGAGCTGGTGGCGGCAGGCGTGGGCGCCAAATGGGCGGCGCTCGGGCACAAGTTCAAGTGTGTGGCGGTGACCAACGGGGATATCGGCCACGCCACCATGGCGGGCGGCCCCCTGGCCCAGCGCCGTCGCGCCGAGACGCTCGCCGCCGCGAAGATTCTGGGGATCGAGACGGAGGTGCTCGACAACCACGACGGCGAGCTGATGGTCACCCTGGAAAACCGGCGCCGCATCGCGCGCCTCATCCGCGAGTGGCAGGCCGACGTGGTGATCAGCCATCGTCCCAACGACTACCACCCGGACCACCGGTACACCGGGGTGCTTGTGATGGACGCCGCCTACATGGTGCAGGTGCCCTTCTTCGACCCCGAGGTACCGCCACTGCGTCGCAATCCGGTCTTTCTCTTCTCCGAGGATCGCTTCCAGAAGCCGAACCCGTTCAGCGGTGACATCGTGGTCGCCATCGACGACGTGATCGAGAAGAAGCTGGCCGTGGTCGCGGCGATGCCATCGCAGTTCTACGAAGGGGGATGCTGCGACGTGCCGGCGGGCGGCCTGCCGCAGGACGCGGCCGGCAAGGCGGCGCGCGAGCGAGAGGTGCGCGACGCCTTCAGCCGGCGGTTCGCCTCGACGGCAGATCGCTTCCGCGCGCGGTTGGCGGCGCGCTATGGGCAACAGCGGGCGTCGACCATCAAGTACGCCGAAGCGTTCGAGATCTGCGAATACGGCCGCCAGCCGGACGAAGCCGAGATCCGGCGGCTGTTCCCGTTCTTCCCATGAGGGCAGTCTGCGCACATGCCCAGGGCGTTCAAGACACCGGCCGACTTCAGAAAGTGGTTGGAGCAACATCACGGCTCGAAGACCGAGCTGATGATGCGCCTGTACAAGGTCCACGCCCTGCACAAAGGGATCGGCTATCGCCAGGCGGTGGATGAGGCCCTCTGCTGGGGGTGGATCGACGGGGTGGTGCGCTCCCTCGACGCTGAAAGCTTCGAGCAGCGCTACACGCCGCGCCAGGCGAAGAGCAACTGGAGTCGGGTCAACATCAAGCGGATGCAGCAGTTGATCGCCGCAGGACGGGCCGCCCCTCCGGGTATCGCGGCGTTCGAGCGGCGCGCCAAGATCGCGGCCGCGCCCTATTCGTTCGAGAACCGCCACATCACCCTCGCGCCGGCGTTCCTGAAGCGGCTCAAGGCCAATCCCAAGGCGTGGAAGTTCTTCCAGTCGGAGCCGCCCGGGTATCGCCGGACCACGGTGTTTTGGGTGATGCAGGCGAAGAAGGAAGAGACCCGCGAGAGGCGGTTCCGCCTGATGCTCGCCCGGATGGCGAAGGGCGAGCGCATGGGGATCCTGCCGCAGAAACGCTCTTCACCTTAGGTAGGCATGGCGAGCTGCTACGATCCCGCAACCGGCGTGTTCGAGCTCACAGCCACCACGGCGCGTGAGTGGTTTCAGCGCCCGACCGACCACAAGGGCGCAACCTTCATGGAGCGGATCGCCGGCATCCTTACCGATGAAGGACTCGAAGTGCTGTTCACCAGCGATGCATACATGCTCGTGCGGGCGCGCCCGGGCGCGATCTGGACGGCGCTCAGCGGGAAACCGAGCACCCGCGAAGACCACGGCGAGGTTACGGAGCCGCGTCGCTACACCGCCACGTATCTCGGGCACATCGTCAAACCGCAGCTGTCCGCCCAAGCCTTCAACAAGCTCCTCGACGCCGCTGGGCTCGTCTATAAGGACGGCGGGGAACGGCGGCTAACGGCGGCCGGCGAGCGCTATGGGGAATACGCCCTGGCCGCGGGGTTGGGCTTTGACCGCGGCGAGGTGGTCCGCACCGTCCACTGGGACTTGGGTGTCCTCGAGGTGCTCGGTCTCCACTGGCCGAAACCGGCGGGCGGGTGAGGTTCGCGAGGCAACGAAGCGCGCTTATCCGTCCCCTGAAGGGGCGGCTCGGCAACGGCACGAGCCCTGAAGCAGGCCGATGCGAGCCGGGTGGCCCCTTGGGAAGCCCTAGCCCCAGGCAGGCTGGCCAGGCGCCAGCGGCATGCAGCCGACGTACTTCCCCGGCACCGGCACGTAGCGGAGCGCCTGCGTCATCCCGGTCTCGGACGAGAAGTACGCGCCGAGGGCGAGGTCACGCACCGGCGCGAACCAGGCTTCCCTGCCCACGGAGCGCACGAACCCCTCACGGTCCGCGCGCGACAGCGCGAGGAACTTCTTGGTGCGAAAGCGCGCGAGCCCCTCGCTGACCGCGCGCTGCTCCGCCGGCGTGTAGCAGTCATTCAGAATGAGGCTCATCGCCGCGCCCGTGCCTGCCGCCTTCGCGCCGGGTGAGCCGGTCGTCGTAGGAAGGAGAGTGTCGGCGATCTCCTCCATCAGCGCTTGATCCGAAGCGCGATCGCTGCGGCATGCAGCCAGGATGCCGCTGGACGCGAAGAACGCGGCCGCCGTCTTGAGGACGTCGCGTCGATTCACAGGTTCCTCCGCTTCAGCTCGTCCACGGCGTGGTTCACCGCGCGCGCGGTCAACGCCATATACAGGATGGAGGGACTCTGGTTCCCGGTCGACGTCATGCACGCGCCGTCGGTGACGAACACGTTCGGGCAGCCATGCACCTGGTTCCACTCATTGAGCACCGAGCGCCGCGGATCCTTCCCCATGCGCGCACCGCCCATCTCGTGGATGTCGAGCCCCGGCGCCCATCCCTTGTCGTGCGTCTCGACGTCATGGCACCCCGCGGCCTCGAGCATCTCGGCGGCCTGCGTGCGCCAGTCCTTGATCATGCGCGCGTCGTTGTCGTCGTAGTCCACGTTCATCACGAGGAGGGGGATGCCCCATTGGTCTTTCTGCGTCTCATGGAGCCGCACGTGGTTCGTCTCCTTGGGGATCGTCTCACCCTGCATATACATGTAGATCCCCCAGGGCCCCGGCTGCGTCTGCGCGTCCTTGAACGCTTCGCCCGCCAGATCACTGGTCTCCACGCCGCGCTCGCGATACGCTCCGGTGAACGTGGTATACCCGCCGACGAAGTCGGTGTCCTGTTTGCCGAGGTTCCGGAAGTTCACGAGGATGCACTCGGTCGGGTTGCGCCCGAAGAAGTACTTGTCGGTGAATCCGTCGATGCGTCCGTGCCCTGCGACGCGGTAGTTGTGGTGCATCACATAATGCCCGAGCACCCCGCTGTCGTTGCCGAGCCCGTGCGGGAAGCGCGACGACGCAGAGTTGAGGAGCACCAGGGTCGAATTCAGTGCCGACCCGTTCACGAAGATGATGCGCGCGGCGAACTCGAGCTGCTCGTGCGTGTTGGCATCGATGACGTGGACGCCCGACGCCTTGCCGGTCTTGGGGTCGTAGACGATCGAGTGCACCACTGAGTACGGCCGCACCGTGAGGTTGCCGGTCTTCATCGCCCACGGCAGCGTGGACGAGTTGGAGCTGAAGTATCCCCCGAAGGGACACCCTCGCATGCAGAGATTGCGGGCCTGACACGTGCCGCGCCCCTGCTGCAGGTGGATCGGCTTAGGCTTCGACAGGTGCGCCCAGCGTCCCTGCACGACCCAGCGGTTCTTGTACTTCGCGTGGATCGCTTCGCTCATGTGCTTTTCGACGCAGTTGAAGTCGAAGGGCGGGAGGAACTCGCCGTCCGGCATCGCGTCGAGGTGGTCGTAGTTGCCGCACACGCCGATGAACTGCTCTACGTGCGAGTACCACGGCGCGATGTCGTCGTACGTGATCGGCCAGTTCATCCCGTAGCCGAGCTTCTCGGGGGCGACGAACTCGTACTTGCTCCAGCGCTGGGTCGCCCGGCCCCAGATGAGCGACTTCCCGCCGACCTGATAGCCGCGGATCCAGTCGAACGGCTTCTCCTGCACGTACGGGTGGTCTGAGTCCTTCACGAAGAAATGCGCGGTGGCTTCGCCGTAGCCGGCCGCCTTACTGATGAGCGGATTGGCGTCGATCAGCTTGCGCGGGTTGTAGCCGCGGTGCGGCAGCTCCCACGGTGCCAGGTTCGCCGTGGGGTAATCCTTGATGTGCTGCACGTCGCGGCCGCGCTCGAGCACGAGGGTCTTGAGGCCCAAGTCGCACAGCTCCTTTGCGGCCCAACCGCCGGAAATCCCGGAGCCGATGACGATGGCGTCGTAGGTGCGATCGGGTTTCGTCATGCCCGTAAAGTATCACCCGCCCTGAACCTTGTGCTTCAGAGGGGAGAGGGGGTCGGGCGGGGGGGGGGGTGAGGACCAGTCGGCGCCAACAGGGTGACCCGCCTCCCGGGGTTTCGCGAACTGACGCATTTCACTATAGTGACGTATGGTCCTCTTACCTAGCGAGGGGGCGTAACGGCTCCGCCTCCACGCACGCCAACGGGGGCGGGTGGGGGGGGCTCGGACCGGACCCTCCTGCTCGAATGCCGACTGGAGCAGCTGCGCGGCGCGCTCGACGAGGCGCGTGCCGAGGCGGATCTAGCCCGGGTGCGGCTCGCAGAAGCCGCCGCCCGTGAGGCCGGCGAGACTCAGCGTCTCAAAGTCCTCCAGGACGAAGTCGCCCGCACCCGTGAAGAAATCGCCGCGCTGCACCGCCGACTGGAACACTCTGAGGCGCTGCGGGCCAAGCTCCAGGGACATCTCATCGAGTCGGAGCCTAAGGAAGACGCGCAGGAGCTGGTGCGCCTGCGACGGGAAGCGGCCGCGGCCCGAGAGCGCATCGCCGCCAGCGAACAGACCGCCTCGCAGCTGCGGGCGCGCGTGGACGAGCTGGTGGCCTCCCGCGAGACCTTGCTCACGCGCGTGGTCGAGTGGCAACGCGCCGTGCGCAGCGGCGACCCCGAAGCCGTCGACCTTGCCGAGTTCATCGCCAGCCTGCGCCGCGCGGTCCTCGACCTCGAACGCGACAACGCCCTGGGAGAGCGCCGCGAGGCCGCGCTGCGCGAGCAGCTCGAGCAGGCGACAGCGAAGCCGGCGGTGACGCCGGAGCCCCCCCCACCCCCTGCGGACGACCTGGTCGCGGCACTGGCGGCGGCA
>CBFHAJ010000010.1:0-43315 GCA_965653495.1 uncultured bacterium | reverse complement strand
GACTCCCGCGCGCGCGAACACCTCGGCCTCGACCAGGGTCGCCACCGTGAGCCCGCGCGCGCCGTGCTCGAGCTGCAGCCGGCCCAACTCGATGCATTTGTGCGTCTTGGCGTGGGGGCGCAGCTGCACGCCGAGCTGCCGAGCCCGCGCCGCCATGCGCGCGATGTTCCGCTCCACCACGTCGAGATGGAGCAGCAGAGCAGGGGTTTCGAGGTCGAGCATGGGACCGGAACGTACGGGCGCGAAGGGTGACAAGGCCAGGCCACCCCCTGTCACCACTCCATTTGGTCCTCGCCCCGTGTCCCCTCGATAGTCCTCACCCCTTTGATCCCCTCTCCCTTCGGGAGAGGGGAAACGCAAGACTGCCTGTCGTTCCTCCTCTCCCGAAGGGAGAGGGGGACAGGGGGTGAGGACCAATGACGGAGAGGGGATCAAGAGGTGAGGACCGGGGAAACCGACATCACCAAGGAGGGCGCAGTGAAAGCCACGTTACGCAGGCGGCTCGACGCCGCCGGGCGGGTCCGCGATTTTCTCCGGGCCCACAAGACGGACGCAGGAGAGGAAGGACTCGGGCTCACGCAGCTCGAGGAGTTGATTCAGCGCGCCGAGCAGCTCGACGCGCAGCAGCGCGCGGGGCTGGTGACGACACGCTCGGCCAGTAAGCACCGCGAGACGTTGCGCCGGGCGCTCACGAGCAAGCTGCTGTTGTACTTGCGGGCGCTGGGGGCGCTGGGAAAGCAGGAGGGCACCGAGATGGCGGTGCAGTTCGAGGTGCCGCCTTCCAATGCCAGCGACCGGGCATTGCTCACCGCGGCGCAGGCGATGTTGGAGAGGGCCACGGCGCAGCAGGATGTGCTGCTCGCCCGGGGGATGTCGTCAACCCTGCTCGCCGACATCGCGGCCCTGCTGGGGGAGTTCGAACAGACCATCGCCGCGTCGCGCGCAGCCCGGCGCGATCATGTCGGTGCGAGCACCGATCTCCAGGCCGTGTTCGCGGAGATCAGGAAGCAGGTGCGCGCGCTCGACGGGATGGTGCGGTACCGGTTTGGGGATAATCCGGAGTTGATGGGAGCGTGGCGCAGTGCCCGTAACGTGCTGGGGCCGTTCAAGACCAAGAACGCGCCGGAGCAGGGGGCGGGTGGTGAAGCGAGTCAGACGCCGAAGGCGGCGTGATGGCTCAGGTCAGTGGAGGCGCGGGAGCCTGATCAACTGCCGCGCCTCACCGCCCGCGACGAAGGGCGCCGATCACTGTCATCACTGGCCGTACAGGCGAACAACATCATCCTGATAGGGCTTCGCGGCGGCACCTGAGTGACGTCAAGGACCCCCAGTTAGGAACTGGCCGAGATCGGGATACTCGCGAGCCAGCATCTTTGCGATAGCTTCGTGGCTCGGTAGCGAGCCTGCAGGAGTCCTACGAATGAGCGGGCGAATTGTCTCGGGGAGGCTCCGCCCGACTTGGCCAATCCGGAACGCACGGCGGTGTGCGGCAAAGTCGGCGAAAAGACCAAGTGCATCAGCGGCCACCGGATAGAGGTACATGGCATCCACGCGGAAGCGTCCAAAAGTAGCGCGCTCGGGGGTTGCCTCACCGACTATTGAACGCACGGCAAACAGTTCCGGAAGAGTCACCTCGCCTCCCGGCGTGCTGACGTAGACTCGGGACAACGGGAGTTCGACGCTATCCTGCGTCAGAGCGGTCAACACCAGCAAGGCGTAACCGCTCATCTGCACAAGCTCAGCCGAATCACGAGGGAAGGCAGCATCGAAGAACGCTACACGCGGAACTGGCGCGTAGGATCGATACTCGGTAGCTGCATTCCGAACGCGTTCTGCCAGGGCTGCGTTGCCGACTGGATGCCCTGACCACCTCGCCGGCCCCTCGACGTGGACCGCTCCTTGTCCCGCGCTGGCCCGCGGCAGGGCGATAACGAGAAGGGAGCTCCGGAGGAACCACGAGAATGCGCTCCGAGTCACGGAATGCATGATTGCGGGAATCATCACTGAACCGCCACGCATCTCATAAATCGGTCCTCACCCCAAGCGGCTCGTTTCTCCAAGATACGGCGGGACTTCTTAGCAACCTGCAACTGTCGTCCCCCGAAATTCACCAACCATACGTCGGTGGAGTCGCCACCGGGCGCTGGGTACCGGCCGTCTGCGGTAACATGGATCGGGGTCGTATCTACCACATAGCGGTTACTCCCGCCGTCGTACAACACAGTGGGAATGCTAAAGGATGCGCCAATTGCAAGCGGCGGTCCGAGAGCCAGGAGAAACAACTGCTCTTGACCGTAAAGGAATGCTCGCCCTCCCAACGTCGTGTCTGCTGAGTCCCTCTCTTGTGCGGTCTCCTGAAGAGCTGACAGATGACGGCCGCGCACGGTCTGTGTTAGGACGCCGCTTTCCCAATGGAGTCTCTCGGAAATCAGAGCGAGCGTCCGCCGATCCAGCCGAGTCGAGTCGACTGAAGGGGCTTCGGTGGTGCGATTCGTAACCACATCGAGCAGAGTGGAATGCGGGCCGTCTCCGACGACCTGTACCCGTTCCTCGATGAAGCCCAGGTCTTCGACGGTGTCCTGGGAGGAGGCCGTGTAGGGAAAGGTATGGACCTGGCAACGATAGACGTACGGGCGAATGGCGAGACCGTTCACCCGCGAGTCTCCAACGTGGATGTAGTCGGATGCCGCTTGCCACTCGCGGCTTGGCGGCAGAACAAATAACAGCGACGCTACGATCGCACACTTGCCGACCGCGAACGCACGTTGTGTCGCCGACTCCCGACGTCGCGTGTAAGTTCCTTCACGCGAGATAGTTGGCAGAGCGCCTCGCCTCAAGTAGTTCACGGCACCCACCCGCGCGGGACCTGAATGTGAACGTGGGCGTGGCTGCCACTGTGTTCCTGCCACAGGGTCATGCCTCTCTTTCTATCGAATGCCTGCATGTTCACTGGCCAAATCCCTGTTGTCGTTAGGTTGACTCCAAAACCATCTGGCCCCAAGACTTGCGAGCCTGTAGGCAAGCTATATTCCAAATGGTTTTCGAACGCGCCATACTGGAGCGCGTTGTAGTGGTCGCCAAGTACGACATCCATCGCGTACCCGTAATTGTGTGGATCGTCGATATCATACGAGTGACAGCAAGTCATTGATGTTATCGTGAAACTAGAAGCGCCTGCATCAATGGCGGCTTCAGCCGCGATTTCGACCAAGGCCTCTTGAATTGGATTCGTGGGGTCGAAGTCGGCATTCGCAATCTTCATGTCGATAGAGACGACTTCACCGTTATACAGCAACGTGACTTCGTATTCCGTCGAGGGCGGCTGCGATTCCGCAGCCATCTCCGCAAAGAAGGCATCCCAGTCGATGCCCTGGTCAGTTGATCCCGACATATCACTGCTGGGACACTCCACGTACTGACTGCGCATCAAGCACCCACCCATCATCCCAACCGGGTCGGTACCGTTTACCGGCTCGCTTCCAGCGAACGTGTACGGGTTAAGCCCTCCGTCGAGCCCCGCTGGATCCTCAGACAGGAATCGCCCACTCTTGGGCTCGTACCAACGCGCGCGCATGTAGTATAGATCAACCTCTGGCCCAAGCCATAGCGCGCCCTTCCACCGGGCCCTATCAGCATTAGAGAACGGCAGTAGGTCACTCCCGCCGGTGAGGTTACCGAACGCATCATAGCCGTATGATCGCTTGAGGGTCCCGGCGCCATCGGTCAGCGCGGTCACGTTTCCGATGGCGTCCTCGTGCGCGTTGAACTCTTGGCCTCCAACCAGGATCGCGTGTAGATCGTCGACTCCCCAGTAGGAGTACTCGGCCACTTCCGTCGTCCCCGTACCGCCAAGCTCCGCCAGCAGGTTGGAGCCATCCCA
The DNA here is from genome assembly GCA_965653495.1 of uncultured bacterium. Lineage (GTDB taxonomy): Bacteria > Gemmatimonadota > Gemmatimonadetes > Gemmatimonadales > GWC2-71-9 > AG41. The sequence continues at coordinate 39,435 of CBFHAJ010000010.1, read as the reverse complement.
CAGAAAGTAGCTCTGGGCCGCACCATTCACATCCTTGCGCGTAAGCCGCCCCCCGGCGTCGTACTTGAATGCCACCCGCGTGGTGCCGACGGTCATGCTGTCGAGACGCGATTCGGCGCTCCAGAAGAAGGTCACGGTTTGCGCTCCACACGTCCGACTCGTGACGTTGCCATCGGCGTCCGCAGTGTAGGTGCACCCGGCGAACGCCGTCACCCGGTCACCCCCGACATAGCTTCCCCCGTTGTCCGTGCGGTTACCAGCGGGATCGTATGAGAACTGCGTGCCAGAAACCGTGGCCCATCCGCCGCCGCTCAAACAGGAGTTCCCGTTGGGACCGATAATGGGTGGTGGACTCCCACTGCAGGTGTTCGAAGGAGCTTGGTTATGTATCGCCGAGTCGGAAGCGAGCCGTCCGAGCCCATCGTAGGTATATTGGTCACCATCAGCGCCGCTCCCGAGCACCTGCTGTGTGATTCGCCCCAAGCTGTCGTAGCTAATCGAACGATCAACAGCTCCATGGTAGCTTGCGGACGTACTGATCTGTGTCACGCCGTGGAGTGGGTAATAGAGCCTTGTAACTTGATCGCCCCCAGGGAACGTGGTCACGCTGTCTTGCACGTCTTTGTTAGGGCCGACTCTCGTAATCGCCCCGCCTAGATGGATCTCTGTAAGGGCACCGAGCGTGGTGTTGTACAAATACTTCCGTGACTTGAACGCGATACCGCCACCCGAGACATCGATGCTGTCCAACAGGCCCGCCACGGTGTAGCGATAGCGCCGCCAATAGGTTTGACCTGCGAACACCGTTCGGGCTGAGTCCGCCAACCCGGCAACAGAGAGGAATCCCGTCACTGTGTCAACTGGGCTGGCAGCCGTCCGTGTCCGTCCATCGACTGAATAACTCCACGTCTCGCTCGTAGTATTGCGGCCGCCCTTGCTCGTCTCGCGGTGCAGCGCGTCGTAGGTGTAGCTCAGAGTGTCCCCGCGGCGGTTGGTGAACCGCCTCAAGAGTCCGTCCCGATCGTACGCGTATAGCGTGGCGTGGCCTGCCGCGTCGATCCGCTGGGTAACCCATCCCAGAGCGTTATAGCCGAATGCGTAAACTTGACCTTTGGGATCGGTCACGTTACGAACGTACATCGAATCGTAGGTCGTCACTGTCGGACTTGGGTTCACGCCGTCGTACGCCTGGACAACACGGTTCAATAGGTCGTGATGCGTACGCCGCATGGGCATGCCCGAGCGCTGCTCGGCTGTATCCCGACCGTACGCATCATACAAGTAGCTGGTCATGCGGTTGCCAGGGAGCGAGTCGCGGCTGAGGTTCCCATTCGTCCCGGCGTAGGTGTGTTGGGTGAGCAGGTGCCCGGCTCCATCCACCGCGGACAACAGGCGGCCTTTGCTGTCGTAGGTGTATTTCGTTATCGCAGCGCCGCCAGTGATTGTGGAGTCGATGACGCCGAGACCTCCGATGAAGTTCTGTACGGTCGGCTGACCGGGGCCTGAGGTATTGGTCGGCAGACCGTATGCTCCTCGCTGAATTGTGGTGGCCGAACGGCCCGCCGGTTGGATATACGTCACCAGGCCATTGGAGTCGTACGCGAGCGTGTCGACTCCACCAGATGAAAGAGACACGCGGACTGGTAGCCCTGTGCTGTCGAATGTCGTGGTGGTCACGCGATTCAGCGCGTCCGTAGACTGGGCGGGCGTACCCCAAGGATTGACGGTGAATTGCGTCATGTGACCGCCTGCGTCCGTGATCCGGCCCTGCACGGCACCCGCTAGCACTGTCGATTGGGCGGTGTTGACGGTGGACGTATAGGGGACCCCCACCTCTTGCCAAGCTGCGAGCGTGGTGACAGGAGATGACGTTGTGCCGTCGAACAGTTGGACCGACGGCGCCGTCACCGAGGCAAGCTTCCATCCAGCATCGTAAGCGAACGTGGTCGTTGCACCTCGCCGATCGGTGACGCTCGAGAGCCGAGAGTTGGCGTCATACCCGAACGACGTGCTCACATTATCGGGGTCCGTGAGCGCGGTTAAGCGTCGGCTTGCATCCACGGTTACCGCCGTCGTCCGCCCCATGGGGTCCACGATGGTGGCCAAGCCGTACGTACCGTAGTTGAGCGTGATCGCGAGGCCCTGAGGATCCTGGAGTTGAGACACCCGACCGCTTGCGTCGTAGGTAACGCCATTGCTGTTACCGAAGCGATCGCCGATCTGCGTCATGCGTCCAGTCGCGTCGAAGGTGGCGTGCGAACCGTCCGGGTAGTGTCGCACCCATCCTGACGTGCCCGTGAGGTTTGTGAAATCTCCTCTAGGAGTGATGAAGGGGTGGTACGGATCGCCGGACTTTGCGAAGTAGATGGCGCTGCCGTTACCCTCTGTGATCAGCGCGGACCCATCCGCTTGCAAGTAGAGCCGCTGGACACCGCCGACAGTCCAGCCGCGAGCTACTGCGCTGTTCGAGTCATTGACAACGATGAGCTTGGCGTTCACCGTGTGGTCGAACAGACTCGTTCCATACAGGGCTGAGGCAGTGATCGTCATCGGATACACGCCAGTCGCGTAGCCGCTGGCGTCAAATTGGCCACCCAAACGAGCAGGTGCGGTGCCTGGGTAGGTAAACCTCAGAATTGAGTCGCCATTGACGAATCGCACGGTGACCCCGTTCAGCTGTGCCTTCAACCGATACTCCGTCGGAGTGCCTGGATAGGTAGGGCTCGGCGTGACATTGACGAGCACAAACGGACGCGGGCTCCCACGGTCACTGTTGTACAGCAGCAATACGCTTCGGGCCGCGTCTTGAGAGAAGTAGGGAACCGTGTTCGTCGCGTACGTCGCCGAGAAACACTCCTGTGCGCAGCGGGTGTAATCCTGCAATGCGAATACATACGGCGCAGAATCCACGACCGGCGGTCCACCATATACGGGCACGGTGTACCATCCGGTGTCGGACGCCATGCCCGTGGCCTTCAAACTGAGCGTCCCCGTACCGTAGACCCCAACAGAGTAGGAGGCGCTTACCGTTGTCGAGGCAGTCGGCGTGAGTGTAGCCGTTGCCGGACTCACACCGGTACAGGTAGCTTGGCCCGACGCGGCGCAGGTGAAAGTGTAGGTGTCTTGGCCGGTCCCAGTGTTCTGCACCGTGAACGTCTCGGTCCACCCAGTCGTCTCCGCCAAACGCTGCTGAGCCGTGGCGCCGTCAGGCGTCACGGCTACGTGGAAGGTCGCGACTGTGATGTTGTAAGAGCCGTTGTCACTTGCATTTCCCCCGTCATCTGCCGTCAGCGTGAGTGTACCCGGTCCGTCTGTCGTCACTGAATAAGTAGCGGTAACGGTTGTCGACGCCCGACTCGCTAGTGCGACCGAACCCTTGTTAATGCTGGTGCAGGTGACATTCGACGAACCCCGGCAGGTGATCCCGTACCCGTCTGTGACCGTCCCTTCATTGGTCACGGTGAACGTAACGGTGTACCCGCCTGTCTGGGATGCCCGAACAGGCTGACTTCCGCCGTCAGGGGTAACCGAGACGCCGAATGAGATACCACCACCGCAATTGAGACACGTCTGCGCTGCGAGTGGGAAGGGACCAGCGGCGAGCGCTACGAGCGCAACGGACCAGTACCGAGCGGGCACGGGTAGCTCCGAGTGAACGTTCGCCACCCCTAAGGCACGGGACATGCCGACTTCGGCGCTGGAAGGTCAGGTTGAAAGCCAACGACTTACGGAGCAGCCCACGCTCCACTAGTCGCACCGGTCGCGCGACCGTCGCGCGACTGGTGCGACTCCCTCAGTGACCGCAGCGTGAGGCCCTGTTGCCTCAGCCGGCGAAAGAGCGTCGATCGGTGGAAGCCGAGTTCCGTGGCCATCCGCGCCGCGTTCCAACCAGTCGTGACACCAGCTGTGATGATGTCCTCAAATGAGCGTTGCTCGCTCGTCGCCTCTCTTCCCAAGGCAATCGCTTGCGCGACGGCCGCAGCCGAAAGCGAGCCGTTCTCGACCAGATACCCTGCCCGCTCGATCGCAAACCGGAGTTCACGGACGTTCCCAGGCCACGCGTAGGCGTGGAGCACCGCATCTACGCCGGGCTCGAGCGTGCGGTGGTTAAGGGAGGCGAAGTGCTCCGCTAGTGGCATCAGGTCATCCGACCGGTGGGCCAAGAGAGGCAGTTCGATCACGACGCCGGCCAGACGCTGATACAAGTCGCGGCGCAACCGGCCGTCGCTGAGGGCCGCCGGGAGATCATCCTGTGCCGCGGCCACGATGCGGAGATCGATGCGGCGCTTGCGAGATGCGCCAAGCGCCTCTACCTCATTCGTCTCGAGCACGCGAAGCAGCTTGACCTGTGCGTCGTGCGTCAGGCTCGTCAGCTCGTCCAGGAACAAGGTGCCACCATGTCCTCTGGCGACGTACCCCTCCGTGGACTCCACCGCTCCGGTGAACGCCCCCCGTCGATGACCAAACAGCAGGCTCTCGACCATTTCCCGCGGTAAGGCGCCGCAGTTCACGTCGACCAGCGGCCCCGATTTGCCACTGCGCTCATGGAGGTACTGCGCGAACAGCTCCTTCCCGGTCCCCGTTGCGCCGACAAGGAGAACGGGGAGGGGCGTCGACGCGTATCGCTCCGCGAGCGCGACGGCGCGCCGGATGGCCGGCGAGACTCCGACAATCACCGCTCCACTCCTTTCGGGAGGCGGGGAGCCGTGACACTGTCAGCGTCCGCGTCGGTTTTGAGAATGCGCGGGGTGAGGAACAGGTAGAGCTCTGTCTCGGACGTGCTACGGTCCGCGCTGCCGAAGAGCCCACCCACAATGGGGATATGCGACAGGACAGGAATCCCGGTCAGATTCGCTGTCTTCTGACGATCCCGCAACCCCCCGAGCACGATCGTCTGGCCGTCCTTCACCAGCACTTGCGTCGCGGCTTCGCGCGTCGAGATCACCGGGGCATCGAACAGCACCTCGGTAGTTGCCTGATTCACCTCCTGTTGAATGAGCAAGGAGACGTAACCGTCCTGATTGATCGTTGGCCGAATCGTGAGCTTCGTTCCCACGTCACGATATTGCACGACCTGATCGCGGCTTGGCGTGTCGGTCGGGAGTGAGCGGCTCACCTGGACGAACGGCACCTGCGAGCCGACCAGCAGCCGTGCCTCGGTGTTGTTCGAGGCGAGGAGCACTGGGCGAGACACGATCTGCACGTCGCCCTTGGTGGCAGCGGCGCGCAAGGTGGCGTCGATCTGCGCGTGCCCGACACTCATCAGGTGGATGACGAGATCTCCCAACCCGGCGCCGATGCTGCTCGCATCCACGGTGCCCTTGCCATGATCGACTGGTTGCGGCGGCACCAACAGGTCGGCTCCGAACGAAAACGTGCGGTCATGCCGTGCCTCAACGATCATGACCTCGATGAGCACCTGGAGCGGCCGGATATCGAGCTGATCCACCGCGCGGCTCAAGACTTCGAAATCGGACTGCGAAGCCCGGATCAGTAGCGAGTTTGTTAGTTCGTCGGGCACGATCGTGACGGCACCACCGAGAGCGGAGGAGCGGCCAGCATTGGCGGATTGAGTCGCTCCGGGCACCGCGCCTTGAGGCGGCACGGCGTTACGACGCAACTCGTCGGACAGCGTCGGATTGGACAAGCCCGAGCGCCCCGAGAACTCGCCGCCGGCGCCGAACAGGAGATTGACGGTTGCCGCGACGTCAGCCGCGCGGGCGTGTTTGAGGCGAACGACGAAGAGCTGCACCTCGCCACCCTGGCCGAGCCCAGCGGGCGGACGGGCGGATGGGCGGTCCACTTCTGGCGGACGCGGAGCAATCCGGAAGAAGGACGAGTCCTCGGTGAATAGCAGGTTCTGAGACTCTACCAGTCCCTTCAGGAGCTCGCGAACACTTGCGCGAGGCACCGGCGCAGGAGTCTCGAGCGACACCTTCACCGGCTGGATCGAGCCCACCAAGACCGGCTTGGGCAGATAGCGTCCCAACGTTTGAATCACGCCCCGAATGTCGGCGTCGATGAAGCGGATCGATACGCTGTCTTGCACCACGTGGACGGCGCTGGTGTCCTGGGCGGTGAGCGCAGCTCCCACCAAGAGCAACCCGACCGCCAGTCCGCCCGACCGCCCGACCGCCCTCATTTCCACGGCTCCTTCACCACGAGCGTCCACGTCGTGTCGAGGCCCGTGATGACTACGCGATCAGGTTTGATGGCACGCACGCGCAGGCCGCCGACGGAGTCCCCTACCCGCACCGGCCGCGGGCCCTCCACGCCTGGCAAGCCATCGACGAGGGCCGTCGGGTCTGTCCCGCGATCCCAGACGATGCCAACGAGCGTGAGTGCCGGTCTTGGCTGGGGTGGCACAGGGGGTTGGGCGAGCCGCACTGCATCGTAAGCAACTGGGCTTGGGCGTCGAGTAACGCGAAACGGATCCTTGCTCACGAGCGCCGCGACAAGCGAATCCGGTTGGATCTGACTGGCCGCGGCCTCCACAGTAGCGGCGACGGCAGCAGGTGGCGGGAGAGCGACACGCACCAACGGCGAGGTCGCCACTCGGAGGGCGAGCGCGAGACCAATCCCGGCCATGACGATGAGCGATGCATTCACGGGCGTTGTCATCGCTTCGTGCTGTCTCGCGGCTGCAGGAACCACCCGGCAACCGTCAGCTCAACTTTGAGGACTTCCGGAGTGGTTAATGCGGACCCGGCATCTACCGCGGTCACCCGCAGTTCACGCAGCGAGAGCGCAACCTTGTCGAACTCGAGTGCGTCCAGGATGCCCGCGAGGCCACGTACGTCGCATTCGAACGCGGCTCGAATGGTCGTGCGGTGCAAGCGACCGGCGACGGTGGAGTCTGTGACGGGGTCGATCCGTTCGAGTTTCGCCTGGTGACCCGTCACCGCGAGGTTCAGTCGGCCGGATAGGTCCGCCAGCGCTTCGGCCGTCGAGTTTCCGCTGAGGATTCGTGGGGAAAGACCGATGAGCGCTTGCCCGATCTGCGCTGCGGAGTCACGTAACTCCACCGCGCTTGCAAGGTCGGCGCGCGCGCGGGCGAGGAGGCCAGCACGCTCGCGCAGGGTCGCTTCTGCCGCGATCGCGGAGCGGACGGTCCACGGCAGAATGCGCAGCAGTAACACGGCGAGGGCTACCACTCCGCCGCCGAGCACCACCGCACGCCGATCTCGGGAAGTCATGACCCACCTGTCCCGCGTGAGTCATCTCCCCACAGGATCGTGAACCGCTGCCAGTCCTCTCCGGCCACCGCTTCGCGCAGCGCAGGACCGCTCAAGTGCACGCCCGGAAGCGAGCCAAGGCGGTCAAGTCGCGCCACGACATCGGTAGCGTGCTTCGCGGCTCCCACGAGAGAGCCCGTTCCGTTCGCGTTCCAGGCAAAGCTCGTGAGGACGCTCGAGTCGGGCATGGCGCTGGTGATGGCGGCGAGCGTTGCCAGCCCGCGGCCACGGTCGCGTTCGGCTGCTGTGATGGCGTCAAGCGTCGCGGCGGCGTCACGAAGCTCGCGCCGCGCCTCCACGACCGCTGCGAGTGGTTGCCGGAGCGCCGCCAGCTCGCGGTCCACGACGCGGCGTTCCCATGCAACGCGACCAGCGAACAAGCCACCGGCCGCAAGCCACACGGCGCAGGTCGCCAGAGTCAGGCGGCGCGTGCGACGGTGGGCGAGGCGCTCTCTGCGCTCGCGTTCCGAGCTCGGAAGGAGCGCGAGAGAATCGGGCTCACCCGCCGGGCTGATCGTCTCGAGCCACAGGCCCGCGGCACGAGCTCCCACGGCGATCGCGTCGACAAGCGCGCCCTCCACGGCCGCTACACGTGCCACACCCGGAGCGCTCTTACCAACCCAGGTGGCGTCGGTCACGAGCGGCTCGCCGTTCTTTCGGAAGAACCGTCCGGCTTGCTGCGCGACCAGAGCAACGAGGTGGTGTCGCTTCACCGGTGGCAGATCGGGGATGGTCCGCAGCTGAACCAGCGGACGTTCGAGCTCAACCGCCAGCCGCCGGCAGGCGCGCGGCGCCTCGGCGGCGAGGCGCGCGACCGCGTCTGAGAGCTCGGTGGCGTCCACGTAGGTGGCCTCCCCCGCCCATGTGACGGCGTCGCCGCGTACGGCTGTGGCACGGAGCGCCGAGGAGCCTACGCGAAGGCGGAGGACGGAGCTCACTCCGTCTCCCTTCTGATCACAGCCAGCCGCGAGGCTACTGGCACGGTGGTCAGCGTTACGCGCGCCACCAGTGGCGTGCCCCGCACACCGCCCGTCACAACAGCGATGCGCTGCGGCGGGGCGAAGACCACGGCGCGCACGAACTCGGGGTAGTTCGCGAGCAGTGTCGCGCGTGCACTTGGCGACAAGAGGCCGGCGAGCGCATCGGCGTCATGAATGGGTGTCCCGCGCGGAGTGGCGAGGAGCCGCGCTGCCTCCTCGGTCATTCCACGGACGGTGGCCAGCACGGCAGGCGGCGCGTCGTTCACGTTGATGGCCCCGGTACCGCGGGTAGTGACCAGCGACGCGAGGGCAGCGACGCGTGCTTCAGTGAAGCCGCGCACGTACGACAGCTCCCACACGTCGGCCAGCGGTCCGTTGCGATTGCCGGACGATTCGTCCCCGAAGCGACGAGGCACCTGGTCTGGATCGCGCCAGTCGAGCAGAGCGTCGGCGAGCGAGTCCACCGCGTCGGGTCGGTGCACGACGGACTCGAGGACTGTGACCAGTGCGGCGCGGTCGGCCAGGTTGATGTTCAGTTTGGTCGTTGGATCCTCGAGTCCCGCAGTGCACCACGTCCCGCGGCCCAAGTCCATGGAGTCCACGCCGGCAACCGATGGGTCCTGGGCGTAACGCGCCTGAAGGATCTCGACGCATGCTTCTCGCGCCCACCCGGCACGGGCCAGCACTATCCGATTACGAGTCGTCAGGCTGCCTATACGCACAACGGCCATCCCGGTACCGACCAGGAGCGAGACTGCTGTCAGCGTCCAGAGGACGGCGAGCAGCGCGAAGCCACGCCGACTCATCCTCTCTCCTTGATGAGGAAGAGCAGGGTGTCGGCCGCGTTGCCTGCTCTCTCGACGCGCAGGCGGACCGCTAGGGGGGCGCTAACCGGGCTGACCCATTCGCGCACCCACCGCGAATCGGCCCCCGGATCGAGCAAGTAGTCGATCTGGACATCGGCGATGCTGTCCATGAGCGGGACTAACGTTCCCGGCGTGACGCTGGCCACGAGCCGCTGTCCCGCGAGCCTGAGCGTGACCTGTCGGCGTTCGAACCACCCGTCTGGCGTGAGAAGCCAGCTCGAGAAGGTCATGCGATCGGGGCGGCCTTCGAACCCACTCGCTCCCTCGGTCCCTACATCGAGTGACAGGAACGCCGCCTTGAGCCAGCGGCGGGCGTTGGCGGAGCGGTCGAGATTCGTGCGCGCCACCACAAGCGCCTTTCCCCGATCCGCTACAGCGGTAAAGAGCTGGTGCGCGACGAGCACGACGAGAGCACTGATGGTGAGGGCGACCAGGAGTTCCACGAGCGTGAAGCCAGCGTGCGCGGTGCGCAGTCCGCGGTTGCTTCCAGTGCGGAGACGACCGTCAGCGTGCATTGCTCGACACCGGACGGTAGACCACGGTCACCAGGTCCTCGAACTGAGGCGACTGTGATTGCACGATGGCAATCCGGTAGAGCGTGCGCTCGGGCCGCTCGACATCCGCGATTAGCTCCCCGATGGGATGACGGCCGAGCCGCTGATCCAAATCGCCGCGCTTGAGCAACGTCAGCGCCGTTAACACCCGCTCCTCGACGGCGAGCACCCGCTCCCGCTCGCGCGCGTCTTGCTCGGCGCGAATACCTCCGGTCACGAGATTCAGCAGGGCGAGGCCCGCGCCTGAGATGATCGCCAAGGCCACGAGTACCTCGAGCAGCGCGACGCCACGATCAGCGCGCACTGGGGGCTCCGGTGAGGGGGTCGACACCGGTTCCAACAGCACGACCGTCGGGAAGGAAGAGGAGATGCGTGGTGCGTGGTGCGTGGTTGCCGTCGGTGACGACTGGACGGCCGGTCTGTATCGCTTCTGCCCGTGCGCGGAGCAGCTCCTGATCGCGCGCCGATTGGGGCGGAGACTTGAGCGAGGCAAGAGCCACCACGCTGATGCCCACAACAAGGCCCAGCACAGCAATAACCACGATGACCTCGACGAGCGTGAAGCCGCTCCGATGCAACCACTCACCACGCACCATGCACCTGCCTTTCACGGCCGAATCGAATACACGGCTTGCAACAGCGCGGCTGCTACGAAAGCAACCAGGCCGCCGAAGCTGACGATGAGTGCCGGTTCCACCAGCGTGACGAGCGTCTTCAGCCCCCGCTCGGCCTCCTGTCCAGCCAGATCTCCTGCACGTCGCGCCATGTCGGCCAGTCGGCCGCTCGACTCCCCGACCTGGAGGAGTTGCAGCCCGCTCGGTCCGAGCGCGACTTCCCGCTCAAGCGAGGCCGTGAGCGGAGCCCCCGCGGCAACTCGTTCGCGCGCACGCTCGAGACGCGCGGCCACAGCCAAGTCTCCCGCCGCTTCACCCGCGGCATCGAGGGCAGCAAGAAGGGGCATCCCCGCTCCGAGCATGCTGCCTAGCGCCCTGCCAACGCGCGATGTCGCCAGCGACAAACGCACGTGTGCGACGAGAGGTGTGGTGAGAAGGATTTCGTCGATCCGCCGTCGGCTGGCTGGTCGTCGAGTCAACTCCACGGCGAGCGCGACGACCGCGGTGAGAATCGGTATCAGGAGAAACCAATAGCGCGACAGCAGTCTCGAACCGACGAGGAGTACCCTTGTTGCAGGCGGCAGGTCTTGGCCCAGGTCGCCGAGCAGTTCGGCGAACCGCGGCACGATCACGGTTCCGATGACGAGGACGGAGATCAGGCCAACGACGGCCAGCAGCAGAGGATACGCCAGCGCTTGGCGAACCCGCGCGACGAGGTCGGCCTCCTGCTCTAGGTGACTCGCGACTTGCTCGAGTGCCCGCGGCAACTGGCTCCCGCGTTCGCCGGCCCGGAGCATGCCGAGCACCACACCAGGAACCGCCCCGTGTGCGCCAAGCGCCTGGGCGAAGCTCTCCCCTTGGTGCAGCCGAGTGCGAGTGTCTGCGAGTGCGGTGCGCAACGCGCCGCGGGCCAGTGTCTCGCTCGATGCCACGGCCCGCTCAAGCGGCACACCTGCAGAGACAAGCGCCGCGATGCTCTGGAACACGATTGCGAGATCACGTCGGCTGGCCGGTCGGCCGGTAAGCCCGGCTTCTGCGGGGCTCACGATGACGGGGAAGAGTCCCCGATCGGCGACGACTGCGCTCGCCTGGCCAGCTGATGCGGCCTCCACGATGCCGTCCACGAGGCCTCCATCCGCACGGGCGGCTCGATAGCGAAACGCTTTCATCGGCGGACGCTCTCCCACGATGTGATGTCCGCGTCCTCCCCGGTCCCTCCCGGTTGCCCGTCACGACCGTAGGTGAGCAGGTCGTATCCCTGGGGATTCGCGTCGCCGGGACTCTTGTAGAGGTAGGGACGGCCCCAGGGATCGAGTGGGACGGTCTTCTTCAAGTAGGGGCCACGCCAGTTGCGGGCATCGGGCGTTCCCGTGGGCTTCGTGCGCAACGCCTCGAGGCCCTGCACGGTGGACGGGTAGTAGTCGTTGTCGAGCCGATATCCCTCGAGCGCGAGACCAAAGAGCTCGATTTGCGCCCGCGCTGCAGATGCTTTCGCATCCCCGACGTGGCTGAACACCATCGGTGCCACGAGCCCCGCAAGAATGGCGATGACGGTGATGACGACGAGGAGCTCGATGAGGGTGAACCCGTGCCTATTGGGCGACACGCAGCACCTCCTCCACCGTCGTGATCCCGGCCTGCACCTTCCGCCAGCCGTCCTGCCGCAGGGTGGTCATGCCTTGGGCGTGTGCGATTTCACGGAGGGCCCCTGCATCTGGGCTTTTGAGCAGCGCCTGCTTGATCTCGTCGGTGAGGACGAGCAGCTCGAACAGACCCGTACGACCGCGGTATCCCGTGTGACGGCACGCGGCGCAACCACGCCCCCGCTCGAGCGCGACGTGGCCCACGGGGTGGTGCGCGAGTAGCGCCACGGCACCCGGATCGGGTTTGTACCGCTCCCGGCAATCGGGACAGATCTTTCTCACAAGTCGTTGCGCGAGCACGCCCTCGACCGTCGCCGCGATGAGATACGGCTCGACCTTGAGATCCACGAGCCGAGTCATCGCGCTTGGCGCGTCGTTCGTGTGCAGGGTAGAGAACACCAAGTGACCGGTGAGTGCGGCCTGAACGGCGATCGTCGCGGTCTCGCCGTCGCGCATCTCTCCCACCATCAGCACATCCGGATCCTGGCGCAGGATGCTGCGCAACGCGCCGGCGAACGTCATTCCTGCTTTCACGTTCACCGGGACCTGCGTCACGCCTTCGAGGTGGTATTCGACCGGGTCTTCGACCGTGATGATCTTTTCGGCTGTGCGGTGACGGAGGCTTAGCGCGGCGTAGAGCGTGGTGGTCTTGCCGCTGCCGGTCGGGCCTGTGGCGAGGAGGATCCCGTGCGGCTTCTCCGCGAGCCGCCGGATGGCCTCGAACGTTTCCGGAGCCATGCCGAGCTCTTCGAGGCCGACCGGCCGGCCGCCGCGATCCAACAGCCGTAGTACGACTGATTCCCCGTATAGCGTTGGCACCGTGGAGACTCGTAGATCGAGCTCGCGTTCCTCGAGCCGCGCCCGGATGCGACCGTCCTGCGGCGCGCGTCGTTCAGCGATGTCCAGCTCGGCGAGCAGCTTGATGCGGGACACGACGGCCGCCTGCAGTCCCTTCGGTGGGCTCGGGAGCTCGGTGAGCACCCCGTCTACCCGGAACCGCGCGACCAGCCCGGTGCGAGTGGCCTCGAGGTGAATGTCTGACGCGCGAGCTTCGTAGGCTTCTCGGATGAGGAGGTTCACGAACCGGATGACGGGGGGTTGGTTGGCAAGGTCCCGAGCATCCGCCATCTGGTCCGTGCCCGCATCGGTCATCGGGGCGAGCTCGCCATCGAGATCCTTCACAAGCTCGAGCACCGACTCGGACGCCGCGAAGGTGCGACGGATGCCGTCCAGCAGATCGTCCTTCGATACCGGCACCAGCTCCACCGGGACACCGAAGGACGCTTCGAGATCCTCGAGCACTTCACGGGCAGGCTCGCCCGTGACGGCCACGCGCACGCGATCGCCTCCGACCTCGAGCGGGAGGATGCCCCAGTACTCGAGATAGGCGGTCTCGAAGGACTCGTGCAGCGGGAGCTTGGAGACGAGCGTAGCGGTCACGGCATGGGAGCCAAGCACGCGCCGTGCCAATCGCGTCGTGGCGACTTACGAAGCGACCAGCTTCAATTCCCGTCACTTACGCAGCCGACGACCCGCGAATAACGAACGTCGCGACCGCGGTTGCACAGTTGAGACTCGCGAATTGTGCAACTCCGTGAGCACGGGTGCACAGTTCGAGGGTCGTTGCTTGGCAAGTTTCTGAGCGCGGCTGCACAGTTGCGCTCGGCGAGCTTGGGAAAATGAGCGCGCCCGCCTCCCGGTCCTCAGCAACAACTCACCGTGCATCTTCTTGCGAGTTGGTCAGTTGTTCTGCCATTCGCCGACCTGTCGCCAGACGGCACGTCGCGTGCATTCCCATGCGCCGACCTCTCGCCCTGGAGCCGGTTGTGCTTGCTCGCCGCGTGGTTCCCTTCGCACCGTTTGCCTTCCTCGTCGTGTTCCTCTCTGCACGCACGCCCGAGCGCACCCTACCGCGAGCGATGATCTGTCCAACCGCGCCGATCAGCGGTCCGAGGCTCATGCTGGAAGACCTTGGCTGGGTTCAGTGGGGCGTTTCCGTCACACCTGACGGTCAGAGGGTCACCCAGCTGCCCAACGCAACTGTCAACGCGTCCTTCACGGTGAAGAACACGGGTACGTGCCCAGACACGTTCAACGTCACCGCCTCCAAGAGCGGGTCGATTACAGTGCAAAGCTTCTCTCCACATCAGATCCCAAGCCTGGCGGCCGGCGCGAGCGCAACGGTCACAGTCACCTACAAAACAGGCTTGGCGTCGCCTGACAGCGGCGTCCTGACGCTGACTGCCCTCGGAGTGCTGGGATCGGAGTCGGACAACGGGAGCTACAATGTGACAATCGCGCCCCCACACGCGGTGACCGTGACGCGCGATGGTGATACGACCGCGACGCGACGGGGCAACACCGGCGCCACGTTCAGCCAGACCTTCACCGTACAGAATATCGGGTCGAGCCGCGACAGTTACACCATTACCTGTAGTGCCGCCACGCCGATAACGTGTACAGGGACCGATAGTACGCAGGTGACGCTTAATTTTCTCGAGCAGCGCGTGGTGACGGCGTTCTACACCGCGGGCGGCGGCGGCACCGGCAGGATCACGCTTAAGGCCTCGAACGCATTCGCGAGTGACACGGGCTGGTATTCGGTCCCCGTGGCCTACCCGGTAGACCTTGTTCCTGACGTGGCCCAACGGGATCTGTGCGTCACGATCATGGCCGGGCCTGCCGCCGCATACGAGTGCGGAGGCCTGCGGCTCACGCATCCGCTCCCGAGTGTGCGCACCTTGAACACAGTTCGCGCGCCCACGCTGATCTACAACAGTCAACTGGCCCACCCGTACGCGCTGGTGAGAGCCGACGTCACGCTGCCCGTTCCGGACGCGCTGCCTGACTCGGTCCGAATGACGTTGACGGTGAACGGCGTGAACTACGTTCGGGGCTGGCCGGGCAACGCATGGAGCGCGGCGGGACAAACCCGCCGCATCGTGATCGGCTTCGACCCACTGGCTCAGTCGCTCAGTACGGGGGTCCAAAGCTACACCCTCGAGGCCCGGCGCATCGTCAACGGCGTGAGCAACACGGTCCTCTACACCGCGACGGGATCGCTGGTGATCGTCGATCGCTCAACCAGCCCGTTCGGAGCGGGATGGTGGCTCGCGGGGCTCGAGCGGCTCTTCTTCACCGTTCCCGCCGGCCAAGTCCTCTGGGTCGGTGGCGACGGCAGCACGCGCTTGTACCAGCGCCAAACCGGGACTGTGGGCACCGACACCGCGTACGTGGCGCCGGCCGTGGATCGTCCCGACACCCTGCTGCACACGAGCGCGAACCAGTGGATCCGACGGTTACCGGCCGCGGCGAAGGTGACGTTCAACTCCGGTGGATTCCATATAAGCACGACCAACCGGCTGGGCTACAGCACGACGTTCACCGACTCGGCACTCGTCACACACGTGCACGTCCCGCCCGACTCCGGGCCGACCTACACCTTCTTCTATTCGGGGACCCCGACTCGGCTCGACTCCGTTTCCGTGCCGGACTCGGGGGCGGGAACCAATCGGGTGACCAAGCTCAGCAAGGTGGGCGACTCCCTGCGGATTACCGACCCAGGGAGCCCAGCGGTGGTATTCGCCTACGATCCAAGCCAGTCAAACCGCATCGTGTCGCGGCGCGACCGCCGGAGTGCCGTGACCGCCTACACATACGACGCGGGGTATCGCCTCGCCGCAAGCCGCCTGGCGCTGGGCGGGGCGGATTCGATCAATCGGTCCTTCTGCGCTGCCGAAGTCCGGGGGCTCGCGACCTGCGTGCCGACCCTGGTGCCGCCGGAGAGTTCGTACACCATCTACGACGGCCCGCGCACAGACAGCGCCGACATCACTCACTTCTGGGCGGATCGCTTCGGGGTCACGCAAGTCCGCGATCCCTACGGGCGCATCAAGTCGGTCACCCGCGGCGACCACCGCTGGCCGGCGCTCGCCACGCGAGTCCAGTACCCGAACGCTTGGGTGCTCGGCGCCACATACGACGCACGCGGCCACATCGCCACCTTGACGGACTCGAGCATGAGCGCGAACGGGCAATATGCGACTACGAGCTACACGTGGGACCAGACCTGGGATGCGCTCACCCAGATTACTCTCCCGCAGGGCGACCTGACCACTTTCGCCTACGACACCCTTGGCAACCGCTCTTACCAGCAGGACGGCCGCGGCCAAATGAGCCGAGTGGTGTTCCACTACAACCAGTCGGGCAACGGCACCGGACTGGTGCAGAGCATCGTCTATCCCGATCTCGCGCGGGACTCGATTGCCTACGACGTCCGGGGAAACCTTGCGCTGACGCGGAGCCCGCTGGGCTGGTTCGTCTACACGGATAACGACCGGCTCGGCCGCCCCCACGTCGTTCGGACGCAGCTCGACACCAACCGAACCCGATACGACTCGACCTTCTACGACCTCCGGAGCCGCGTGGTGCGCACGGCGTCGGTCGGGCCAGCGCGCTCCGGGGTGGGGCAGCAGACCGTCACGGTACGTCAGTTCTATAACAACGAGAGCCGTCTCGACAGCCTACAACGCTGGGCAGTGCCGGACGGCGCCACCATCGACACGGTCACCACGCGTTGGCGCTATGACCTCGCCGAGCGCACCGTCGCCGAGATCGCGCCCGACGGCGCGGTGGACAGCACACGCTACGACCCGGCGGGGAACGCCATAACGGTCGTCCCCCGGCGCGGAGCCGCGCTCGCGATGACGATGGTCTATGACCGGATGAACCGCTTGGTGCGGCGGTCAACGCCCCAAGTGACGTATGCGAGGGACAGTCTGGGACTCGCGCGGTGGCCGTACTTCGACACGGGCTGCCAGTGCCCAAAATATTACACCTATCCGTTCTTCGCCCTCGACCCCGCGACGGGCGATACCGTGATTCCGGCCGACGTGGCGACCTTCGTCTACGATTCGATGGGGAACCTCGTGAGAGCCTACAACGGGGACGCGTTCATCAGGCGGACGTATTTCCCAAACGGCCTCCTGAACACCGACACCCTCAAGATCCTGAGCTACGCGACTCGGGACTCAACGAAGAACACATATGGAATCCAGCACCGCTACGATCTCGACCGTCGCGTGACCGTTATCAAGCACCCCCACCAGCTCGCGCCCCGCATCGGCCAGGCCATCGCCGACAGCGTCCGCTACGTCTATGACCCGGCGTGGGGCGCGATTGACAGCGTCATTGACCCAATGGGCAAGCAGTTCGCCTTCGCGTACGACGCTCGTGGACAACGTATCCGTCTCGCCTTACCCGGCGCCGTGCTCGACACTGTTGCCTATGATCAGGACGGCCGCTGGCTCACGAACTGGGTCAAGAAGGGGCCTGGGTATAACGCGGCCTATCCGTATGGGGACAGCGTGTTCCGGCGAACGGACTTCACGTACGTGGACGGGGAAAACGTGTCTCGCGCCGCCAATCGCTTTGGATACGAGGACACTACCACGTCGACATATACCGGCCTTGGCCAGCTTCGGCAGATGAGTTACGTGATTCCGCAGTTTGACCCATTTGGCCACCCCTCACGGGCGACGTCTAGTGATACCTCGACCTTCGATCCCCTCGGCAACATGTATGGGGACACGAAGAACTCGTCTCTATTGATCGAGGACGTCGGGACCCAGCGAAATCCGCAGACCGGGCAAGCCATGCGATACCTTTCGGGAAACGGCAGACATCGCGCGAGCGCTTGGACGGACGCGAGTCGAGGTACCTACAGACAAGATACGGTGCTCTACGACCCCAGCGGGAATACCAGGTTCTCGTATCAGACGATGTGGATCTATGCGGTTGGCTCGCTGAGCGGCACGCTCATGGAGGACCGCGCCTCGTATTACGGCGCTGACGGGAAGCTGCGGGCGAGCGAGTACCGCCAAGAGCAGTTGGGCGACCAAACCATAACGGCTGACCACTATGACCAGAAGTATATCTTCGAGGAATACCGCTACGACGCGTTAGGACGGCGCGTGCTGGTCCGCACGCGGCGGCAGATGTGTCCGCGCTCCTCGCAGGCCAACCTCAACGTGGCGTGTAGGCTCAGCACTGTTCGGCGCACCGTGTGGGACGGGATGCAAGAGCTGTACGAGATCCAGATGCCCGGCGGGGATACGGTGGCTGCGGCCACCATGGACAACGACACCCTCCCGCCGCTGCTCACCCCCGTCGCGCTGCCAGTGTACTTTGACCCGAACCCCCAGTTCGGCCGAGTTGCATACACCCATGGCGCGGGGCTGGATCAGCCGCTCAGCGTGACGCGGATCAACTTGCGCGACTGGCCGTGGAACGACTCCACGCACGTGTGGACGCCGCTCACGATCGCTCCGCACTGGAACTGGCGCAGCCAAGCGGATTACGGGACGTTCGGGGACGGCTCATACAAGCAGTGTCTGGTGGGGACGAACCGGTGTGTGACGGTTGGGTGGCGGGCGTCGGCATTTGCATACGGTTTTGAGCCCCTGGCGGACACGATCACAGCGTGGCACGGCACAGTGATCAGCGGGAAGGAGGACGGGGCGGGGCTCTTGTTCCGTCGGAACCGGTACCTCGACCCCCAGACGGGGCGGTTTACGCAGGAAGATCCTCTCGGCCTCGCCGGCGGCCTAAACCTTTATGCGTTCGGGGGCGGAGATCCAGTAAACTTCAGCGACCCGTTCGGGCTGGCCGAGTGCAGGAAGAATGATTGGCTGTGCGCCATCCGAAAGGCCGGATGGCAGATGCTAGGAAGCTTGGGTGGCTTCGGAGGGGGCGCCGAAATTGGCGCGACGGCAGGTGTGCTATGCGGTCCGGGAGTCGAGGTATGCTCGCCAGCCGGTGCTCTTATTGGAGGGGGACTAGGTGCACTGGGAGGATTACTCGGTGGCACGGCGGCCTTCAATGCGGTGGAGGGCAGTGGCAATGGGAGCGGGAGCGACGGAAGCGCGGCTCGCAGGTATAAAGTGCCAAAGAGTGGTCAGTCCGCGGAGGAGGCATCCAAAGACATCCCGAGCTGGGCGCAAGGGCAGCGTCCGTTCGAGGGCGAGAGCGGGAAGGACTTTGCCAAGCGCCTTCTTGACGAAAAGTACGGAGCTGGCAACTATGAGACCGGCCCTCGTTCGGAGTTCAGCCAACTTCAAAAGTACGCAGATCGTCACTTTACGGATCCGCAATGACTGACGAGGCAGGTACTCCGCTTCGTATCAACTACTCGGCGTCTAACATCGAACGGGTTTACCTGATCGGTGTGCGACTGGGTGCTACGTCCGAGCGCGCAGACCTGTACTCTCTTGTCCTGTACTACGAGGTAGCCAAGAACGATCGAAACAGGCCTCTTACTCATGACGGTCGCATCGTGTTTTTCCCGGAGCCGAAGTTAGCCAACAAGGTTCTGCAAATGGGCGACGCGGCGTTTCGCAAGTACAGTCCAATCTCAGATTCTGTCGACGCCGTGTATGATGTCTCTGAGGTCATCAGGCTGATCGAGATCGAAGACCGCGACCCGTCAGCCAACGTCGTGACATTCCTCAATGAGCTGTTCGATTTCGTGGACGCAACGCGCTTCCACATGCCCGCGGAGCATAAGCAGGTCCTAAGCGACTTAGCCGACCACCTAACATTCCATCGCGATTATGGTGACTTCATAAATCGCGAGCCTGCGCGGCGCGGTGCAGTATTGGGTGCTGTCCTCTGGAGCCTGGGAGCGATCTTCGCCAGCTCGAAGGTGGTGTCCGCTGATGGAGGTTGGCCGTCCCCTGAGACGCACGTGCGGCGGTGAGTCACAACAGTTGTTGTAACGAAGCGGCACCCGAGGGGGCCACCAAACGCGCGCCGCTTATGCCGCCGAGACCACGCAGCTAAGCCGCAGCTTTCTCCAGCTTGCGACTGAGACCCAGTGGGACAACCGCGTTGTCGGACCACAATGCACCAGTGTACACACGCCCCACCCCACGGGGTCGAGTGCAAAAAGTGAGCTTTCTGAGCGGTAGAACGGGTCGCATGCGGCACCCCGTGGGGTGCGGCCGTGAGTTGGTCTTTCTTCATTTTTGGGACGCTCGTTGTGATCGCGCAGCAAAGCGGATTACCTAGAGGCTTGTGAAACGTCGCTAGACATCGGGCGATATTGGGCCCTTCGCAAGAGAGTTGCTGAATGCGCGTTGGTGGCCGCGTTGTGGATCGGGGTCGCTACGTGTGTTAGACGGCCGCGTTGAAGGCACTTAATGCTGTTGTGCCTTTGCGCCCCAGGGAGCCTTCGTCACTCAGATTCTGAGCCGGCGGCTCCCTCCTCCCTCCTCCGTTCGAGACGGCCCAAGGTGGCTAACGAGTCCTTTGGCCGTTAGCTCCGCCCGTAACGCCGACATCGTGTTTCGGCTCACTCCGATCAACTCGGCAGCCTTCCCCACGCGATCGCCGCAACGCCACAGTGCCCACTCCACGACCCTCAGCTGCGACGCATGATCTGCCCTTGACTCGAACCGCAACGACACCCGCGCAACATCAGGTAGGTGCTCGACTCGCAGTTCCAACTCGCCGCGTCCCAGGAGATATCCAGCCCGAATCCGCTCCCTCAAATCCCGCAGATTGCCTGGATAGGTACCCGCCTCGAGAACCGGCACCACGTCCCGCGCGAACCGCGTCGGCCCGTCACTCACCCCAGTGTCGCCTGGGCACGCTTCGAGGAAGCGATGTGCGAGTGGCGCGATCTCCTCTCGCCGCTCCTCGAGCCGCGGAATCCGCACCACGCAGTGCCCCAGCCGCTGACGCAGATCCATCAGCATTGCACCGCTCGCCACCAACTCGTCCAGGTCCCGCGCCATGCCGACGACGAGCCGACAGCTGACCGGCAGGTCCCGATCGACCCCTACGGGTCGATACGCGGCTTCATCGAGCGCCCGTAGCAGCTTCGCCTGCTGTGAGCGCGGCAGCAGATGGAAGTCGTCGAGGAGGAGCGTGCCGTCGCTCGCGTCGGCGACGAGCCCCAGGCGTCGCTGCACGGCTCCAGTGAACGAACCTCGCACGTGCCCGAACAGCTGGTCATCAGCGAGGTTCTCGGTGATCTCGCCCGCTGTGACGTCGCAGAACTTCCCACGGCGCCCGCTCAGCTGATGCAACAGGCGGGCGAAGTAGGTCTTCCCGGTGCCGGTCTCTCCGACGAGTGACACCGCGGTGCTCGCCTGGGCAAACTTGTGGATGCGGTGAAGGACATTGAGCATGCCGGCGGAGAGGGCAATCGCGCCGGCAGCCACGCTTGGTGTGAGTGGGACGTGGAGCATCGATCGTACGCCCTATGAGGGGTTGCCGCACGCCCAACGGACGCGTTTCCCGCAGCAACACTCGGACCAAAACTGAAACGGGAATTGCTACTCGGCGAATGCATGCGCACCAGCGATCACAACCCAAAGTGAAACGGCTGGCTTGACAAGTAGGTGAACGGCGTGCGGCGACCGCGCCACAAGCAAAATCACTGTGTCGCACACGCGCCACATGTTCCATCGCGAGCGGCTTATCGAACGATGTGAAACTCCGTCTGCCGGCGCAGAATCCAGTGCATCGTCCCGTCGGGCCCGAGCTGCGCGTCTTCTTCCTGCGCCGAGCGTACACCCTGGCTGTCCCACTCAGCCACGGGGGTCGTCGCCTGCAGCTCGATCGAGAACCAGCTGTTGGGGATCAGCTGGACGTCACCGCGCTCCGGGACACCCTCCTGGTGGTCCCACAGTCCGATCAACGGGCCGGCACCGTGGCCCCGATCGCCGATCGGATGCGTGTAGATCGTGCCGGTGATCCCGGCGTCGCGCATCTTCGCGAGCGCGGCCGCCAACACTTCGTTCCCCGTGCGCCCTGGGCGCATCTCGGCGAGCAGGATGTCCTGCAGCCGGTTGGAGTTGGCGAGCGCAGCCTTCACGCCCGCCGGGACGTCGGTCTCACCGCGCCGCAGCACGTACCCCATGTGCTGCGTGTCGGTGTTCAGGCCCAGCGCGGTGATGCCGAAATCACAGTGCAGCACGTCGCCGCGCTGAATCACGACGACACCGGAATCCGACAGGTCGACGCCGCGGCGCTGCACATCGACGTCAGTGTGAAACCACGTACCGAATCCAAGATCATTCACGCGCTGGCGCATCCACCAGGCGACGTCCTCGTTGGTCGTCGTGCCGGGCACGATCACCCGGTTCGAGAACGCGGTGTCGATCACGCGCCAGACGACCTCCATCAAGCGCCGGTACACCGGGAGCATCGCGGGGGCCCGCGTCTCCTGGTACTCGAGCGGCAAGCCCTCCGCGTGCACGATGCGGGTGCGATATCGCTCCGGGAGCACGGCTTGCAGCTGCTCCCACTCGCCCGCCGACAGCCCGTCGGAGAAGGCGTGCGCGTGCGAGATGTCGACGGCGATGGTCTGCGGATCGCGCTCCTCGATCACGCGGCGCAACAGGTCCCATTGAGCCTGACCCACCAGCTCGGGCCGGCGTCCGATGGTGGGGTCGATCGCGTCGTTGGCGTGGTACGCCTGGTACAGGCCGCCCTGCGTGGTGCCGCCCAGCGCGAGTCGTTCCACGCCGCGGTCGGGGGGGGGCCCGCGGTCGAAGAACACGTAGATCGTGCGGCGGCGCGCGAAGAAGGTCGTCGCCGAGACGAGAGACCAGAACACCGGATCCTCGTTGTACTCGCGCATCGGCACGACCCACATGGCCACATGGTACTTGCGCATCAGCCGGGGCAGCACCGAGTCCAGGCGATAGCGCAACCACTCCTGCTGCACCGCCGCCTGCTCGCGCAGCGTGCCGAGCGGTCGCGTGGGCGAAGCGGTCAGAGGAAGCGCTGGGGCTTGCAACAGGAGAGTCGAGACAACGAGCGTGGCGAGCGTCATGGCGCTGCGAAGCCTCCCTGCCAGATGGCCACCGCGAGGAGCAGCCACCCGGCGATGAATGCGAGCCCGCCCAGCGGCGTCACGGCGCCCAGGCCGCGGGCCCCTGTCAACGCGAGCAGGTAGAGCGAACCAGAGAACAACACCGTACCGGTGACGAACAGCCACCCGGAAATGCGTACGAACGGCGCCGGGCCCGAGCGGGCGACGATCAGCAGGGCGAGCGCGTGATACATCTGGTAGCGTGCTCCAGTCTCGAACGCGGCGAGGAGATCCGGGGTGAGACGGGTACGGAGCGCGTGGGCGCCGAACGCACCGGCCGCCACCGCGACCAAGGCCGACACGGCGCCGAGCGCGCCGAACAGCCGGTCCATCACGCGATCAATCGACTTGTCGCCCGGTCACTTCGATGCGGCGGCGATACCGCTCGATCCTGCCCGATCCGCCGACGAATGTCGAGGCGAGCCAGCTCGTGAGACTCACGACGATCGAGCCCAGCACGGCGGCCCCGAGCCCCGCCACGTGAAACCCCGGCAGCATCCAGGCGACGAGCGACAGCGAAATCCCGTTCACGACCAGGATGAACAGCCCCAGGGTCAATACCGTGAGCGGCAACGTCAGAATGAGAATGATGGGCCGGATCACGGCGTTCACGATCCCCAAGAGCAGGGCGCCGATGATGAGGGCGCGCAGGCCGGCGATCGTGACGCCGGGCACGATGGTCGCAGCCGCCCACAGCCCCAGCGCCGTGATGGCGAGTCGGAAGATGAAGCCTTTCATCGCGACTTCGATTTGAAGGCCTTGACGTTGCCCTCGATCTGGCGCGAGTGCTTCTCGAGATGCTCGGCGTACACGGCCAGCCAGTCTTCCACGCTGTACGGTCCCGACTCCGTGTGCCGACCCTTGCGGCCCCAGGCATTCTCCGGCGTGCGACGCAGCAGCGGGACCGTGTTCGCTCGCACCGCCTTGACGGTCGCGAGCGCGGCGTCGATCGGATGCGCATGATAATCGAACTTCACGGCCCAGCGATCCTGATCGTACCCGACGATGAGGGGGTCGTCCTCCGCCAGCAAATAGCGCAGCCGCATGTGCGCGTTGGTCTCCGAGTCGGCGCAGTGGACCACGATCTCGTGCGCGGACCAGCGATCGGGCCCGGGCTTCCACTGCAGCGCTTCGCGCGGGACGGTGGCGAGCGCGGCGGTCAGCAGCTCGGGCCCGCGCGCGTACCGGTCGATCAACGCCGCGCGTTCTTTCCCGCTCAATGGCATCTCAGCTCCTCGAGGCCGCCTTGGTAGGAAGATAGCGGCTTGGCTCAGCGCCGCGCGCGGCCGGCCATGAACCGTGCCGTCGCGCCCGGGCGGGCGCGCACGCCCAGCCGCGAGTCGAACAGCAGCTCCCCGCCCAGCGAGTCGCCCACGCGCACGGCGCCGATCCCGCCGAACGGGCCGAGCCCGGCGGGCCAACCGTACACGAGCGCCTGCTCCGGATACCCGATCCAGCTCACTTGCAGTGTGTCACGCGGCATGCGGAAGATCAGCGTGCCGCGGAAATGGCACACCTGTCCGAACTGGACGCGAGTGCTGTCGAGCATCACGTCGCTCAGCGTGAAGCGGTCTCCCAGCTCCGGCAGGGTGAGGGTATCGCCCCGCGCCACCACCCAGTGCCCGAGGTAGCGCTCGGCATACCGCGACGCCAGGTGCATCTGGGACGACGTGCACGGGTTGGACGGCGCGCACGCGGCGGCGGCGGCGACGACGAGCAGCAGGACGGGGGGGGGGACCCCGCTCACGGCTGGACGCTGTCGGTGGCGTGGATGCGGGCGTTGGTCGAGTCGGCCGCCTGCAGCGCGCGCCCGACTCCGCTCGCGCCCGGGATGCTCGACTTGGCGAGGATCGAGTCGCGCTGGCGCTCGGTGAGAGTGTCGCGAGCGGCGGCGCCGGAGGAGCCCGAGCGGCCGCCGCAGCCGGCGAGGAGCAAGCATAGCACGAGGGCGCGGGTCATACTCCTATTCTAGTGGAGGGGAACGGAGGTCGCTAACGAAATGTTGACTTAGTGCCGCAGCGCCCGCCGCACGAGCACCCCGTAGGCGACCAGGTTCACTACCACGACCAGCGTCCCTAACACCACCTGGCTCACGCGGGTGAGTCCGGTCGGGTAGAGCAGCGGTAGCAGGTAGTGCTCCACGAATCCTTCCCGGTATCCGGCCATCCCGGCGCGGGCCCGAAGGGTGTTCTCGAGCGGGGTGAGCGGGCAGATCCAGCCGCCGTATTCGATCGCCGCCCCCCACACGGCAGCGGGCAGGTGAGCCCAGACCAGGCCGCCCCAGCGCCAGGCGAGAAAGCCGCCCGTGATCACGAAAACGACGAAGGCGGCGTGCACGAGCACGACGCCCTCGGCGAGAACGCGATACAGCATCTTCAGGACTCCCCCCCCTCCTCCCCCTCTCCCACCGGCGCTCAGCCGCCCATGAGGTGCTCGGCGGGGTTGAACAGGTTCTGGATCGCGATCTCCAGCGAGTCGGGCAGCTGGAACAGATCGCCCACGGCCTGCACCTCGTCGGCCGCCAGCGCACTGCCGTCGGCGTGACGCAGGGTGATGCCGTTGTTGGTCCCCACGACCTTCGCGAACGGTACGCCGCCCACGGCGATCGCGATATTCGCCGTCACCGTCTGCGGCGACAGGACGACCGTGATCGAGCCGGTGACCGACACGGTCTCGGTTCCGTGCGTCACGCTGAAGTCGATCGTGATGGTCGCATCGTTCGCGTCCGGCGTCGTGACCGTCTCGTGCAAGGACACGTGAATCAGCGGGTTGCTGAGATCCCACGTGACGTGGAAATCGATGTCGGGATTGTCGGTATCGAGGCCCGTCGCCGTGAAACTGGCGTCGAAGTTGAGGGTGTTTGTCCCATCGCTCACAAACCCCGTCGCGGTCGCGTCGAACGCCGTGACCACGGTCGCGCCGGTGACGGTGGCGGTGACGACATCATGCACGTACGTCACGCCCGGACTCGCCGGCGTCCCTCCCTGGACCGTGACCTCGAGCGCGTTGGTGCTGCCGGCGCTGTTGTCCACCAGGTCGACGAAGCCCACGGGCGTCAGCGGCGCTTCGACGATCAGGCCGCTGAGGGGATCGACGGCGTACAGGATGATGCGCACGCCGTTCGCGGGCGCGGCCGGCGTGGCGCTCGGATCCGTGACGTAGGTGTGGTTCGTCACGTCCCACACGAACGTGCTGCCGAGCAGCGGGGCGGGGATGACGCTCGCCGCGATGCCCGACTGGAACGCCCCCCTCATGGCGCGCAGCGCCTGCAGCCGGCGCGGCGTGTCGGCATACGGCTGAATGGAGCTGCGCGGCGCGACGATCGGCGTCGCGGCGAGCAGGGCGCCGGCGCGCGTCGACACGGCCGCGGGCGACCCCGTCGCCGTCCCGATCGCGCCGAAGCTCTGGAACGCGGACGACTGGAAGATCGCCGACACGGTCTGCAGGTCGGCGCTCAGCTGCGTGGGGCTGGCGAGATGGGATTGGGGGCCACTCGAGCTGCTGCAGGCGGCGGCGAAGGCGGCGATCAGTGCCAGCGCCCACGAGGATCGACCATGGCGTACGGGCATGCTGCTCCTCCGGAATGGAAGCAGGCGGCCACCCCGGGGGGCGCGGCCGCAGGAGACGGTCCAATCGGAAACGTACCCCGTTGCACCCAAGAGGGGCCGTGACCCGGCGCACGAGCGCCGGCGACAGGCTGAACGCCCTACGGGATCGGTGGTTAGACGATCAGGCCGCCTCCCAGCAGGCGTCCGTCCGCGGCGTACAGGACGCCCGACTGTCCGGGCGTGATCGCCCGCACCGGCTGCGCCAGCTCCAACGCCACCGCTCCATCCTCCCCCCGCTCCCGCACGCGCCCCGGCACGGCGGCGGCGCGATAGCGGCACTGCACCAACGCTGCGTCACCCGGCGCGAGCGGCTCCGCCAGCCAATTCACGTCGGAGAGCTCGACCGTATGGCCGAACAGGTCGTCACCCGGCCCGATCACCACCTCCCGCGACTCCGGCCGGATCGCGACAACGTACATCGGCTCGGGGAAGCCGCCGGGGAGTCCGCGACGCTGCCCGATGGTGTACCGGGCGAAGCCGGCGTGCTCGCCCACCACCTCGCCGCCCACCGTGACGAGGGGACCCGGGGCGAGAGCCGGCGCGTCGGGCGGAAGATGGCGCTCGAGTACGCCGACGTAATCGTCGTCCGGCACGAAGCAGATCTCCACCGACTCGACCTTCTCCGCGGTCACGAGGCCGAGGCGCCGGGCGATGTGACGGGTCTCCTGCTTCGTGAGCTCTCCCACCGGCGTCAGCATGCGTGCGACCACCGCGCGGTCGATGCCCCACAGGAAGTAGGACTGATCCTTGCGCGGATCGCGGCCGCGGAACAGCGCGCCGTCGCGCGCGATGGCGTAGTGCCCGGTCGCGAGGTAGGTGCAGTCGAGCGCGTCGGCGTGATACAACAGGTCGCGGAACTTGGTGAACGAGTTGCAGCGCACGCATGGGATCGGCGTGCGGCCGCGGGCGTACTCGCGCACGAAGTCGGCGATCACGTCGCGGCCGAAGCGATCTTCAAGGTTCAGTACGTAGTGTGGGATGCGCAGCCGGTGCGCCACGAGCCGGGCGTCCGTGATAGAGTCGAGCGAGCAGCAGGGGCGGTCGGGCACGCTGTCGCCGTAGCAGAACAGCTTCAGCGTGGCACCGACCACGTCGTACCCTGCTTCCACCAGCAGCGCGGCGGCGACGGAGCTGTCCACCCCGCCGGACATCGCTACGAGGACGCGCTCCCTCACCGCGTCCCCCCACCCCAGTGTGGAGTGCGGAGTGCGGAGTGCGGAATAGACGTGGTGAGTTAGATCCCGTGATCACAGCACGCAGCACGGCGACCGCGCGATCTACTCCGCACTCCGCACTCCACACTCCGCACTCGAATCACCGGTGCAACACCGCGGCCAGTTGCCGGACCTTTTCGACGATCTTCGGCAGGGCGCCGATCACCGCCTCTACATCCTCCCCCGTATTGTCCTTCCCGAACGAGAAGCGCAGCGCCGAGACGCCGAGCTCGCGCGACACGCCCATCGCCGTCAGCACGTGCGACGGCTCGACGGCTCCCGTGCTGCACGCCGAGCCCGAGGAGCACGCGATTCCGGCGAGGTCCAGGTGCATGAGGAGCGCCTCGCTGTCCGTGCCGGGAATCGACACGTTGCAGACGTGGGGCGCGCGCGGGCCCTGCGCCGCGTTGATGATTGCGTCCGGGATCACCGCGACCAGGCGGCGCTCCAGCTCGTCGCGCAGCGCGCTCACGGTGCGGGCGAACTCCGCCTGTTCGCGCGCCGCGAGCTCCACCGCCTTCCCCAGGCCCACGATCCCCGGCACGTTCTCCGTGCCCGGCCTGATCCCGTACTGCTGGCCGCCGCCGTGGATGATGGCCCCCCCCTCCACCACGTGCCGGTCGCGCACGATCAAGGCGCCGATCCCCTTGGGGGCGCCGATCTTGTGGCCGGAGATGGTGAGGAAGGTGCAATCGACATCGCGCAGCGAAACGGGAATCTTGCCGAACGCCTGAACGCCGTCCACGTGGAACGGCGCGCCGGCGGCGCGACATCGGGCCGCGAGCCGGGCGACCGGCTGAACCACGCCGACCTCGTTGTTCACCCACATCACACTGACCACGCAGACGCCGCGCGCCAGGGCGTCGTCCAGCGCCGTCTCGACCACGACGCCTGCGCCGTCGACGGGGAGCGTGATCTCTTCGCCTCCCAGCCGCGTCACGGCGTGGGCCGCGGCAAGCACGGCCTTATGCTCGATGCCCGAGACGGCGACGCGACACGGCCTGCCCTGGTCGCGCGCCGCCAGGGCGCACCCGATCACCGCCAGGTTGTCCGCCTCGGTCCCACCCGACGTGAAGATGACCTGACCCGGCTCGACGTGGAGCGCGTCGGCGATCGTCCGCTTCGCCTCCTCGACGCCGGCGCGCGCGGCGCGCCCGAAGCGATGCGCGGAGGACGGGTTGCCGAACGCGTCCCGCCCGAGGTAGGGGAGCATCGCTTCGAGCACTTCGGGACGCACCGCGGTGGTGGCCGCGTTGTCGAGATACACCAACCGCTTGGGCATGCCGGAATCTAGAGGCTACAGGGCCTGCACGCCAAGTTGCAGCACGTCATTCACTTCGATCGTCTCGGGGCAGAAGAACGGCTCGCCATACGGCTTGCGGATCAGCGAGCCGTAGTGGGCCGACTGCACTTTGATCAGCTCGTACAAGTCCTGGCCCGTGGGATGGATCTCGCCAGCCGCCTTGGCGCCGTCGAACTGCGAGCTATAGCAGCGGATCGCCGCCATCTTGGTCTCGAATACGTCCGAGATATCCACCACGAACGACGGCTTCACCGGGTCTTCGCGATACGCCAGCGCGTACAGGACCTTGAAGGGGCGGTGTGCGGGACCAGACGACCCGTACTTCGCGAGCCCGGCGAGGTAGCAGGCGTCGCGTCCCAGCTCCGAGGCGATGCGATGATCGGGGTGGCGGCCCACCGGGAAGGGCAGGATCACGACGCGCGGCAGGGTCGCGCGGATCAGCTCGACCACGCGAGCCCGCGATGGCTCGTCGTTCTGCAGGTGCGCATCCGGCAGTCCCGCGTTGAGGCGCACGTGCGCCCCGAGCGTCTTGGCTGCGCGCTCGGCCTCCGCGGCGCGGGTGGCGGCGTCACCGCGCGTGCCGGTCTCGCCCTGGGTCAGGTCGATGATGCCGACCCGGTGGCCCGCGCGCACCGCTTTGGCGAGCGTGCCGCCGCAGGTGAGCTCGACGTCGTCCCTGTGAGCTGCGATTGCCAACAGATCCACGGACTGGCTCACTGGCTCTCCGCGTTCCGACTTCCGCGTTTCACTCGTATCTCAACGCCTCCACCGGATCGAGCCTCGCCGCGCGCGCCGCCGGCGCGATCCCGAACACGACGCCCACCGCGATCGAGACGACCGTCGCGATCGCCGCGCTCCACACCGGCACCGTACTGCTGAAATCGAGCAGCCGCTTCAGAAACTCTCCGGTGGCGGTCCCCAGGATGATGCCGAGCACGCCGCCCATCAGCGTCAAGGTGGCCGCCTCCACGAGAAACTGCCACAGGACTTCGCGGCGCGTCGCGCCCATCGCCTTGCGGAGGCCGATCTCCCGCGTGCGGCTGGTGACCGACACCATCATGATCGCCATGACCCCGATGCCGCCCACCAGCAGCGCGATGCTCGACAGCACGAGCATGACGAAAAAGAACGCGAACGTCAGGCTGTCGAAGATGCCCAGGACCTGATCGGATGTCAGCAGGTCGAACGTGTTGGGTTGTCCCGCCCGCAGCCCCCGCAGCCGCCGCAACAGTACCGTGGTCGCGTCCATCGCGCGGGCGACGCTCACCGTGGGCCGGGGCTTCACGAGGATGATGAGGCCGTTCACGCGGTCGATGGTAAAGCGGGCGTGCGCCGCCTCGAACGGCACGATCCCGGCGATCTCCGGGGCGCCCGGGACCTCGAAGATGTTGGTCGGCCGCTGCCACACCCCGATGACGCGGAACGGGTCGCCGCCGATGCGCACGATCGCGCCCAGCGGGTCGTGGGGGCCGAACAATCGGTCCACGGTGCGTTGCTCGATCACCACCACGGGCGCGCCACCGCGCAGCTCCGCGGTCGTGAAGATGCGGCCCTGCGCCAGCCCGCCTCCGAGGATCTCCATGTAGCGGTCGTCGGCGCCGAACACGCCGAGCACCTGCGTGCGAGCGCCCTGGTACTCGAACCGCTGGAACACCTGGGTCCAGATCGCGGCGTAATGGATCTCGGGCAGGCGCGCGATCGCCTCGGCTTCGTCGGGGGCGAGGGCGGGGCGGATGCGCACCTCGCGCGGCAGCGCGTCGGGATTGAGCGGTGTCGAGGAGAAGAACCGCAGCACGCGGAACGTGGTGGGCCCGACCACCTCGAGCGTGTTCACGATCTGCTCGCGAAACCCCGCCACGATCGACGCCATCGCCATGACCGTCGCGATCCCGATCACGACCCCCAGGATCGTGAGGGCGGAGCGCAGCTTGTTCGCCCGCAGCTGGTCCAGGGCGATCATCCAGCCTTCGCGAACCGAATGCAGGGCCACGCTACTCCGAGCGCAGCGCTTCGATGGGGTCGAGCCGCGCCGCCCGGTGCGCCGGGTAGACGCCGAACACGATCCCCACGCTGAGCCCCAGGCCCAGCGCGACCGCCACCGACCAGGCGGTCACCCGGGCGGGCAGAGGGGAGGCCGCCTCCACCAGCCCGGCGAGGGCGCCGCCCGCCAGCAGCCCCGCCACGCCGCCGAGCAACGACAGGATGGCCGACTCCGCGAGGAACTGGCGGCGGATGTCGCGCCGCGACGCGCCCAGCGACTTGCGGACCCCGATCTCGCGGGTGCGCTCGCTGACGCTCATCAGCATGATGTTCATGATCACGATCCCGCCGACCACGACGCCGATGATCACCACCGCCGGCACGACCGTGAAGATCACGCGCGTGAGCTTGCCCCAGAAGGCGATCAGCCCTTCCCCGGTATCGACGGTGAAGTTGTCTTCTTGCCCGGGGCGGAGCCGGTGCGCCACGCGCATCGCCTCTTCCGCGCGCAGCATGCCATCCGGCACGCTCGCGGCCGTCGGCATCTTGACGGAGATCACCGTCGTCTGGCGCCGCCCATACAGCGACTCGAACGTGGTGAGCGGCAGCATCACGAATCCGTCCCAGGACTGGCCGAGCACGGTGCCCTTCTTCTCGATCACGCCCTTGACCGTGAGCTGCGCGCCGCGGATCCGGATGACGCTGCCGACCGCGAGGGCCGGCGCGCCGTACAGCTTGTCGGCGACATCGTACCCCAGCACCGCGACGAACCGCCGCTGCTGCTCGTCCACGTCGCTGATCGGCGTCCCCGCGGCGAACGCGTAGTCCTGGACCGTCACGAACGCGGGCGTGACGCCGAAGATCAGCACGTCACCCACGGTCCGGTTGCGCCACTGCACGTCTGCGATCGGGGTCGGCCAGCCGGACTGGAGCGAGATGGCCTGCGCGTCGGGCAGGGCGCGCTCCACGTAGCGCACGTCCTCCGGCGCGATGATCGGCCGGCGCTGGATGCGTTTCCACTCCTCGTCATCGATGAAGCCGACCTGAATCGGGTCGCGGCGGATCTGGAACGCGTTCACGCCCACGATCGCTCCGGCGATGCGCTCTCGCACGTACGCGTTCATGCCCTGGATGACGGCCACGACCGCCACCAGGAACGCCACGGACACGATGATGCCGAGCAGGGTGAAGAACGAACGCAGCTTGTGGCTCCAGGCGGTCTGGAGTGCCTGCAGGATGGCTTCGGAGAACGGCATGGGACTACAACTTAATGAACGCGGAACTCGGAGGTGGGAACGCGGAGCAGCGCAGACCAGTTCCGCGTTCCGCGTTCCGACTTCCGCGTTTCACTCGTATCTCAACGCTTCCACCGGATCGAGCCGCGCCGCTTTGCTGGCCGGGTAGATGCCGAACAACAGGCCGGTGACGGCGGCCAGGGCCAGGGCGAGCACGATAGAGCCGACCGGTACGTACGACGGCACCGGCGTGGCGTTGGCAAGCACAAACGAGACGAGCCATCCCACCACCATCCCGATGATGCCGCCGACGAGGGTCAGGGTGGCGGCTTCGACCAGGAACTGCCACAGGATTTCCCGGCGCGTCGCGCCCAGCGCCTTGCGAACACCGATCTCGCGCGTGCGCTCCGTGACCGAGATCATCATGATCGCGATGACCCCGATGCCGCCGACCAGGAGGCCCACCATGGAGAGGACGATCATCAACACGCGGGCGACGAGCGTGAAGCTGTCGATCGCCTGCGTGTACACCTGCTGGGTGACGGCGTCGAAGTTGTTGCGCTGGCCCGGCCGCAGCCCCCGCATGGTGCGCAGCGCCATCGTGACGTCGTCGATCGTCCGCTCGGTGCTCACCGAGTCGTGCGGCACGACGAACATGCTCATCCAGCCGTGGAAGTAGGTCAGGTCCTTGACGAACGTCCCGTGCGGGATCATCGCCTCCGGCCGGTCTTCGCCGAACAGGCGGGGTGGGGGGTCGTACACGCCGACGACGTCGTACGGCACCTCCCCGATCTTGACGCGGCGGCCGAGCGGATCGCGCTGCCCGAACAGGTTCTCCGCCAGCTTGGTATTCACGACCACGACGTGCGCGTTGGCGGCGTCCTCGAGGTGGCTGAACGAGCGCCCCGGCTGGATGTGCCCGCCCTCGATCATGGGCCAGTTGGCGTCGCGCCCGCGGATGGTGATGGTCGACAGGCGGTGCCCCTCGAATTCGATGTCCGCTCTGGAATTCTCGTCCACCACGACGAAGGCGACGCTGGGCAGCTGCTCCAGGCGGCGCGCTTCTTCGATCTTCATCGGCGGCCGCCGCCGCCACGGGTCGGGATCGTCCGGGTCGTTGTCCTGCCCTCCCCAGTACCGCCCCACCCAGAACGTCTTCGGGCCGAGCGACGACAGCATGTCCGAGATGCCCTTGTTGAACCCGCTGATCAGCGCGCCGATCACCATCACCACCGTGACGCCGATCGCGACGCCGAGAATCGTGAGGGCCGCGCGCATCTTGTGCGCCCGCAGCGAGAAGAGCGCGATGCCGACGCCTTCGAACAGGGCGGTCATGGGGGGGGGCTCACTCCTGCCGCAGCGCGGTGATGGGGTCGAGCCGCGCGGCGCGACTGGCTGGATAGACGCCCGCCACCACGCCGACTCCCGTGCCCATGATGACGCCCAGCAGCACCGAGGCGGGAGACACCGTGGCGGGCAGGGGACTGACGGCATTGATGAGCAACGTGAGCCCGATGCCGGCCACGATCCCGAACACGGCGCCGACGGAGGCGATGGCGGCCGACTCGGCCAGGAACTGGCGCAGCACGTCGCGCCGGCGCGCGCCCAGCGACTTGCGGAGTCCGATCTCGCGCGTCCGCTCGGTGACGGACATGAGCATGATGTTCATGATCACGATGCCGCCGATCACCAGCGACACGATCACCACGCCGGGCAGGACAACGATCAGGATCCGGCTGATGCCGGCCCAGAAGCGCTGCACGCCCTCCGAGGTCTCGAGCACGAAGTTGTCGTCCTGGTTGGGACGGAGGTGGCGGCGGCTGCGCATCGTCCCCTCGGCCTCATCCATGGCGTCACGCATGGCCTCCTCGGACGGGGCCTTTATGAGCAGCGCGTCGACCACCCCGGGCGGGTTGACCAGGCTTTGCGCGGGTGACTGCGCCGGCACGACCACGAACCGGTCGAGCGGAAAGTCGAGCAGGCTGCCCTGGTGCTCCACCACGCCGATCACGCGATAGCCGATCCCGCCGATGCGCACAGTGTGGTCGATGGGGCTGCGATCCGAGAACAGCCGTTGGGCTACGGCATCGCCCAGCACGACCACCAGCGCCCCGGAACGGTTCTCCTGCGCCGTGAACGCGCGCCCGGTCGCGATCCGCAGGTTCTTGATCTCGAAGTAGCGCTCGCTCGCGGCCGTGAGGGAGATGTCGCGCGCCTCCTTGTTGCCGAAGAACACGGAGACGTTGTCGTCCGACTCCCAGGCGGTGATGACCGGCCCGGTGATCGCCGCGGTGACCGCGTCCGCGTCGCTGAACTTGATGAGGGGCCGGCGCCGCCACGCGCGCCACACCGAGTCCGGCACGTTGGCCGCGAACATCGGGCGGCGGCGCAGCTGGAACGTGTTCACGCCGTACAGCGTCTGGGCGAACTTCACGGTCATGTAGCGGTTGACGCCGTTCACGATCGACCACGCGCCGATGAGCGACGCGACGCCGATGAACACACCGATCAGGGAAAAACCGCTCTTCAGCTTCTGGGCGCGGATGGTGTGGAGCGCCAGCCGGACCGCTTCCAGCAACGGCATCAGGCGGCCCGCAGCTGGTCCGTGGCGATCACGCCGTCCCGCAGCGTGACGACCCGCGCCGCGTTGGCGGCGATGTCGTGCTCGTGCGTCACCATCACGATGGTCTGCCCCTGGCGGTGCAGGTCGCCGAACACGCCCATGATCTCAGCGCTGGTGGTGGAGTCGAGGTTGCCGGTGGGCTCGTCGGCCAGAAGGATGGACGGGGAGTTGACGAGCGCCCGCGCGATCGCCACCCGCTGGCGCTGGCCCCCCGACAGCTCGTTGGGGCGGTGCTCCATGCGATCGGCGAGGCCCACGCGCGTGAGCGCCTCCACCGCCTGCGCGCGCCGGGTGCGCGCGTTCAGCCCCGCGTAGATCAGCGGCAGCTCGACGTTGTGCAGCGCCGTGGCGCGGGGCAGCAGGTTGAACGTCTGGAACACGAACCCGATCTCCTTGTTGCGGATCCGGGCCAGCTCGTCGTCGGCGAGCTCCGAGACTTTCTGGCCGTTGAGCCAATACTCTCCGGAGGTGGGCGTGTCGAGACAGCCGATCAGGTTCATGAACGTCGACTTGCCGGAGCCCGACGGCCCCATCACGGCGACGTACTCGTTTTTGCGGATCTGCACGCTCACGCCCTGCAGCGCGCGCACTACCTCGCCGCCCATATCGTAGGCGCGCGTCAGCTTGTGCGTGAGAATGATGATGTCCGGAAGCGGTGTGTCGCCGGTCCGGAACGTCTGGTCGAGGGGAGCGGTCATGCGGCGGCCTTCTTCTTCGTCGAATCGGCCGACTGTTTCATGGCGCGCACCCGGGCCCCGTCCTTGAGGTCGCGAATCGCCTGGTAGGGACCGGCCACGATCGTCTCGCCTTCCTTCAGGCCGTCCCCGACCTCGAAGTACTCGTCACCCGCGATCCCCACCTTCACCGGGCGGAACGTCGCCACGCCGTCCTTCACGATGAACACGCCTTCCGTCTCCTTCTTCCGCTTCGCGGCCGTCGTGTCCACCGGCCGTAGCTCGGTCGAGACCGGCTTGTTCTCCCGCACGGTGAGCGCGATGATCGGAATCGACAGCGCCTGTTTGCGCGTGTCGGTCACGATCCGCGCCGTGGCCGACAGGTCCGGTCGCGTGTCGGCAGGCGGCTTGTCGAGCGTGACCTCCACCTCGTAGTCCACCGCCCGGTCGCTTTGCGCTGCGGCGGCCTGACTGCCGGCGTCGAGCACGCTCGAGTTGGACACTTTGGTGACGTGCCCAGTGAACGTCGTATCGGGGAAGGCGTCGATCGATACCTCGACCGAGTCGCCCAGATGCACGCGCACCACGTCCGTCTCGTCGACCTTCACCTTCGCCTGGATCACCGAGAGGTCCGAGATCGTCATCAGCAGGCCGATGTCCTTGGAGAAGGTGCTCGGCACGGCCACCTCGCCCTCCTCGACCGGGAGCCGCGTGACGCGACCGGCCATGGGCGCGATGAGCGTGGTCTTGCGCAGGTTGTCGCGGGCCGACTGCACCGCCGCGCGCGCCTGATCGACCTGGTGCTGCGCCGCCGTCAGGTTCGCCTCCGCGATGTCGAACGCCGTCTGCGCCTGCTCCAGCTGCTCCTGCGAGATGAGATTGGGGCTCTGGGTGCGCAGCTCGGTCGTGCGCCGCAGCGCGCGGTCCGCCTGGTCGCGATTCGCCTTGGCCTGGACCGCCGCGGCCTGCGACGACGCCATGGTGGCCTCGGCCTGCTGCAGATTGGCCTGATAGATCGTGGGATCGATCTGCAGCAGGAACTGCCCCTGCTTCACAAAGTCGCCCTCGCGCACGGAGATCTTGGTGATGCGGCCCGTGATGTCGGCCGAGATATCCACCTTCTTCTTGGGCTGGATCTTGCCGCTGGCGGTCACGGCGGCCACCAGGTCGCGCCGGGTGACTTTTTCGAAGCGGACTTCCTGACCGCGGTCGCGCCGGGCGCCGGCGCTGATCACCACCAGCCCGACGATCAGCACCGTGACGCCCGCGCCGACCAGCAGCTTGCTGCGCTTGGACATGGCAGTCGCTTCCTCTCGTTACCGCAGCGGCCGGCCGACCGCTGCTTCGAGCGCGGCCAGCGCCTTGTGATAGTCGTATACCGCGTTGACGTAATCCGTCTCGGCACGCAGCGCCGCGACCTGTGCATCGAGCAGCTCGAAGAACGTGCCCGACCCGACGCGATAGCGCTCGGTGGCGAGCTGCAGCTGCTCGCGGGCCGCCGTGCGGGACGTGTCCTGGATTGCGATCGATTGGAAGTCCGTCTGCAGCGTGAGATACGCCTGGCTCACGTCGGTCCGGACCTGCAGTCCCCGCGCCCGAACCGATTCCTGCAGGTCCTGCTGGCTCGCCTTGGCCTGCGACACCTGCATTGGCTGCTGGAAGTTGCCCCACAGCGGAATCGAGACCGTGAGCCGCGCCTGGAACGGCTGCGGCGTGAAGTGGAACGGGTAGGCGTTGTTCTGGGCCACGAGCGCCTGCTTCCGCGCCGCCGCGCCCGCCGTGTAAATCGAGCAGTCCAGCGCCAGCTGCCCGGCGTTGCGCCAGGCCGCGTTGGCGTACTGGCACGTCGAGTCGTTGGCGGCCGCGTTGGCATCGATGGCGTTGAGCGATGGATTCACATCGGACAACTTCTGCGTGAATCCCGACCAACCCGCCGAGAGCGAGAGCGCCGGGCCCCAGCTCGCGGTGGCCGCCTTCACGCCCCATCCCGCGGCGCTCTCCTGCTCCCGCAACGCGTGTAGCGCGGGGTTCTGCTGCTCGGCCATGGTGAGCAGGTCGTTCAGCTGCCAGGTGGGCGTCTGCACGCTGAAGCTGTCCGTGAGCTGCACGGTCGCGATATCCACCGGCGCCGCCACGCCGATCTGCTGGAACAACCTCAGTTTCTCGACCTGCACGGCGGTCTGCGCTCGCAGCGACGCCACTTCGGCTTGCCCGCGCGCCACCTGGGCCTGCCGCACATCGATCAGGGACGCGCGCCCCACGTCATAGCGTGCCTGGGCCAGCTTGAGAAACTCCTCGTCGTGCTGCAGCTGCTGCCGCGCCACCTCGGCGTTGTCCCGCGCCTGCAGCACCGTCAGGTACTCTGTCGTCACGCCGGTCACGAGATTGGTCTCCGCACCGGTCACGTTAGCCTGGGCCGCGTTGAGCTGCGCCTTTTTCAGCCCCGGCTGGCTCAGCGTCTGCCCGCTCAGGGTCCACGCGAGCTGGAAGTCGTAGCTCGACGACCAGGTGGAGACACTCTGCGAGAAGCTCGACGTCAGGAAGTTCTGCTGCCCGGGGCCACTGTAGACGATCCCCCCGCCCGCCGTCAGGGTCGGCAGCCACAGGCTCGCCCAGGCGTTGCGCGCTCCCCACTCAGCCGGCGCGCGATCGTGGATCGCCTGCCGGTACAGGGGGTTGTTCGCGCGGGCCAGGGTGATGGCGTCGGCGAGGGACAGCTTGGCAGGGACGGAGGAGGGGGGGGTGGGGGCCTGCTGACAGACAGCGAGGACCGGGCAGACGGCGAGCCCGACGGAGAACAACAGATGCCTCATGGTGATCCTTGGACCGGTCGTTGGGACACACCTCGTACGCGGCGCCATCGCCGCCGGTTTCGGTAGCGCGTGAATTTAACCACCGCTCTGCACGCCTCCGGAAGGGTTACCGGGCCGGTTGCCGCTCCGCGACCATCCCGCGGGACGGGACCTCCACCTTGGCCAGGCGCCCGTCGGCGTCGAGCCAGACGTGGACCAGCCGGTTTTCCCCACCCGTCACGGTGATGTGCCGCAGCGACGCGGGGTCGCGGTTCAGCGTCGTGGCCTCGACCCCGAGGTCCTGCACGAGGAGTTCCTCCCGCCGGCCGGCACGGGGGAACAGCGCGCCCACCGGCGCCGGGCGCGCCCGCCCCTGCCACGCGACCGGCAGGTAGAGCGCGAACGCCGAGTCGTCGAGCACGGCGGTCGGTGGTGCGGCAAGGAATTCGCGCGCGCGCTCCGTGCGGCGCCCCAGCACGCGCACCAGGAACCGGCCCCGGCTCTTTTGCCCGAGGATGCGCACGGGGTCGCGCGGGTCGGCGACGGTGTACTCGAGGCTCGCCGCGCTGGAATCGGCGCCCAGCTCCACGATCGGGTCGAGCACGACCACCGGCCGCGTACGATCGAACCGGATGGTGGTGGCCAGCGTCCAACCGCCGTTCCCCCGCCCCTCGCCCCGGCCGCGCGTAACCCCGCCGGAGAGCCGGAACGTCTCGTGGGCGACCTCGACGGTGTCCTGTCGCACCAGCAAGGTCCCCTCGTCGGGGCTCTGAGGAAGAAGATGAAGGGCGGCGAGCGCGAGCCAGAGCGAGCCACTCACGGGACCGGCGCTCCCAGCACTCGCGTGGCGATGCGCTCGCGGATCATCTTATACAGTCGCTCGCCCTTCTCTCGGGTCGCGAGCGCCGGCCTGCCGAGCGAGCCGGGCGAGTGCTTGGGGAGCGCGTCCAGCCGGGTGCGCCGGTACCGGGGGAGCTGCTTTTCGGGCAACAGAAAGTCCTGCGCGCGGTCCATGCGCACCAGCTCCGGTGCGAGGTAGAGCAGCAGCGAGGTATCGAGCTCGCTGCCGTGCATCGGGCCGTCGCCGTCTTCCAGATGGTCGCTCAAGTCGAGATCGAACACGTCGACCGTGAAGATCCGCGCCCGCCGGGTGCGCAGCGTGGAGAGCGCCTCCTGGTGCGGGACGTGCCCGTGGGCGGTGATGATAATGAAAGCATCGATCCCGGCCTGTT
>CBFHAJ010000009.1:0-43783 GCA_965653495.1 uncultured bacterium | reverse complement strand
GAACTACGACCTGCCCTGGAACCCGATGGTGGTGGAGCAACGCATCGGCCGGCTGCACCGCATCGGGCAGACGCGCGAGGTGCACATCGTCAACCTCGCCGCCGCGGGGACCATCGAGTCGCACATCCTCCAGCTGCTCGACCAGAAGATCAAGCTGTTCGAACTGGTGGTGGGCGAGCTGGACCTGATCCTCGGCGAGTTCGGCGGCGCGCAGCAGTTCGAGGGGCGGCTCGCGAAGGAGTGGCTCGCCGCCGAGAACGAGGCGGACTTCGCGCGCCGGGTGGCGGTCCTGGGAGCCGACATCGAGAAGAGCAGTGCCAGCGGCAGGGAGCAGGAGCAGCTGAACTCGCTCATCGCGCCCGACGACAACGCGATGCGGCTCGAGCGCCGCTTCGGGACGCTGTCCATTCCCGCGCGGCTGCGGCTCGGCATCGGCACGAGCCGCGTGGTCAAGTCCGCCGGTTGGGACACCAAGCGCCTGCGGCTCGGCCTGCACCTGAAGGACGTGCTCGAGGCGCTCGAGTCGATCGAGCCGATCGGTGGAGAGGGTGGGGCGGTAGGCCAACCGAAACCAGGAGAACCGGTGCGGCTCAGCGGCATGACGAGCAGGGGGCAGGTCATCACGCTGGTGGCACAGGTGGATCGCTTGCCCATGGTGCTCGTGGACATCCAGGCAGACGCCGCATGAAACGCGCTCCGCGTCGCAAGCCGCGCGCCAGTCACGGCGCCGTTTCGACCCGACCGGCCGAGGCCTCAGCCGACGCGCGCATTCGCGTGCTACTGGAGCGCTACTGCCGGCTCGCGGCCGTCAAGCACGCCGCGAACGGGCTGGACGGCGCCGAGCTCAGGCTGCCCGAGTCGGAGCGCGGATTCTTCAGAGACCGCGAACGGCTCAACGTGGCCTCTTCCGTCGAGGCGCTAGAGCGCGATCCAGACGCGGACCTGGCCGTACCCGGCAGTCCGTTTCTTTCCCAACTCGTCGACGCCATTCGGTCGCGGGCCGCGCGCCTATCGCTCGGCCTGATAGCGGCGCCCGCAACGGCGGGTACCGCTCCCCGCTCCCAGCTCGCCGAGGAGCCAACACTTATCGCAATTCCGGTGCGCAACGGCACAGCGAAGCGGATGAGGGCGCGCAAAGCCGTGCATCCGATCGGCCGGCGGATCGCACGCGTGGTGCTGCGCGCCGGCGCCGGCGTCGAGGAAGCGGTGGTCGAAAGCGACGTGTTCGACCTGTCCACCGGAACCAAAGTCAGTCCCGACGTGGCCGCCGCGTTCCGGGAGCTCGAGGCGGGCCGCGTCGCGGCTGCGAATCCTGCCGCTGCAGGGAGGGCGCGGCGAGTGCCGCCCCGAGAGCCCGCCGAGCTGCTGCGGCTGCTCGCCGGCCATCTCCAGGAGCAGCTGGCGGACCGGGTGGCCGCGCGCCGGGCGACGGCGGCGCAGGGGCTCGCCACCGAGCTTGCGCGGCTCGATCGCTACTTCGCCGCGATTCTCGGGGAGGAGTCGAATGCGGAGGCGATCGCGACGGTCACGGCGCTGGCCGAGCGGCGGCGCGCGGAGGAAATCCGTCGCAGCGAGGTGCGCGCGGTCGTGCACCCATTGCAGTTGATCCACGCGGCCGTCGTGATGGAGCGCGCGGAATGGCGGCTCGAGTCGGCGGGCGG
Source organism: uncultured bacterium (assembly GCA_965653495.1). Lineage (GTDB taxonomy): Bacteria > Gemmatimonadota > Gemmatimonadetes > Gemmatimonadales > GWC2-71-9 > AG41. Next base: position 42,122 of record CBFHAJ010000009.1, on the reverse strand, counting down.
ACGCTCCGCGAAATTGAGCGCGCAGCGTGTGCCCGGCACCGCTTCACCCTGGGTGATTGCATGCCCGCAGTGCGGCCGCCCACCCGCGCAGCTCGTGATCTGCCGGCACGACCATGCTGCCTGTGACGCCTGTTCGCACCGCTGCTCGGTGTGCGGGGCGGACTTCTGCGCCGGGCATGGTATCGCCCAGTGTCGCGTAGACGGGGAGCCCATGTGCGACGAGCACGTGCGGGTCTGTCCCGCCTGCCGGCTGGAGCATTGCACGGCACACGAGGGTGTGTGCGCCGAGGACGGACACACGGCGTGCGCGAGCTGCCTCGCGCCGTGCGGCAGCTGCGGCCGGGTGATCTGCAATCGCCACGCGGAGCAGAGTGACGCCGCCGCGCCCAAAGGCACGCGCCGGCTGTGCGCTGCCTGCCTGCGCCACTGTGCGGGCGGGGTCAACGAGCCGGTGGGCGTGGATGAGCTGGGGGAGTGCGCCACCTGCGGCAAAGCCGTTTGTGCAGCCCATGGCACCGCATGCGCCGTGGACGGACAGCTGCACTGCTCCCAGCATCTGCGGCGCACCGCTGAGTCACAGCGCCTCGTGTGCGCGCGGCACCTCGCCACCTGCGCGCTCGAGCCACTGGCAGTCTTCGCCGTCGACGAGGTTACCGAGTGCGCGGTGTGCGGCAGGGTCACGTGCACACGGCATCGCGCCGCGTGCGATCATACCTCGACCGCAACGGGCTGACGGCGCACCGCGTCCCAGACGAGGGCCCCTCCGTACAGCAGCGCCGCGATCACATAGAGCGCCCGGAACCCGAAGTACATCGCGTTGTATTCCAGCAGCCCGCCGCACATCGCGCCCAGCAGGTTCACCGCCATGATGCCGGCGATCTGGCCGCGCGCCGCCGTCAGCGTCGAGAACACGATCCCCGAGAAGAAGATCGGACAGGTGAGCAACACGGCCGTCCCCACGCGGCCGAGCGTGGTCGAGGGAAGGCCGCCGACTCCGGCCACGAGCCAGCCGAGTCCGAGACTCGCGAGCAGCAGCAGATACGGGACGAGCGGCCGCTCGATGCGGAGCCGTTGCACCACCCAGTTCGCGAGAAACGCCATCACCAGGATGCCGGCGATCACGATGCCGATCACCTGCCACGAGTTGCCGAACGTGAGCCCCAGCTCCGTGATGCCCTTCGTTTCCACCAGCATGAACCCGGCGCCCAAGAAGAAGAACGGCGCCTGGCTGAAACGCGGCCGCTCCGCCAGGAAGTTCGCGGTCACGAGGAAGGACAACAGCAGTATCAGGCCGATCATCACCAGGTAAGAGAGCGGATAGATGCGCCGCGGCATGTAGAAGAACGGCCAGTCGTCGGTCGAGACGTCCGCTCGCAGCGTGGGGTCTGCGTAGTGCGCGGTCCAGTCCTGGAAGCCGGCCGCCTGCAACAGCTGGGCGGGAACGGCGAGGTCGCGGTCCGTCGCCTGCAGGAAGATCACCGACCCGTCATATCCGGCGCGCACACACACGGGAGGGCGGCCGTCGAACGCTTCCTGCATCATCAGGTAGATCTTGCGGCCCAGCTCGCTGCTGATCACCGAGAACGAGAGCGACAGCACGCCGCCCGGCTTCAGGCGAGCCCGCGCCTCGCGTAACCCCCGCACCGTGTAGACGTACGAGTCCAGTCGCACGCTCGCCGCGTGACTGAGCAGCGTATGCGAGTCGAGCAGGCCGTAGATCACCATGTCGTACGTCGAGCGTGTGGCGCGGAGAAACGTGCGCGCGTCGTTCACGATCGCGCGCACCCGTGGGTCGGCGTACGGCCGCTCGGGGTGGTGCTCGCGGCCGGCCTTCAGGATGGCCGGATCGATCTCGATGGCGTCCACCTGCTGGGCGCCGGCGCGCAGCGCCGCCGCCACGTCATTGCCCGTGCCGGCCCCGACGATCGCGACGTCGCGCGGCGAGCCGTAGATGCGATATGGCAGTTCGTAATAATCCCGGATCTGTCGCAGCTCCGGGTCCCGCTCCACGTCCGGGTTGGAGCGCGCCAGGTCATGGACCCGCTGGTAGTAATGCCCTGCCGCGCGCATCACCAGCCAGCCGCGCGGGCCCTGCGACAGCTCGAGCAGCTGATACGGGGAATAGACGCGCTTCCATTCGGGAGCCACGGGCCAGGCCAGAACGATCAGCGCCGCCGCGGTCCACAGGGCGCCCGCGAGCAAGACCGAGCGCTTGCGCGGATAGAACAGCAGCACGCCACCCAGGCAGACGGCGAACCAGACGAGCGGCCCCGTCCACAGCCAGCTGAGTGCCAGCATGAGTGCCACGCCCGCGAGGCTGCCCAGCAAGTTGAGTCCGTAGGCCGTGAGCTTGTCACGCCGCTCCATGAGCCGGCCGCACAACTGCCCCACCGGGACGAACGCCAGCACAGTCAGCAGGAACACGACCGAGAGGAAGAGATAGATCGTCACCGCCTGCGGCAGATTGCTCGCCGTCGGGAGTCCCATGTTCAGCTGCTCGCGGAACGGCAGCACGGTGAGGCACGACAGCCAGCCGGCGAGTCCAAAGCGCAAACCGGTCAGCCACCCGAACTGCCCGGCGAGCAAGGGAATCGTCAGCCCCAGCGGCAGGCGGCTGTCGCCCGCCAGCGAGTACCCCAGGCCCAGACCGGCGAAGCAGCACAACAGCGAGAAGTTCTTATAGAAGGCGAAGAACTCGAACACCGTCCCTTGCCACCGGATCACGGCCAGCTCGAGGAGCAGGCTGAGCGTCGCACCAGCGACAATCGCGACGCTCGTGTACCGCGCGGGTAGGCGGTCGAGGAATTCCGCCTGTTCGACGCCGCGCGCGTCGAATCGATGCTCGAGTTTCCTCAGGACGGCGTAGCATGCTGCAACCGCCGCGACAACGAGGGCTGTCCCGCCCGCCTCGAACAGGAATCCCGGGCTGAAGGCATGGCGATTGGTCCAGCGATCACACATCACCGCCGCGACCGGGACGAGTCCGGCGCCCAGCAACGCGAGTCCCACCAGTCGCAAGAATGCGCGCGTCATACGCCTTGGATCCTGAGGGGGCGGCAGCGGCTTGACGGCGCCCGCACCCAGCGCTTATCAAGGAGCCCATGGCCGTCGACGACGTCGCCGCGCAGCTCGCGCGCGAGCGCGCCCTCAAGCAAGCCGACAAGATGGAAACGATCGGCCGGCTGACGGGCGCCATCGCGCAGCAGTTCAACGAGCTGCTCGGCGCGATTCTGGCGCGCAGCGCCGCGCTCAGCAAGTCGCTCGCCGCCAACCACGATCTCGAAGAGCTTCAGGCCACGGCGCAGCGCGGCGCCGAGCTGGTGCAACGGCTCCTGGGGTTCAGCCGCCACCGGGTGCTCGACCTCCAACCGCTGATCCTCGCCGAGTTCGTGCGCGACACGCTCGACACATTGCGCCGCCAGTTACCCGCCAAGATCGAAGTCCAGCTCGAGGTCGACCGCGAAAGCGGCGTGGTCGAGGCCGATCCCGCCGCCGTGAAGCAGATCCTGCAACACCTCGTGACCAACGCGCGCGACGCCATGCCGCAGGGCGGCACGCTGCACGTCGAGGTGCGGCGCGCGCGCCTGGGCGCGGCCGATCGCCCGCTGCACGCGTGGGTCGAGCCGGGGTCGTACGTCAGCGTCGCGCTGAGTGACACCGGCACGGGCATGGATGCGCAGACCCTGGCACGGGTGTTCGAGCCGTTCTTCACCACCAAGCCCGTGGGGGTGGGCACCGGCCTCGGCATGTCGATGGCCTACGGCCTGGTGAAACAGCACCGCGGCTACCTCCACATCTACAGCGAGCCGGGTCAGGGGACGACCGCCAAGGTGTACCTGCCCGCGTTGCGCGATCGCGGGATGCCCGAGCACCTGGAAGAGGCTCCGGATGAGGGCCTCCCCGGCGGCACGGAAACGATCCTGCTGGTGGAAGACGATCAGACGATGCGACTGGCGGCCCAGCACCTGTTGTCGAAGGTCGGTTATCGGGTGATCACGGCGAGCGACGGCCAGCAGGGGCTCGACGCGTTTCGCGCGCACCGCGCCGAAATCCATCTCGTGATCAGCGACGTCGTGATGCCCAAGCTCAGCGGGTTCGACATGTACGCCGCCGTTCGGGGCGAGTCGCGTACGGTGCGCGTGCTGTTCATGAGCGGCTTTCCCGCGCCCAACTTCCGGAAGACCATCGGGCAGGACCCCGGCGTCGCCTTCGTCACCAAGCCGTGGACCGCGAGCGAGATGTTGGCGCAGGTCCGGGTGCTGTTGGAGGCTAAGCACTGACCCCTGGGCGCGAGCCCGGGGACCACTCGACGATCGGCACGGGATACCGCTCCACCGCAGCGAGCTGGCGTCGCTGCACACCGGCGAAATAGGACAGCACGCCCACCATCACGAGCGGAATGGCCACGAACCAGAGCGGGATCAGGCTCACCTCGCGCACCAGGAACGCGCTCCCCGGCTGGCTCGGGTTCACATAGGCGGTCACGACCTGACCGGGGTGGAAGCGGTCGCGCAGCCGCGTCGCCCAGCCGTAGCTCGCCGACACGGTGATAGGAAGGACCTGCCTGGACTCATACTGGGTCCCGTTCACGGAGTACAGATAACGGACCACCGGCGAGTATGATGTCCCCTTGTCGCCGCGCACGGCCTTGATGTCGGTCGATAGCACCCGCGCGCTCACCGGCTGCCAGGTCGCGACGCGATACACCTCGGACCCCAACAAACCCAATCCGACGGCGACGAAGATCGCGAGGAACACGCCGGCGCATCCCCAGTTGGTGGCGACCGGGTGACCGCTCACGCGGCCCGTAATGGGGGGGGCCGGTGCGGGGGCGGGTGCAGGCGGGCTGCTCCAGCCACAGAACGTCCGCACCGCCGACGCGCACGCCGCCAGCGCGCCTTCGTCACCGGTGCTGTACGGCGTCCACGGCACCCGCCCGCCTGACTTGGTGAGGAACACGAGGCGAAAAAACGGGCTGGACTGCTGGGCGCCGCCCACCGAGCGCTCGAGCACCACGTCCTTCAGGTCGCCGAGCGGATACTCGTCGGTGGTGCGATGGGCGAGCCGCTGGACCACGATCCGTGCCTTGCCCGCGGCACGGTCGAACACGTAGCGGCGATCGGCGGAGGCGGCGAGGGTTGCGATCCCCGCCGCTACGAAGGCCGCTCCGACGAGATACACAAGCCATTCACCCGCGCCCCACGCAGACGGATCGGCGAGCCGGAGCGTGATCACGCCGCCGCCCGCCGCCACGAAGATCACCCCCAACACGACGGTCTTGAGGGCGCCCTCGTGGACCACGAGCTGGGTCGGCGTCTGCAGCACGACGTTCATTGGCTCGCCAATATAAGGGCCGTTCTCCCCGTCTATCCGTCTACCCGTCTCCCGGTCTATTTTCTTCGGGTGATCCTCCGGAGTCCGTTTCCCGACGTGCGGGTGCCGGACATCCCGCTGCACCGCTTCGTGCTGGCGAAGGCGGCCGCCCTCGGTCACAAGCCCGCCTTGATCGACGGCGCCAGCGGCCGCACCCTCACCTACGCCCAGCTCAGCGACGGGGTCGAGCGCGTCGCGGCGGGCCTCGCCGAACACGGATTCGCGAAGGGCGACGTACTCGGCCTGTTCACCCCCAATTGCCCCGAGTTCGCGCTCGCCTTCCACGGCACGCTCGCGGCCGGCGGCGTGGTGACCACCGTCAATTCGCTGTCGACGGTGCAGGACCTGCAATTCCAGCTGCGCAACGCGCGCGCGCGTTTCCTCGTGACCGTTGCGCCGTTTCTCGACCGCGCGGTCCCCGCCGCGGAGCTCGCGGGGCTGGAGCGAGTGTTCGTGTTGGGCGAGGGGCCGCCATCGCCGGGGACGACCGCGTTCACGGCACTGCTCGCGGCGGAGGCGCCCGCACCGCAGGTCGACTTCGCGCCGGCCACGGACCTGGCGGCGCTTCCGTATTCGAGCGGCACCACCGGCCTCCCCAAGGGGGTCATGCTGACGCATCGCAATCTCGTGGCCAACCTGATCCAGACCGCTACGCTGCACCACGTCGCTGAATCCGACCGCATCATCGCCGTCCTGCCGTTCTTCCATATCTACGGATTGCTCGTGGTCCTGAATCTGGGCCTGTGTGCGGGCGCGACGCTCGTCACGCTGCCCCGGTTCGAGCTCGAGGCGTTCCTGCTGCTGATCCAGCAGCAGCGGATCAGCCGCGCGTTCGTGGTGCCGCCGATCGTGCTCGCGCTCGCGAAACATCCCGTCGTGGACCGCTACGACCTGTCGAGCCTGATGGCCATGATGTCGGGAGCGGCTCCCCTGGACGCCGACCTCGAGACCGCGTGCGCCCGGCGCGTCGGGTGCCGGATCGTTCAGGGGTATGGCCTCACCGAGGCGAGCCCGGTCACCCACGCCAACCCGGACGAGCCCGGGAAGACGCGGCCGGGCACCGTTGGTCTGTTGCTCCCGAACACCGAGTGCCAGATCATCGATCCGGCCGGTGGCGCGCCTGCGGCACCAGGCGACAACGGAGAGCTCTGGATCCGCGGGCCGCAGGTGATGCGGGGGTACCTGAACAACCCGGATGCGACCGCCGCCATGCTCGACCGGAACGGCTGGCTGCACACGGGAGACATCGGTCACGCCGATGCGGATGGTTACTTCACGATCGTCGATAGGCTGAAGGAGTTGATCAAGTACAAAGGCTTCCAGGTCGCTCCCGCCGAGCTCGAGGCCGTGCTACGCACGCACCCCGCGGTAGCGGATGCGGCGGTGATCCCGCTGGCCGATGACGAGTGTGGTGAGGTTCCCAAGGCCTTCGTGGTGCTGCGCGGCGACGCGGCTCCCGCAGACCTGATGGCGTACGTCGCGGAGCGCGTGGCACCCTACAAGAAGATCCGCGCCCTGGAGCTGATCGACGCGATTCCCAAATCACCCTCGGGGAAGATTCTGCGGCGGGTGCTCCGCGAACGGGAGCATGCGGTACATTAGGGGACTCGCCCGAACGGCCAGGTCTTGCCCCGCCACGACCACACCGCGAACCCCGCTCCTCCGACCGCGAGCATCGCGAGCCCGAACAGCAGGATCGGAGGCTGAGTGGTGGCGAACACGAACACCCAGCCGGCGAGCGCGACGGCGAGCGGCACGGGATAGAGCCAGACGCGATAGGGCCGCGGCAGGTCGGGCCGGCGGCGCCGCAGCAGGATCACCGCTCCGATCTGTCCCACGAACTGCACCACGATGCGTGTAACCAACAGGGCGTCGATCACCGCGCCCAGTGACAGGGCGCTGCACAGGATCGCGATCACGCCCAGTACGACCAGCGACACGTGGGGGAACTGTTCGGTGGGGTGCAGCTGTGAGAACGCCTTGAAGAAGTACCCCTCGCGCGCCGCCGCGTAGGGGATGCGGGAGTAGCCCAGCAACAGCGCGAACACCGAAGCGAACGCCGTCCAGAGAATGAGCAGCGTGAACCACGCCGCGGCCCTGGGCCCCCAGATCTGCTCCATGAAGATCGACACGACGAACCCCGCGGCCGCCTTTCCCTCGGCCGGGACGAACTCGCGCCACGGCACGACCCCGATCACCGACAGATTCACCGCGAGATAGATGATGGCCACGGCGACGGTGCTGATGAGGATCGAGCGCGGAATGACCCGGCCCGGGTCCCGTACCTCGTCGCCGATGTAGCACACGTTGTAATAGCCGAGGTAGTCGTAGATGCCGACCCGGGAGGCGGCGCCCAGGCCGACGAGGAACCCGAGCGAGAATCCGAAGGCGTGGGGAGGGAAGTCGAAGGCGCGGCGCGCTTCGAAATGCCACGCGCCCGTCGCCACCACGACCGCCACGGTCACCAGCGTTCCCACCCACAGGCTCAGGGTGATCTTCGCGATCGAGTGGATGCGACGGTACAACAGCACCACGTTCACGACGCCGACGACCGCGGCAATGACGAACGCGCCGCGTGCCGTGAGCCCCTTCCAGATATATCCTGCGTAGTTCGCGAACCCGATATAGCCGGACGCGATCTCGAGCGGCCCGCTCAAGATGAACTGCCACACGAACAGAAACCCGACCAGCCGTCCCCAGCTTGCCGGCCCGTACGCCTCCACCAGGTAGCGGAACGAGCCCCCCGAGCCCGGGAGCGCGGCGCCCAGCTCGCTCCACACCATCCCATCGGCCACCACCAGCAGGAGCGCGACGACCCACCCCAGCATCGCCTGCGGCCCGCCCAGGGCGGACATCAAAAGAGGGATCGTGATGAACGGCCCGATCCCCATCATGTTGATCATGTTCAGCGCCGTCGCGTGGACGGTGCCGAAGCGGCGGGTGAGCGCGTGCGCTTCGCTCGTCACGGCTGTCACGATAGCGGTTGACGTCGCGCGCGTCCACCGATAGATAGACCGGCATGCCACCCGCCTTTACTGCCGCCACGCTGCGGTTTTTCAAAGAGCTCAAGCGCCACAACGCCAAGCCCTGGTTCGAGGCCCACCGCGCCGACTACGAGCAGGAGGTCCGGGTGCCGATGCGGGCCCTCATCGACGAGATGGACGTGCGGTTCGCCCGCATCTCGCCCGAAATCACCGGCGACCCCAAGCGCTCGTTGTTCCGGATCAACCGAGATATTCGGTTCTCCAAGGACAAGTCACCCTACAAGACGAACGCCGGCTGCTGGTTCTGGCATCGGGACGCCGATCCGCGCGTGGGCGACAACGCGGAGGGTGGCGGGGCGGGCTTCTACTTCCACCTGCAGCCCGGGAGCTCGTTTACGGGGGCGGGGATCTGGATGCCGCCGCGCCCGCTCCTGACCAGAATTCGAGACGCGATCGCGGAAGACCCGCGGGGGTTTAAACGGGTGGTCGAGCAGCCGGGGTTCGTACGGCGGTTCGGCGGCCTGGACGACGAGGCGACCCTGAAGCGGATGCCGCGCGGCTTCCCCGAGACGCACCCCGCGGCCCGGTGGCTCAAGTTCCAGTCGTTTGTCGCCGGCCGCGCGCTCAGCGATGGTCAGATCACCAGCGCCAAACTCCCCCAGCTGCTGGAGGACGACTTCAAGCGGCTGCTGCCGCTGGTGCGGTGGCTGAACGGCGCGCTCGGCCTCAAGGCCGCCACCCGTCATTGACCGCGAGCGTGAAGACGCGCCGGCTGGGCACGACGGGGTACGTCGTCAGCGAGCTCGGGTTCGGCGCCTGGGGGCTGGGCGGCGATATGTGGCGTGGCGCCGCCGAGAGCGACGGGCGCGATGCGCTGCGCGAGGCCGTCGCGCGGGGGATCACGTTCTTCGATACCGCCCTGGCGTACGGCACCGGGCACAGCGAACAGTTGATCGGCCGCACGCTGCAATCGGAGATGCGTGCCGGCCGCGTCGTGGTCGCCACCAAGGTCCCGCCTTTGAACGAGCAATGGCCCGGAGCGGCCAGTACGCCGCTCGCCGACGTGTTTCCCGCCCGGCATGTCGCGACGGCCACTGAGCGGTCGCTCAAGAACCTCGGGGTCGATGCCCTGCAGCTGCTGCAGCTGCATGTGTGGAACGACGCGTGGCTCGCGGATCCGGAATGGGAGGCCACCTACCAGCAGATCGTCCGGCTGAAGAAGGAAGGCAAGGTGTTGCATTGGGGCATCTCGATCAACGACCACGCGCCCGAGACCGCGCTGCGCGTGCTCGAGGATCCCATCTTCGAGACGGCGCAGGTCATCTATAACATCTACGATCGCTCCCCTGAGCGCGCGCTGTTCCGGCTCGCCACGAGCAAGCCGTTGGGGGTGATCGTGCGGGTGCCGTTCGACGAGGGCGCGCTCACCGGTCAGATCCGCTCCGACACGGTGTTTCCGGCGGGCGACTGGCGCGCCGAGTACTTCAGCGGTGACCGCCGCGCGGAAGCGGAGCGGCGGGCGAACGCGCTGGCGCAGCTGCTGAACGATCCTGACAATGTCCGGACCCTCCCGGAGCTCGCCCTGCGATTCTGCCTCTCGCCCCCCGAGGTCACGACCGTCATCCCCGGCATGCGCCGCCCCCCCCACGTGCGCCAGAACGTGGCGGCCGCGCAGCAGGGGTCCCTGTCGCCACGCATGCTCTCCAAACTGGCGGCGCATGCGTGGGAGAAGAACTGGTATCCTGCCTAGCGCCGCCAGTCGGCGGCTGAAACAACCATTTCGGCGGTCGCGTCATCTAACCGGCAAATCTTCCGTCTCGGGGTCTCATGCTCCTCGGCTTGCCGCTCCTCGCCGCCGTCACCCTTGTAGCGCAGGCGCCTGATCCTCCGCAGCATCCGGCCGCCGACCCGCTGCACCTCACGCCTCCACCGGTCACCACTGTCGCGGCGGTTCGCGCCATCCAGCCGCCGGTGATCGACGGGCGGGACGACGACGCCGTTTGGCGGAAGGCTCAGACCATCACCGCCTTCCAGGAGTGGCGGCCCAGCGAGGGAGGACCGCCCAAGCTCCCCACCGAGGCGAAAATCGCCTACGACGCCGGCAACCTGTATGTGTTTGTCCGCTGCTTCGATCCGCACCCCGACAGCATCATCACAGTGCTGGCCCGGCGCGATTACTTCACGCCTGCCGACATGGTGTGGTTGTTCCTCGATTCGTACCACGATCGCCGCACCGGCTATGAATTCGGCGTCAATCCGTCCGGGGTGAAGCTCGACGCGCAGATCTACAACGACGGCAACGAAGACTTTGCATGGGATGCCGTGTGGGACGTGGCCACGCGCGTCGATTCGCTGGGCTGGACGGCGGAGTTCCGCATCCCGCTATCCCAGCTCCGCTACGGCCGGCAAAGGAACCACACGTTCGGCTTTACAGTCGATCGGGATATCTACCGCTATGCGCAGCGCGTCAGCTGGCCGCTGTTCCGGCAATCGAAGGCGGGCTTCGTGTCGCAATTCGGCGAGATCAGCGGGCTGGACGACCTCGAGGCGCCGCGCCGGCTCGAGGCCGCCCCCTATCTCGTGACCAAGAATGTGTCGGAGTTCGACGCGGCCAGTATCGGGCGAACGCAGGACGTGACGATCGGCGGCGACCTGAAGTATCGCGTCGCGTCCAACCTCACGCTCGATGCCACCCTGAACCCCGACTTCGGGCAGGTGGAAGCCGATCCTGGGGTCCTGAATCTCACGGCCTTCGAGACCTTTTTCAGAGAGCAGCGCCCGTTCTTCGTGGCAGGGCGTGGCCTGTTCCAGTTCGACGTCAACTGCAACGACGTGAACTGCAACAGTGAGGGACTGGTATATAGCCGGCGCATCGGCCGCGCGCCCGAGCTGGCCGGCCAGTACAACGACACGACGTCGCCCGCCTTTACGCGCATCTTAGGGGCGGCCAAGCTCACCGGGCGCCTGCCCGGCGGGCTCACCATCGGCGCGCTCGATGCCGTGACGCAGCACGTGGGCGGTGTGGGCGGCGTGACCATCGAGCCGACAACCAACTACGGTATCGTGCGGTTACGCCAGGACCTGCGCGGCGGCGAGTCGAGCGTGGGCGGCATCATCACGGCCGTCGACCGCGACAACGACGCGTTTACCTCGCCCTATCTCCGCAGCAGCGCCTACGTGGGCGCCACCGATTTCCGCCACCGTTTCCCCGGCGGCAAATGGGAAATCAATGGCTCGCTGGACCTGTCGCGCGTCTCGGGCAGCGCGCAGGCGATCGCGGCCACGCAGCGCGACGCCGTGCATTACTACCAGCGTCCCGACGCCGGACTCGGCGTCGACAGCACCCGCACGTCGCTCTCTGGAGACGCCGAAGAACTCCAGATCAACAAAGTCAGCGGCAACGTGATCGGCCAGACCAGCTTTCAGCGCCGGTCGCCCGGATTCGAAATCAATGATCTGGGCTACCTGCAGCGCGCCGACCAGCAGTCCTGGAGTACCTGGGTGGGCTTCTTCGACCGCAAGCGGCGCGCCCTGACTCAGCGCTTTCAGTGGAACTTCAACTGGTGGCAATACTGGACTGCGGCCGGCCTGCCGGAGGAACGGGCGTTCAACACCAACACCCATATCACCTTCAACAACACCTGGTCGTTCCATGTGGGGGGCACCCTGGGCCAGCTGGGCGAGACCTATTGCTACTCGTGTTCCCGCGGCGGCCCCGCGGTGCGCCAGGATCCCTACTTCGCGCCCTGGGCCGGCCTCAATGGGGATGACCGCAAGGCGATCGTGCCGTACTTCTGGGTCAACTACTGGCGCGGGGACGGCGGCCGCTCCCACAGCCTCAGCCTGATGCCGGAGGTCGATTTCAAGCTGGCCTCCCGGGTCACCGCAGCGGTGATCCCCAACTACACGCGGGCGACTAGCGACGTGCAGCCCCTCGGTCCGGAGACGGACACGACCATCGTGCCGAACGTCACCCGCTATGTGTTCGCGCATCTGGAGCAGAAGCAGCTCGGCGTGACGATGCGTGTCACCTACCCGTTTACGGCGAGCGCGACGCTGCAGGTGTACGCCCAGCCGTTCGTCTCGAAAGGGACCTACAGCAACGTGCGGCAGCTCTCCGCCACCCCGCGCGCCGCGGACTACGCGAGCCGCTACGAGCCCGACACCGTGGTGGTGGACAACCCCGGCGGTTTCAACTTCAAGCAGTTCCGCTCCAACGTCGTGTTCCGCTGGGAGTACCGGCCCGGCTCGACGCTGTTCGTTGTATGGAGCCAGGGGCGCACGGGGTCGACGAGCTTGGAGGGTACGCGCGGCTTCGGCGGCGACATCGGCGATCTCTTCAACCTGCGGCCGGACAACAGCTTCCTGCTGAAGGTGTCGTACTGGATCAATCGGTAAGACCGGACGGGTGACTTCCGTCACGGCCGTTCGGCGCGGATGCGTGCAGCGTCTGTGCATGCATACTGAGCTCGAACACCTCGAAGTCAGCCGTCATAAGTGCCTGATCTACGACGGGCACCCCTCCGAGCAGCTGCCGGTGGTCGTGCCGCTGCTGCTGGACGGGTTGCAGCATCACTGGCGCTGTCTCTACCTCGGCGATCCCGAGATGGTGCGAATGGTGGCTGCGGCACTGGCCGCCAAGGGCGTCGACACGGCGCGGGAAACGGGTCGGGGCGCGCTGATCCTGTCCTCGGATCGGAGTCACCTGGTGGGCGGGGCGTTCGACCCCCAGGTCATGATCGACGGCCTGCGGGTGCTGATCGACGGCGCGCTCCACGAGGGGTTCGAGGGGCTGTGCGCGACCGGCGACATGCGCTGGGAGCTGGGCGACGACAAGAACTTCGATCGCTTGCTCGAGTACGAAGCGCGACTGGAGCAGGTGTTCCGTGAGCTGCCGCTGCGCGGCATCTGCCAGTACCACCGAGACACTTTGCCCCCCAAGGCGGTGAACGACGCGTTGCTCACCCACCGCAGCGCTTACGTCGGCGCCGCGCTCAATCGCGACAACCTGTTCTACATCCCCCCGGAGCTGCTGCTCCAAAACCGCAACGGGGAAGACCGCGCCGGGCAGGCGGAGTGGATGTGCCAGCAGATCATCCGCGTGCTGAACGCGGAGCAGGCGCGCGATACGGCGCTGCAGCAGCTGGCGGACGCGAATCGCGACCTGGAGCGGCGCGTGGACCAGCGCACGGCCGAGCTCGAGGCCGCCAACCGCCACCTCGAGGCGTTCTCGTACTCCGTATCGCACGATCTGCGGGCGCCGCTCCGGGCCATCAGCGGGTTCAGCGATGCGCTGGCGGAGGAATGCAGCGCGGCACTGGGCGCCGAGGGGCTGGGTCACCTGGAGCGGGTGCGCGCCGGCGTGCGGCGCATGTCCGAGCTGATCGACGGCATGCTGGCGCTGTCGCGCGTGATGAAGGCGGAGTTGCATCGCGTCCCGGTGGACCTGAGTGCCCTCGCCGAGGACGTGGTCCGCGAGGTACGTGCGACCGCGCCGGAGCGGGCGGCCGAGTTCCTGATTCACATGGGGCTGCGCGCGCTCGGGGACCCCGTCCTGTTGCGGGCCGTGATGACGAACGTGCTCGACAACGCCTGGAAGTTCACCGCCCGAATACCGAAGGCGCGCATCGAATTCGGCCAGCGGGGAATGGAAGGCGATCTGCCGGTGTTCTTCGTACGTGACAACGGTGCCGGGTTCGACATGCGGTACGCCGAGAAGCTGTTCGGCGTGTTTCAGCGACTGCACGGCCAGGACGAATTCGCGGGGACGGGCGTCGGGCTCGCCACCGTGCAGCGGATCGTCAACCGGCACGGCGGGCGGATCTGGGCGGAAGCGCGTCCCGGCGCGGGAGCGACTTTCTTCTTTACCCTGCCGGCGGCGTGAAACTGTAGCGCCGGATCGGTGGTAGTTGATCCGGCCATGCTGCTCGCCCTTCTCTCCAGCGCTGTCATCGCGTGGCAGGCGCCGGCGGATACCAGCGCCGCGCGCCCCTACCTGGACCCCGGTGCCCGGGACCTGCTGCACGTCGCCCGCGAGCGGCAGGGCAGCCGCGCCCGTGCCATCCGCGCGTATCATGTCCTGGTGACGGAACGGATGTTCGTCGGTGTGCGCGCGCTGCGGCGCGACCGCGTGCTGTACCGCAAGGAGCTGGCGGCGCGGATCGCGTGGCACCGCGGCGCGCCCGACACCGTCGCCGTCGTGGGGGCGCGCGAGGTAGTGCCGCTCGTCACCCGTGACGTGTCGGTGCCCAGCGACAGTGATCTCCGCCACGACAGTCCGGACCTGGTGTTCGATCCGGCGAGCCCCCGGCTGCAGCTGGGGAGCGGTGACTCGAGCTTCGTGCACGACCCGCTCGCGCCGGGGGGCGAAGGGAACTATCAGTACCGCTCCGGCGACACCACCGAGATCGGCTCCCCCGCGCCCGACGGGCGGGCCACGCGGCTGATCGAGCTGCGCGTGATCCCGCGGCACGACGAGTTCGACCTGATGGCGGGCTCACTGTGGGTCGACGCCGCCACCGGCGACGTGGTCGCCAAGCTGTTCCGTCCAGCCCGGCCCTACGACTTTCAGCGCGACGCCAGCGCTCAGGAGCGTGCCGAGTCGCACGTCCCCTTTTTCCTCGAGCCCATCCGGGGCGACGTCCAGTTCATTACCGTCGAGTACGCGCTGGTGGACGGTCGCTGGTGGCGGCCCTGGATGGTGGCCTTCGACGGCGTGGCCACCATCGGGTCGCTCGCCACTGTCCCGCTGCGCTACGAGCGGCTGTATTCAGACTACGAGGTGGACGGCGACACGACGGTCGCAGCGGTGGCGCTGCGACGTGACTCCGACTCCGTCGTGGTGCGGGTACCGAAGGACTCGGCAGGCCTGCTCACGGATGACGCCTTGCCTCCCCCGTTTGCGGGGAGCGTGCCCGACGCTTCGGAAACCGAGTTTCGCGAGGCGATCGCGCGGTTCGCGGCACAGCAAGTCGACGGGCCGCCGCGCGCGGGCTTTCGCGCCGGCGCGCATCGCTGGTTGGCCCGCTACAACCGCGTGGAAGGACTGTCGGGCGGCGCGGCGCTGCAGTTTGACCTGGCCGGTATGGCGGCTGAGGTCTCAGCCAGAATGGGCGTTTCGGACCTGTCGCCGAACGGTGAGCTCCGCGTGGGCGTGGCGACCGGGGCCGCCCGCCTCCACATCGGCGCGTTTCGGCGGCTCGCGGTCGCCAATCCCGCCACCAACGCGCTCGGGATCGTCAACTCGCTGGACGCGCTGCTGCTCGGACGGGATGACGGCGCCTATTACCGCGTCTGGGGAGGGGAGATCGCGGTCGCGCCCGCGGTCACCGCGCCCCAGCGCTACGACCTGCGGGTCTATTGGGAACACCAGGGCGCCGCGGCGACCACGACCCAGGCGAGCCTGGCGCGCTGGCTCGAGCCATCCCACCGGTTCGCGAGCGACATAGTCGCCCCGCCGGCCGATGAGCTCGGCACCACCCTCACGCTCCGCGCGCTTCATAGCGAGATCCTCGGGGACCTGGCGCTCGGCACGTTCGACTTCGCGCGCGCGAGCGTTACCACGGGGCTGACCGCCGCTCTGCCAGCGGGTATCATCGGCGGCGTGGAAGTAGCGGCGGGGACGAGTGCCGGATCGGTGCCGGCGCAGAGCCTCTGGTACCTGGGGGGGCCGGCTACACTGCGCGGCTACGACGGGCTTGCAGCCGCGGGCGAAATGTTCTGGCGTACCCGCCTCGAGGTCGGCAACGTCTTACCATTGGCGCGGGTCGTGGTGTTCTCCGACGCAGGCTGGGCGGGGCCACGGGCAGCCCGGTTCCGCGGCCGGGCTCTCGCTTCGGTCGGGGCCGGACTGAGCTTGCTGGATGGGTTGTTACGCTGGGACGTCGCCCGGGCGCTGCGCCCGCCGGTCGGCTGGCGGTTCGACCTGTACGTCAACGGCGTGCTCTAGACGCACGCCCGCGCGCGGTTGGACCAGAGCAGCTGCATGGTGTAGCGGCCGAGCTTCTTGTTCTGCCAGGCGCAGATGTCGCCGATCTCGCCGTTGGCGTCGTCGTACCACCCCTGTCCGGGAACGGGATCGGTGATCGCCTCCGCCAGTTCGTGCGAGGCCACCGAGGTCAGGGCGTCGAGCGGCGCGAGACCGCCGAGACAGCCGGCGCAGTCGGGGTAGGGCAGCACCTCGTAGTAGAGCCCCCCGCCGGACGAGCGGTCGTGGTAGCCGCAGAACACCTGGCATGAGCGCTCGTTGGCGGACACGACCGTGACGCCGGATGGCAGCCACACGCAATACAGCGAATTGGGCGTGGCGGCGGGGAGGGACTTGGCTGTGACCTGACGCTCGAGCAGCTGCTGGATGGCGCTGTCGTTCACGCTGGCGCCGGGTGGGGGGTCGGTGACCGTGGCCGTCCCGATGTAGCGCCCATGCCCGATCGCCTGTCCCGGTACGCCGTACTCGCCCAGCTGATCCATGTAGGCACTGGTGACTACGAACTGCAGAAAGCCGTTCAGGCTCTGCAGCAGCGGCTGCTGCGCCGGTGCCTGCCACGCGACTCCCCAAAACACACTGAACACCTGCACGGAGCTGAGCAGCGGGCCGCCGCGATACGTGAGCTCGGCGGCGGCCGGCATCTTCACCGGGCGACCGGGAACGAACAGCTCGCTGGGCTGGTGCAGGGGGACGATGCGGATCGGGCGTGCCGGCATGAGTCCTCCTACGGTCCCGGTGGCGCTGCGACCTTGTACACCGGATGCAGCTCCCACAGCGCCCGGACGGACGAGTTGCAGCGGCCGTGCTGGCTGGCGCGGACCGCTCCATTGGGGCCGCGCTTCTGGTGATAGCCATCGAAGAACGCCGCTCCGGTGAACGTCACCAGGACCGGCGTCGCCAGGTCGCCCGCGGGCCCGAGCGTGGTCGTGTCGACCCGGGCTGCCAGCTGGTCGCGGGCGGCGCCATACACAGGGGCGTACGCCGGCGCCGGAATCTCGGCGACGATGCAGGACGCCGGGACAGGGCTCGCTTCTTCCTCGGTGAGCTCGATGTGCCAGTCGCCGTCCTGCTCGTGCAGCCGGATGCGCCGCACGTACGCGGTCACGGCAAAGAGCTGCAGCTCGCGCCCGGCGCGCGCGGCGCACTGGTCCTTTGCGGTGAGCGGGCGCGGGGCCCAGGTGAGGATATCCGAGACATCGACCGGCGTCACCGTCTTGCCGGCGAGACTCTGGTCGATCTTCTCGCTCCAGCGGTAATGCGGCTCGCTGCAGCCTTGCGCGTGGACGCTGCTCGGGGTGACTAGGACGAGCGTGAGCGGGATTGTCACGAGAGGTCGTATCATGGACTGGAAACGTACTCATGCCGGTGCCGTCATATAGAGGTGTTCCCTGGGACACAAATCTGACAACGCGCGCCAGGTCGCCCCCTCCCGAGGCCCTGCAGCTCGAGCTCGAGCGCTTGCATGTCGCGGCCTTCGGTTGGGCCCTGGCGTGCTGCGGCGGCGACCGTGCGGCCGCGGAAGACGCGCTGCAAGCGAGCTACCTGAAGATTCTGGACGGGCGCGCCCGGTTCGATGGTCGCGCGGCGTTCAAGAGCTGGCTGTTCGCCGTGGTGCGGCTGACGGCCGCGGAACAGCGGCGCCGCGCCGCCCTGTGGCGCTTGTGGCCGGCTAGCTGGCTCGGGGGGGCGGTGGACGGCCGGCCGGATCCCGCCGCCGCCCTGGCCCAGTCGGAGACGGCGCGCCGGCTGGGGGCAGCGCTGGCGCGGCTGCCACGGCGCCAGCGCGAGGTGCTGCACCTGGTGTTCTATCAGGACCTGACGATCGCCGAGGCGGCCGACGTCGCGGGCGTGTCGCTGGGCACGGCGCGAACGCACTACGAGCGCGGCAAAGCAACGCTACGCAAGCTGCTGGAGGAGGAGCGCGCATGAACGAGCGGGAAGACTCCGAACTGCGCGAGCGATTCGCGACGCAGCGGCGGGAGGACGGCGCGAGCGCGCCGGGCTTTCAACGCACGTTGGCCGCGGCGCGGGCGCGTCCCGTCCGGCGCGGGGCCGGCCTTCCGGTCGCCGTCGGACTCGGCCTGGTCGCGCTGATCGCAGTGCTCGTCGTGCGCAACCGCCATCAGCCCGACATCGATCTCGCCGGCGTGCGGCTCCACGCCCCCACGGATTTCCTGCTTCAGGTTCCCGGCGCCGAGCTGCTGCGGACCGTTCCGCGGCTCGGCAGGATGGATCTCGATCGGAGGATTCTATGAAAGCGGCTCTCGCTCTGGCATTCGCTCTGGTCTGGTGCGGCACGTTGCGCGCGCAGCAGACGCCACCGGTCCCCCCGCCGCCGGACGATCCGCTGGCGCGCGTGCTGTTTCCGCCCGAGCTGGTGATGCAGCATCAACAGGACATCGCGCTGCGCCCTGAGCAGCGCGCCGCCATCACCAAGGCGATTCAGGATTTTCAGACCAAGGTGGTGGACCTGCAGTGGAAGATGCAGGATCAGTCGCAGCGTCTGGTGACGCTGCTGCAAAAGCCCACGGTCGATCAGACGGCGGCGCTGGCTCAGGTCGACGACGTGCTGGGCGTGGAGCGCGAGGTCAAGCGCGCGCACCTGACGCTGCTGATCCAGATCAAGAACACGCTGTCGGCCGAGCAGCAGGAGAAGCTCGCGGCGGCGCGCGCGACATCCCCGCATCCGTAGGGGTCGATCGACGTGTGATCTGGATCACACTCGCCCGGGACCCTCGCGATAACTTTGCCGTGGCTCCTTTGCGCCCTGCCCTTTTCACGCGGAGGAGTTATGAGACGGTTTTCGTTGCTCGCCTTGCTCGTGGCCGCAGCCGCCGCGGCCAGTTTCGCGGTAGCGTGTAACATCTCCGATCCAACCGTGACGCTGCAGTGCGCGGCGCCCGACACGGGCAGCTACATCAAGATCTCCGGATCTAGCGACACGGTGAGTCTGCACTGCTTCCAGAAGGCGAATCCGTAACGCTCGTATGGCCGGGCGGAGGTCACCGCTGATGCGGTGACCTCCGCAGGCTTGTCCGTGTCACATTCCGAACGCCAGCCCCAGCGATATCACCGGGTACGCCTTCAGGAACTTGCGCAGGTCGTGCTGCGTCCTGGCCGCCTGGGCCTGGAGGTCACTCGCGAGCTGTGAGTTGGGTGCGGCTGCCGACGACGTGAGCGAGATCGCAGGCTCGCCGATGATCGCCCCCAGGTCGAACACCAGCTTCAGCGCCCTGTGATCGTTGGCGGGCGTGCCCAAGCCGAGGCCGAGATAGGGCAGCGCGCTGGGGAATTTCCCCTCAGCGGTGAGCGTGCCCACCTGACTGGTGGTGTACTCGGTTCCGTTGATGTTGAAGGTGCCCGCGGCCGACGGCTGTCCGGAACCAGTGATCGTGAGGGGGTTCGACGCGACTCCTGCCGTGAAGTGAAAGCTGCTGCGCCAGCCGGGCGACAGATCGAACAGCACCTGAAAGCTGTGGACCTTGAGGGAGGCGGCGTAGCGGATGTCGGATTGCGACCGGGTGGTGCTCCAGCTGTAGAGACCGCCGCCCGCTCGGGCGACGAGATGTCCCGAGAGGAGCTTGGCCACCTCGACGCCGAACCCCGTGGTCGCGACCCGCGCGGCGACCGACAGATCGGCCCGATCGGCCGTCGCTCGCGAGGTCGCTTGCCCGGCACCGGGCACGGTGTCCACCAGCAAAGCGGCCAGACCGCAAATCACCGGCCCGCAGGACATCGCCCTTCGAGTGCCAGATGGCATGGAGTGGGTACCGAATATATGCCGTCTGAGGCGCCTTGCCGATACTAAACCAGTGGGTTAAGTATAAGCCACTCCCTCACCCCTGGAGGACGCCGATGCATGCCCGTTTCACCCTCGCTGTCGTGGCGGCGGCTACCGTCGGGTTGACCGCCACCGCGGTCGCCCAGATGGAGCACAGCTTCAAACCTTCACCAGCATTCTCGCAGCTCACGCCACTCGCCGGAGAGTGGGAAGGCCAGACGGCTGCCGGTAAAACGATTACCGCGTCGTACCAG
Organism: uncultured bacterium; assembly: GCA_965653495.1. Taxonomy (GTDB): domain Bacteria; phylum Gemmatimonadota; class Gemmatimonadetes; order Gemmatimonadales; family GWC2-71-9; genus AG41. The sequence continues at coordinate 21,743 of CBFHAJ010000009.1, read as the reverse complement.
GTGGTCTCTGGCGGGACCGCGCTGCTGGAGCGGCTGCGCACCGCGGACGAGCCCGAGATGGTCACCGTGTATACGCCCGACGGCGATCACGTGGCGGTCACGCACTTCTGCAGCTCGGGCAACCAGCCGCAGATGCGCACGGCGGCACTGGGCGGTGACGCCAAGACGTTCTCGTTCACGTTCCTCCGCGCCACCAACCTGCCCACCCCCGCAACGGGACACATGCACCACCTGACCGTCACGCTGCAGGACAAGGATCACTTCACGCAGGAATGGACCTGGCAGGAGCAGGGCAAGGCGCACACCGAGTCCTTCCGCTTCACGCGCAAAGCCTGAGCTCCGCCGGCATCCCGCGGCGCCGCGCGGGGTGTACATTGACCGCATGGTTCCCAGCAGGACGGTCATGGCACTCGGCGCGACGCTATCCGTGGCGTGCGGCGGGGCGGGCACCGGATCGACCCCTTCCATCCCGTCCACGCGGGGCAATCCGAGTGACGTGGCGGCGGTCCGCCTGTTCGACCAAACCGGCGGGGAGCTGACGTTCCACATCCCCCTCATCACCGGCGATACGCTGCGTATCGAGGCCCGCACCTACGCTGCCGACGGCCATCAGATCGATCCGGTCACCGGCGGCGCCAGCGCGTCGTTCGCGTTCACGCCGGTGAGTCTGGCGCGCGCCCGGGTCGTGACCGGTGACTCGCTCGCCGAGGACGTGATCGCGGCCTCGCCAGCGGGGACCGAGGGTACGCTGAGCGTCACGCTGTTGTTCCTCGCCGATTCGAGCACCAAGACCTTCAGCGGCTTCCCGGTGCTCGTGCATTGACGGCTTGCGGCTGACACCTGCTTACCTGGCTCTGCTGTCGCTGGTCGCGCCGGGCGCAGCGCGCGCCCAGCACGAGCATATGGCTGCCGATACCGTCGGCCTCACCGACCTCTCGATGCATCGCATGAGCTCCGGCACCGCCTGGCTCCCTGACGCGGCGCCGCTGCACGGCGCACACCTGATGCTCGGCAGCTGGGAAGTGATGGCACACGGCAGCGGGTTCCTACAGGACATCCGGGAGTTCGGCACCCGGGGCAGCTATCAGTTCGGCAGCGTGAACTGGGTGATGTTCGTCGCGACCGATCCTGTTGCGGGCGGGGCATTGCGCGTGCGCGCGATGGCGAGCACCGAGCCGTGGACCGTGGGCGCGCGCGGCTACCCCGAGCTGCTGCAGGTGGCCGAGCCGTACCACGGTGACCTCGTCACCGATCGCCAGCATCCGCACGAGCTGCTGTCCGAGGCGGCCGCCGAATTCGAGCGGGCGCTCGGGTCGGGCGTGGCCGTGTCGGTGTACGCCGGTCCCGTGGGCGAGCCGGCGCTCGGGCCCGTGGCCTACATGCACCGCCCTACCGCCGCGGACGATCCCATGGCGCCGCTGGGCCACCACCTCCAGGACGTCACGCACACCAGCTTCGGCGTAGTCACCGTCGGAGCCTTCACGCGCTCCGTCAAATTCGAAGCCTCCGCGTTCAATCGCGCTCACCCCGACGACGACCGCACCAACATCGATCCCATCCGGCTCGACTCGTACAGCGGGCGGGTGACCGTGAATCCCGGTCGGGAGTGGAGCCTGGCCGGCTGGTTCGGGCACATCGCCGCTCAAAGCGGCGCCCACACCCATGCCGCGGTCGATCGTCTCGGCGTCTCACTCATGCATGCCCGGAACGGCTGGTTGAGCACGCTTATCTGGGGGGCGGACGTCGACGCGGGTCGCTTGCGCAACTCGGTGCTGCTCGAGAGTGAAGCGCCGCTCGACGGTCACGACGCGCTGTTCGGAAGGGTCGAGTACGTGCGCCGCACCGCGGAGGATCTGGCGCTGGTCGGCTCGGTGAGCCCCGAGCTCGACGTCGGCGCCCTCACGCTCGGCGTGGCACGCCGGGTCGCACGGTTCCGCACGCTGGTCGCACGACTCACCGCCCAGGGAACCGTACGCGTACTGCCCGAGGAGCTGAGTCTGTTTTACGGGAGCAGAAATCCGCTCGGGGTGACGCTCTCGCTCAACGTCAGGCCGGAATAGCGGACCCCGGGCGCAAGCCCCGGGGTCCCCTGTCCCCCTCTCCCTGCTACTTCGCGCTTGCCGTGTTGCGCGGATCGTCTTTGGGACTGACGTAGGTCAAGATGAACGGACCCATCGCGTGGACCTGAACGACGGTCCGCCCGCGCGTGAGCGCATAGTGATGCTTGTTCGCGTCGACGGTTCCAAAGTCACCGGGGCGCAGTGCGATCGCTTTGTCTGTCGCGAGGGCATCGCCCATCCCCAGCAGGAACGTTCCCGAGATCACCGTGAGGTACTCATCGGTCGGGTGGTAATGGGGAGCGACGCGGTAGCCGTCGGGCAGGTCGAGCCGGACAGTGAACAGCCCTTCCTTACTCGGATCTCCCTGAAGCACGGCCATCTTGGCGCCGGCCGGAAAGACGGGTGGAGCGGGACCCCAGGCAAGCGCGGGCGCTTGGGCCTTGAGCGCGAGGGGCAGTCCGAGAACAACGAACGATAGAGCGGCGAGTCGAGAGCGCATTGCAGCCTCCGGAACGGGTAGCTGAGTGAAATGGAGACGAACAGTAGAGCGCTCAGCGAGCGGGCGCTTCGCCCGGGAGGGCCAACGCCGGCGGGTGGCGCACCATGGCCCGTTCGGGCCATGGCGGAGCGGAGACTAGAGCAGGCCTTGCCGCGCGGCGTACGCCGCGGCGGCGGCGCGCGACGACAGGCGGAGTTTCGTGAACAGGTTGGCCACGTGCCGCTTGACGGTGTGATCGCTCAAATGCAGGCGGGCGGCGATGTCCGAGTTCGAAAGCCCCTGGGCGATGAGCCGCAGGATCTCCAGCTGACGGTTGGTGAGCGGGTGTTTTGCGCCGGACTGCGGTGCGGCGGCGAGGCGCTCGAGCCAAGCCTTCGCTCGGCTCGCTTCCCGCTCCGCGCCCAGGCCGCGGAACGTGTCGAGCGCACGGCGCGCCTCGCGCTCCGCGGTGGCGCGCTGTCCGCCTCCTGACGCGGCGAGTGCCTCGACCAGGTCGAGCCGGGCGCGCGCCATCTCGAACGGCGCGCCACTCTCGTCGTACAACGCCACCGCCTGCTCGAACCGGGCGGCGGCCGCCGCCGCATCGCCCTGGCGGCGCAGCAGCAATCCCTGCGTCGACGCGGCCGCTGCGGCGAGGGGTGCGGTGCCGACGGCCTGGGCGATGCGCTGCAGCTCCTCACCCGCGTGCGCGGCGGCGGCCGCATCGCCGGACTCGGCTCGGGCCCGGGCCAGGAGCTCCAGGGCGCCGGCGCGAATCGTGACCTCGCTGTCTCCCACCTGCGCCAGGAAGCGCTCGGCCGCGGCCGCGGCCTCCTCCGGAGCGCCGCGGTCGAGGGCCAGCGTCGCCTGCCCCAGGCGGGCCACGGGCTGGGACTGTGCCCGCTCGAACAGCCGGGTCGCCTCGTCCAGGCGACCCTGGCGCCGCCGCAGCTCGCCGAGCCGCGCCAGCGCCTGCGCGGCGAGGGGCGGGCGAGAGAGCTCCAGGTCGCGGGTCGCCGCGGCGAGCTCGGCTTCCGCGTCGGCCCATCCTCCGCGCCAGATCAGCACGCCGGCGTACTGCGTGCGACAGATCGCCGAGAGCGGTCGCAGGTGCCACCGCTTGCTGAATTCCTGCACGCGGGCGCACCACTGGGCCGCGCGCACGTAGTCGCCCACCCGCTCGCACGCGAAGATCTGCCAGCAACACACCACGCCCACCGTGTGCAGCTCCTTCACCTCGCCGGCGGTGGCGGCGGCGCTCGCCTCATCCAGGCAGCGCATTCCCGCCACCACGTCACCGGCGCTCACGCGCGCCAGCCCCTCGAGGGCAAGCCCGGTGAACTCGAGGCCTCGGTCGCCGGTGGCGCGGCCCAACGCCGCGGCGCGCATTCCGCGCTCGCGAGCGGCCGCCGGGTCGTGGCCCCGAAACAGCGCGAACTCGCCGTCCCGCAGCATCAGCCAGCCGTATTCCGCGGTCTGCTCGTGACCCGCGAGCAGGCGGCGGGCGCGCTCCAGCCAGCCGGACGCGACGGCGGTGTCGCCGCGAAAGGCGAGCGAGTCCCAGGTCAACCACAGTGCCACGCGGGCGGCGCCGCGCGCGTCCCCCTGGTCGCGGTACAGCCGGTAGGCGCGCTCGCGCGCGTCGAAGGTGAGCGGCGAGTCGTCCAGCCACCAAGCCACGAGGCCGAGCTGTTCCAGCGCCTGGGGCGTTTCGTTCGTGGCGAGGCTCGCCTGGAGCTGGGCGCGCGCTTCCTCCCAGGCGCCACGCTCGACCGCCCGGCTGGCGGCGGCGAACGGATCGATCGCGGTCATAACCGCGGTTCGCCTTCGATGAGCAGCGCGCGCGTCGCCGGGTGTTGCGGCCGGTCGAGCACATCCGCTGGCGCGCCCGCTTCCACGACCTGCCCCTCGGCGAGAATCGCGACGCGATCGACGTGCGCGCGCGCGAACTCCACGTCGTGGGTGGCGATCAGCAGCCCGCGTCCGCCATCCTCTCCCGCCAGCCGCCGCAGCGCGCGCCCGAGCGACCCGCGGCGGGCAGGGTCGAGGGCCGCAGTCGGCTCGTCCATGAGGAGCAGCGCGGGATCGGGAGCGAGCGCCCGCGCAATCGCCACGCGCTGCGCCTCACCACCCGACAGCTGACCCGGCAGCGCATCGGCACGGCTGCCCACTTCGAGCCCGTCGAGAAGGCGCCGCGCGGTCTGCTCCGCCGCGTCGGCTGCCTGCCCCAGGACGTGCCGCAGCGCCAGCGTGACATTGTCGAGCGCCGTGAGATGGGCGAACAACGCGTGACCCTGGAACACGAGGCCCACCTTGCGGCGCAGCGGTTTCAAGCGCGACTCGGGCGCCAGCGGACCGGGCGCGAGCGCGAAGCCGTCGACATCGATGCGGCCGGCGGCGAACGGTTGCAGCGCTGCCACTGCCCGCAGGGCCGACGTCTTGCCCGCGCCCGACAGCCCCATGAGCGCTACGATTTCCCCGCGCCGCACATCGGCCGTGAGTCCCTGTAATACGTCCCGGCCATCGTAGGCGAGCCGCACCTCCCGGACCTCGAGCAACGCGGTCACGCGGCGCGCCCACCCCTTCCCAGGCGGCGCTCGAGCCGCCGGCCCAGCCGTGCCAGCGGCAGCGACATGGCGAGGTACACGACTGCACACAGGATGCCGGGCACGATCCAGCTCCCCACGTTCGTGGCATAGATGGCTGTCTGCTTCGTGAGCTCTACCACGGTGAGCACCGACACGAGCGAGGAGTCCTTCAAGAGCGCGACGAAATCATTCGTCATCGGCGCGAGCGCGTAGCGCAGCGCCTGGGGCGCGCGCACCAGGCTGAGGATCTGCATCTCGGAGAAGCCGAGTGTACGCGCCGCCTCGAGCTGAGCGCGCGGCACGCCCTCGAGAGCGCCCCGATAGATCTCCGCTTCGTAGGCCGCATAGTTCAGGCCGAGCCCCAGCACGGCGGCGAGAAAGGCGGGCAACCGCACGACGCCCGACAGTCCGTAATAGATCACGAACAGCTGGAGCAGCAGCGGCGTTCCGCGGATGATCTCCACGTAGGCGGTCATGGCGGCGCGCACCGGCGTGGTGCCGTACACCCGGCCGGCGGCGACGACCACCCCCAACGCCACGGCCACCGCCATCGAGAACACCGATAACAAAGCCGTGATCACCGCGGCGTGGCCGAGCGAGGGAAGATACGCTAGGACAGACGCAGGGATCGCGTTCGTCCCAGTGACGGGGCCCGCGGGCGGGGACGCGGAGCCGGAAGATGCGATTCGGCTGAACAGCTCGGCTTGACTGGGATCCCACACACGCCAGCGCCGGAAGATCCGCTCGAGGGTCCCGTCGCGCATAGCGGCGCGCAGTACCGCATCGACGGAGTCCCGCAGTGCCGTGTCGGCCCGCGCCAGGACGCCAACGTAGTGGCCCAGGGCCACGGGGCGTGGCTCGATCACGAACGCGGACCCGCCGAGCCGGTGCAGGGAACGCTGGGCGATGATGTGATCCAGCAGGACGGCGTCGACCCGGCCGGCCACGAGGTCCGAGTACGGGTGGACGTCGTCGTCGTACGACACGGGAACGACGCCGAGGGAATCGCGCGCGGCGACGAGGATATCGTAGGCCATGGTCGCGCCCAGCGTAGCGACGCGCCTCCCGCGCAGGGCGGCGAGATCGTTCCACCGGGCGCGATCCTGCGGTCGCACGGCCAGCACTTCGCGGAACTCGAAATAGGGAATCGTCACGGCGTGTTGTGCGCGGCGGGCCGGAGTGTCCTCTACTCCCGACATGCCGATCGCGAAGTCACCGCGCTCGATCGACTGATCGATCGAGGACCATTGAACCTGAATGAAGCGCGCCTGGCGGTGCAGGCCGCGGGCGATGACCTCCGCCACCTCGACATCGAAGCCGCGGACCCGCAACGGGTCGGCGGGGTCGGCCTCGACGAACGGGGCGCCCCCCTCCGCGTCCCCGCCCCACAGGAGCGGAGGAAGGGTGGCCCCTCGCTGCTGCTGCGCTGTGCCGGGCAGCGCCACGATGCAGAGCGCCGCCCAGCGCAGCATACCCGTGGCTACACCTCCCTGTACTGCCACGCCCCAACCACCGCCGCGAGCGGCACGCCGACGAGTGCCGCGATGGTGGTGAGCGTGTACAGCCGGTCCGGGAAGATCCCCATCGGCGCTTCGGCCACTGCGTGGAGCACGCAGATCAACAGCCACGTCGCCACGCCGGCGTACAGCCCGGTGCGGGCGCCGGCGCCATAGCGCGGGCGGATCGCGGCGTACAGCCACACCATGAAGATGCCCACCAGAAAGTCGTACACCACGAACCACACGATCATCGAGCCGCCCATCGGGCCCTTGCCGAGCGCCTGCAGCGCCGCGTTCCAATCCTTCGCGAGCCACACGCCGTTCACCACGAAGTCGAACGCATTGAGCACGACACCCGCCAGCAGCCCGGCACCGACCACACGACCCCAGTTGATCCTGCCCATGGTCACCTCGCAGGGGAGAATGGATCGACGGTCGGGGCAGAGTTACCGCGCCCCGGAGGAGTGGTCAAGGCGCTACATTCACCGGGCCATGGCCACGAGTTTCGCCAGCTTCGCGAGTCCGATCGGAGAGCTCATCCTCGCGGCGTCCGAAACCGCACTGAGAGCGGTTTATTTCCCGACGTCCAGGGGCTTGCCTGTGTTGGAACCCGGCGGGCAAGCCAACGCCGTGCTCATCCGGGTACAGACCCAGCTCTCCGAGTACTTCGCTGGCACGCGCTCGACGTTCGACCTGCCGCTCGACGCCGGGGGATCGCCGTTCGAGCGGCAGGTGTGGACGGCGCTGCGGCGCATTCCCTACGGCGCGACCGTGAGCTACGGCGAGCTGGCCCGCCGCCTGGGCGACGTCCGCGCTACCCGTGCCGTGGGCGCCGCCAACGCCAAGAATCCCATTCCCATTATCGTGCCGTGCCATCGGGTGGTGGGCTCCCGGGGCGAGCTGGTGGGGTTCGGGGGCGGCCTCGACCGCAAGCGCTGGCTGCTCGAGCACGAGGGCGCCCTCATGATGCTGGGAGGATGACCGCGATGCACACCGTTTACTCGGTCCTGTATTGGCTCTCGGCCGTCACCATCGGCCTGGGGGCGTTCGGTCACGGGATTCCGGCCGCGCGCCGGCTCGCCACCGCCCTCAGCACGGCCTCGCTCGATCCCCACATGACCGGCGTCGTCTGGGTCGTCTGGTACTTCGTGAGCGGCTGCATGCTGGTGTTCGGCGGGTTGGCGCTGTGGGCGTGGTTCGCGGCGCGCGGCGGCGCGACCGGCCCGCTGGTCGTACCCCTGGTGATCGGGATCTTCTACGCGATGGTCGGGGTGGTGTCGTACCTCGCGCGGCGCGATCCGTTCTGGCTGTTGTTCCTGGTCCAGGGGGTGGTGCTGGTGGGCGCGACGCTCGGCCTGCGAGGGGCCGGCCCGACGGGCACGATTGTGTAGCGGCGCGCCGTTCCCCATCTTGGACGTGCCGGGGCACGGGAGGTGGGGATGGTGGCACGCGAGGAGCGCCACGCCACGGAGCGGCGGCTGTTACACCCCCGCCGCTCGGGTACCGACCGTCGCCTCGGCGAGCGCCGCCTCGAGCTCGTCTCGCTCGACGCAGAGCGGCGCGCGCAGTCCGAACGGCGCCACGCGGAGCGCCGCGAGTCCCCCCGCCGCGAAGCCGACGCCCCCCCCTCCCGCCGCGACAAGCTCGCCGTGCTCGTGGTTAGCGAGCAGCACGAAGAAGAGGCGCGCCGTGTGCGCGAGCTGCTCGAGACCGCGGGCCCGGCCCGGTTCGCGGTCTCTGGCGTCACCCCCCCCGATTCCGCCGCCCGCCTGGCGCGGGGCGGAGTCGACGTCGTGCTGCTCGCGGTGTCGCTCGCCGCGCGCCGCGGCTTCGCCACGTTCGCCGGCCTGCGCGCGCTCGCGCCCGCGGTTCCCTTCCTGTTCCTGTCGGACGCTGCCGACGAGCGCCACGGGCTCGAGGCGGTGCGCGCGGGCGCCCAGGACTTCCTCGTGAAGACCGACCTCGAGGGCGACGTGCTCGCCCGCGCCGTGCGGCACGCGATCGAGCGCCATCGGGTCCATGCGGCGCTGCTCGATATGGCGCTGGTCGATGACCTGACGGGCCTGTACAACCGGCGCGGCTTTCTGACGCTCGCCACCCGCGACCTGCGGCTGGCCCGCCGCGGCGGCGAGACCCTGCTGGTCGCGTTCGCCGATCTGGACGACCTGAAGCGCGTCAACGACACCGCGGGCCACGCGGTGGGAGACCGTGCGCTGCGCGATACCGCGGCCCTGTTGCGCCAGACGTTCCGGGACTCGGATCTGGTGGCCCGCATCGGCGGAGACGAGTACGCCGTGCTGGTGCGCCACGCAGGACCGGAAAGCGCCAGCACCCTCACCGAGCGCCTGAAACGGCAGTTGAAGGACTTCAACCGTCGCGCCGGCCGGCCGTATCAGCTCTCCATCAGCCTCGGGTTCGCGGCCCGCAAGGCGAGCACCATCGGCTCAGTCGCCGGGCTGCTCGATCGCGCCGACCGCGCGTTGTACCGGGACAAGCGCCGCAAGCACGACGAGGCCTGAATAGCGGTAGCTTTCCTGCATGCCCCTCGTGCGGGACGCCCTCGCCGACGCGCTCGCGGATCGCTATGTGATCGACCGCGAGCTGGGCCGGGGGGGCATGGCGACGGTGTACGTGGCGGACGACCGCCGCCACCACCGCCAGGTGGCGATCAAAGTGCTCCGCCCTGAAGTCGCCGCGGCCGTCGGTGCCGAACGGTTCCTGCGCGAAATCACGATCGCTGCTCGCCTCACCCATCCGCACGTGCTGCCGCTGCTCGATTCCGGTCAGGCGGCCGGCTCCCTCTACTATGTGATGCCGTACGTGCGCGGCGAATCGCTGCGCCAGCGGCTCGAGCGCGAGGGCCGCCTGGCGGTGAAGGATGTGCTACGGCTCGCGCGCGAGCTGGGGGCGGGCCTCGACTACGCCCACCGCGAAGGCTTCGTGCACCGCGACGTGAAGCCCGAGAACGTCCTGCTCGCCGACGGTCACGCCGTGATCGCCGATTTCGGGATCGCCCGGGCCATCTGTCAGTCGTGCGGGCCGGGCGAGAGCGTGACCGAGGTCGGGCTCACGATCGGGACGCCCGAGTACATGAGCCCCGAGCAGGCGGCGGGCGACAGTGGTCTGGATGGCCGCTCGGACGTGTACAGTCTCGCGTGTGTCCTGTACGAGGCCCTGGCGGGCGCGCCCCCGTTTTCGGGCTCCAGCTCGCGCGCCACGATCGCGTTCCACCTGAGCGAGGCGCCACCCCCCATTCGTGCCAAGCGTCCCGAGGTCACCGCCGCCATCGAGCAGGCACTCAGCCGCGCGCTCGAGAAGGCGCCGGCGGACCGGTTCGCGAGCGTGGCCGAGTTCGTGGCGGCGCTCGAGGCGACGCGTCCGGTGGGGCCGAGCCCCGCGCTCATGGGCAAGACCCGCTCCATCGCTGTGCTGCCGTTCGTGAACTCGTCCGCCGACGTCGACAACGAGTACCTGAGCGACGGCCTCACCGACGAGCTGATCAACGCCCTCACCAAGGTCGAGGGCCTGCGCGTCGCGTCGCGCACCTCCGTGTTCGCGTTGAAGGGCAAACCGCAGGACGTGCGCGCGATCGGGGCGCTGCTCGGCGTCTCGGTCGTGCTCGAGGGCGCGGTCCGCAAGGCGGGAGACCGGCTGCGCATCACGGCCCAACTCTCGGCGGCCGACGACGGGCGCAACATCTGGTCGGAGCGCTACGACCGCACGCTCGACGACGTCTTCGCCGTCGAGGACGAGATCGCCCGCACCATCGTGAGCACCCTGCGCACCACGTTCCTCGCCGACATCGCCGATCCCACGCCGCAGCGCTATACACACAACCTCGCGGCGTACTCGTTGTACCTGAAAGGCCGCTACTGCTGGAACAAGCGCACTCAGGAGGGCGTGCTGGAGTCGATCTCCTACTTCAAGCAGGCGATCGATCACGATCCCGACTACGCGCTCGCCTACTCCGGCCTGTCGGACGCTTACGCGCTCCAGGTGGACTACCGCAGCGTAGCCGTCACCGAGGGGTATCGGCTGGCGCGCGAATACGCCCTCAAGGCGCTCGCGCTCGACGAAACGCTGCCCGAGGCGCACACATCGCTCGCCTGGGTGCTGCACGTGTATGACTGGGACTGGGCGGGGGCGGTGCGCGAGTATCGCCGGGCGCTCGAGCTGAATCCCGGATTCGCCACGGCGCATCACTGGTATTCGTTCGTGCTGCTCGTGAACGGCCAGCCGGAACAGGCGATGGCCGAGGCGCTGACGGCGCTGGAGCTGGACCCCTCGGCGATCTCGGTGCGGCGGGGCGCCGGGTGGTTGAGCTACTACACCCGCCGCTACGATCAGGCGCTGTACCATCTGCGGCGCGCCATCGCGATGAACCCCACGTCGGAGGACACCTACCGGGTCCTGGGCCTGGTGCTGGCGCAGCAGGGCGCCTACGCCGAGGCCGAGCGGGCGTTCCGGGATGCAATCACCCTCTCGCCCGACCTGTCGTATGCGACGGCGGGGGTGGCCCATGTGCTGGCGCTGAGCGGGCGGCGCCGCGAGGCGGGGGCGATCGTCGCGGAGCTCGAGGCGCGCGCGCGGGAGCGCTACGTCACGCCCGTGGCGTTCTGCATCGCCCACCTCGGCCTGAAGAATGTGGACCAGGTGTTCTACTGGCTCGAGCGCGCCTATCAGGACCGGCGGGGCTGGCTGACCTACCTGAAGGTGGACCCGATCTTCGACTCGGTGCGTGACGACCCGCGGTTTGTGGCGCTCACAAAGAAAATGGGACTCTAATGGACTTCTCCCTCGAGGCGGGAACCGCCGTCCTCACCCGCACGCCCGCTACGCTCAGCAGCATGCTGCGCGGACTGCCGTCGCCCTGGACCAGTGCGAACGAGGGCCCCAAGACGTGGAGCCCGGAGGGCGTGCTGGGGCATCTCATCCACGGTGAGGAGACCGACTGGATCCCGCGCGCCACGATCATCCTGACGAAGGGGGAGGCGCAGGCGTTCGTGCCGTTCGACCGATTCGCGCAGGAGCAGCGCTTCGTGGGCTGGTCGCTCGAGCGCCTGCTCGACCGATTTACCGAGCTGCGGTCCCAAGGACTCGAGACGCTGCGCGGCTGGCGGCTCACACGGGAGCAGCTCGCACTCAAGGGAACGCACCCGGAGCTCGGCCAGGTGACGCTGTCGCAGCTGCTCGCCACCTGGGTCGTGCATGACCTGGGGCATATCGGTCAGATCGCGCGCGTGATGGCGAAGCAGTACACGGGCGCAGTCGGGCCCTGGAAGGCATATCTCCCCGTGCTCACGCGCTACTGATGGCACACGACCCGTTCCGCGCGGTGCGCGAGCACGTGATCGCGCTGCTCGAGGGCGGCCATGCGCACGTGTCGTTCGACGATGCGCTGAACGAATGGCCCGCGGGCGTGCGCGGCGTGAAGCCTGCGGGCCAGCCCCATACGGCATGGCGCGTGCTCGAGCACATCCGCATCTCGCAGTGGGACATCGTGGAATTCACGAAGAGCAAGGCGCACGTCTCGCCCAAGTGGCCCGCGGGCTACTGGCCGGCGACCGACGCGCCGCCCGACGCGACGGCCTGGGACACGAGCGTGGCGCAGATCGCGCGCGACTTGGGCGAGATGCAGCGGCTGGTGGGCGACCCGGCCGTCGATCTGTTCGCACGCATCCCGCACGGCACGGGCCAGACGGTGCTGCGCGAAGCGCTCGTGCTCGCTGACCACAACTCGTATCATCTGGGACAGCTGGTGCTGCTGCGTCGACTGGTGGGCGCCTGGAAAAGCTGAGCGCTTCCTAGGGGTTATACAGGTTGGAGAACTGCTGCTTCAGCCGCTGCAGCTTCGGCAGGTCGTTGTAGACGATGTACGGGCTGTTGAGGTGGCGGGCCAGGTAATTCTGATGATACTCCTCGGCCGGATAGAAATGGTCGAGGGGCATCACCTCGGTGACGATCGGCTGCGCGTCCCCGCGCTGGTGGGTGAGCGCCGCGATCATCGCGAGCGCCGCGCGGTGTTGTTCCGGTGTCTTGTAGAAGACGACGGAGCGATATTGGCTCCCCACGTCCGGCCCCTGGCGGTCGCGCTCGGTCGGGTCGTGCGCCACGGTGAAGAACACCCGCAGCAGATCGTCGTACGACACGCGCCCCGGATCGAAGGTGACTTCCACCGACTCGGCGTGGCCCGTCGTGTCCGTGCTCACGAGATCGTAGCGCGCCGTCGCGGCACTGCCTCCTGCATACCCCGACACGACGTGCGCCACGCCGCGCACGTGCCGGAACACAGCGTCCACTCCCCAGAAACAGCCCCCGGCGAACACCGCCGTCTCCTGCCGGGCCTGAGCGTGCGCCGGCGGAGCCGCGGCGAGTGCCGCGGCGAAGACCGCGCTCGTGAACCACCTCACCGGTTTTGCCATGTCGACCACAAATCCTGTGACACCAGATTGACGAGCCGGTTCACGAGGGGGCCATAGGCCCCTTTAGGATCACGCGCCGAGAAGTCGAGCTGCCCGTCGATCAGCGCCACCTGACCGACTCGTTGAGTCGCCCACGCGCTGGAGCGCCACAGCGTGGCGCCGGACTTGGTGGAGAGCAGCCACACACTCATGTCCACGCGTACCGTGGCCTCGAGGTGCGGCGTGACCAGACCAGCGAGGCCGCCGGTCGCCTGCGGGTTGGTCACCTTGAGGTGGCCCGCAAACACCGCCCCCATGTCACGCTGCTTGCCCAGCGCCTGCGCGCCCTCGATGCCGAGGTCCTTCTCCCCCACGCGCTGCAACAGCGTATCGACCGACCCCAGCTCGAGCAGCTCGAGCCCCGGTTGTGCCGCGAGGACCTCCTCGGCGAACCGTTGCGTGGCGTACTGGTGCAGCGTTCCCTTGGCGTTCTCGACCGAGAACGTCACGATGCCCAGGCCGCCGTAGGGCCTCAAGTCGAGCCGGGGGGGGACCAGCACCCGGTGCGACCCGCCGCACGCGACGGCCAGCACGATTACGACCGTCGCCGTCCGCACCCGAACAGTCGTGCTCACGCCGTCCTCCGGTGTAGGCTGCGCCTAAACTAATGAAGGGCCTGGCCGCGCGCTTGCCGGCGACCTATGATGGACCCGGCTCTGCTCCCGGAGCCCCGTGACTGATCAGGTGGTCCGTCTCCAGTCTGCCCTGACCGGGCGCTACACGATCGAGCGCGAGCTCGGCCGCGGCGGGATGGCGACGGTCTATCTCGCCCGCGACCTGAAGCACGACCGTTCCGTCGCCGTGAAGGTGTTGCGCCCCGAGCTCGCGGCGACACTCGGCCCTGAGCGGTTCGTTCGCGAGATCACCATCGCCGCGGGCCTGTCGCACCCCCACATCGTGCCGTTCCTCGACTCAGGAGAGGCGGATGGGCTGCTGTTTTATGTCATGCCCTGGGTGGAAGGCGAGTCGCTGCGGCAGTGCCTGGCACGCGAGGGACAACTGCCGCTCAATCAGGCGGTCGCCGTGGCACGCGAGGTCGCGGACGCGCTCGGCTATGCGCACGGCCACAACGTGGTGCACCGCGACATCAAGCCCGAGAATATCCTGCTCGTCTCGGGCCATGCGCTGGTGCTCGACTTCGGGATCGCGCGGGCCATCACCGCGGCGGGTGGCGACCGCCTGACCGAAACCGGGATCGCCGTCGGCAGCCCGCCCTACATGAGCCCCGAGCAGGCGGGCGCCGAGGAGCATCTGGACGGGCGCTCGGACGTGTACAGCCTGGGCTGCGTGCTCTATGAGATGCTCGCCGGCGAGCCGCCATTCACGGGCCCGACGCCGCGGGCGATCGCCGCGAAGCACATGCGGCAATCGGTCCCATCGATCCGTACGACCCGACCGGGCGTGCCATCCGAGGTCGACCGGCTGATCCAGACCGCTCTCGCCAAGAGTCCCGCGGACCGCTACGCCGGCGCGGCGGAGCTCGACGAAGCGCTCGCCGTCTGCGCCGGCCGCCGCCCGCCGTGGTGGGTGCGCTGGCGGGCGGCGGCGGTCGTCGTCGCCGTGCTGGCGGTCGCGGGCGCGCGCTGGGCCTGGGTCGTGTGGGGTCACCCCGCGCCGCCGACATCGTTGGCCACGCGGTTGGACCCGACGCATGTCGCGGTGCTCTACTTCGAGGACTTGAGCGAGCGTCGCACGCTGGCGCACGTGTCGGGCGGGCTCACCGAGGACCTGATCGACCAGCTCGGTCAGGTCGACGCGCTCCACGTCATCTCTGCGGGCGGGGTGCGGCCTTATCGGGAGCGCACCGTGCCGCTCGACACTATCGCGCACGCGCTTGGCGTCGGCACGATCGTGACCGGCAGCGTGGCGCGCGCGGCCGGCCGGCTGCGCGTCTCGGTGCGGCTCGTCGATGCGGCCAGCGGGACGCAGCTGCGCAGCCGGACGCTCGAGCGCCCGTGGGGCGACTTGTTCACCTTGCGGGACACGATGGCCCAGGAGGTGTCGCGCTTCCTGCGCGAAGAGCTGGGCCAGCAGGTGCAGCTGCACGAACGGATGACGGGCACCGCGAGCGTGGCGGCGTGGGAGCTGGTGCAGCGGGCGCAGCGGCAGTGGGAGGACGCGCGCAGCCTGAGCGCTTCCGGCGACCGCGCCGGGGCCGATGGTCTGCTCGCCACCGGTGACTCGCTGCTCGCGCTGGCCGAGGGCCACGATCAGCGGTGGGAGGAGCCGGTCCTGTTACGGGGTTGGCTCGCGGGCGAGCGGGCACGGGTCCTGGGAAGCGGGGCGGGCCCGGGGCCTCCCCGGCCGTTCTGGATCCGCGTGGGCCTGGAGCACGCGGCCCGGGCGCTGGCGCTCCGGCCCGACGACCCTCCCGCACTCGAGCTGCGCGGCACGCTGGCGTTCAAGCGCTGGCTGCTGGGCGGCGACTCGGCGGCTGGCGACGCGGCCATCGCCGCCGCGGAACGGGACCTGCGGTCTGCCGCCGTGCCCGTGAACCCGTCCGTCGCGCGTGCCTGGAGCACGCTCAGCTCGGTGCTCCAGGTGCGCGGCAAGGTGGCGGAAGCAAACCTCGCCGCGCAGCGCGCCTACCAAGCGGACGCGTTTCTCCGCGACGCTCCCGAAATCGTGTTCCGGCTCTACTGGACGTCGTTCGACCTCGACCGCGAAACGGATGCGATTCACTGGTGCAACGAGGGCAGAGCGCGGTTCGCGACCAACTGGCTGTTCGCGTACTGCCAGCTCACGCTGCAGCTCTGGCCTGGCGGCCCCCCACCCGACGTCGAGCGCGCCTGGCGCAGCGTCGCCGAGCTCGAACGGCTTACCACGCCCGAAGACCGGCTGGCCTCATCGCCCCGCTGGCACATGATCGTGGCGGGCGTTCTGGCACGCGCGGGACGCGGCGATAGCGCCCGCGCGGTCATCGCGCGGTCACGCGCCGCCGCGCCGCACGATCCGGAGATGGATTACAACGAGGCCGTGGCCCGCGTGCTCCTGGGCGAGCGCGAGCGGGCGCTCACGCTGCTCGCGACCTATCTCGCGGCCATGCCCCACGTGCGCCAGTACCTCGCTACCGACCCCGCGTTCCGCCCGCTCCGCGGCGACCCACGCTTTGAGGCGATGCTCCGCCCACTCTAGCTCCCAGCCCGAGTCTTACCTCAGAGGCTCCAGGGGACTCGTCCCATACATCATCGTGTGGAGGATGTGGAGCACGATCGGCGACGCCGCCGCGTCCGTGAGGTAGCTCTGCTCCAAATGGGCAGCCGCCTCGGCCCCGTACACGTGCGCGTAGTAGGGGATCACGAACTTGTCGAGCGAGGTGGCGGTCCAGAACATCGCGTCGTACTTGCGCGGATCGACGCTCACGGTCACGGTGTCCTTGTCCCGGCGTATCCGGACCGTGATGCCTAGCACTTGCGCCGGCGCGCCGCGATAGCGGTCCGGTGGAGTCACGTACGGTCCGTACACGCGGTACGCCGTGCCCGCCCTGGCGGCCGCTGCCTTGGCGGCCGTCGTGTCTTCGAAGGTCCCCACGACGTCGTAGGGCGGCGTGTTGGCCGCGACGACGTACACGGGTCTTCCAGTTCGGTAGGCGTCGGCGGCCTCCGCCAGACGGCGCAGCAGGGGGGCGGCGATCGCCGGCTGCTGCGCCGGCGCCAGCGCGGGGCTGAGGGTGAGGAAGAGGCTCGCCAGCACGGTGACGCGGGGATGCGTCTTCATGGCTGATCCTCCTTTCGCGGCGCCGGTCAGTTGACCTTCAGCACCGCCTCGATGAAGCTCAGGGTCTTGGTCTCGACCCAGTCGATCGTGATCGCCTCCACCTTCATGGTTCCGATGCGGTCGGTGCTGGTCGTCACCACGCGCCCCTTGGCAGGGAGGGGTTTGATGTCGCGCGCCACCGCGATGCCCCGCCGCGGATCGCAGCGGAACGTGAGCACGGACGCGAGCGCGCTGCCGTCGGGAGTACGGGGGGTGAACGCCAGCTCCACGCTGGGATACGCGTCGGTGCTGTCGCTATGGTCCTCGATCGTCGCCTCGTGGCCCGCGTTCTTGAGCTCGTCCATCACGCGGTCGAGCACTACCCGGACCACCTTCTGCAGCCGCTCGCCACACGCGCGCCGCCGCCGGGTGCCCTCGTCGCTCACGGGCTTGGGGGCGGCCTCGCCCGCGGGCTGCCCGTGTGCCGTCCGGTCGGCGTAGCCCTTCAGCAGAGCGCGCAGTTTCTCGATGCTCTTGTCGCTCATGGGTTGTTCCGCACGAGTCCTGGCCTGGGGGCGGGGGCGGCGGTCCCAGGAGATGATACGGTGCGGCCGGGGGAGCGGAAGGGGCGCTAGGTCCCTACAGGTTCAGCGCTTGCAGCAATCGCTGCACGCGCGGCCACTCCGAAAGCGGCAGCATGTCGTCGTCCGATTCCAGCACGAACGAGGGCTCGCTCAGGCAGCCGGTACTCGTCAGCGCGGCGCGCTGCGCACACACCAGGTAGGGATACACGGCCTCGCGGTGCAGCACCCACACGGCGGAGTCGCCCTGCGCCGGGTGCGGGCCGGGGCCGAGCCGGAAGAACATCAGGCTCCATTCATGCCCGTCGAAGGCGCGGATGCGCGCGGCGTACGCCTGGGTATCGTCGCAGCGCCGCATGATGTGCGCGATGATGCCGCATGGCGTCTCGTAGTTGATGTCCCGCTGGGCCTTCGTGAGCACACCTGCGACGATCACATCGGCGGTGGCGAGGCGGCCGGCGAGCGCATGATCGGACGGAGCAGTCAGCCGCACACGATCGATCGCGGCGTGGTGCGATACAGCGCAAGCGGAGAGGAGGACCCAGGCGACTGGAAGGACCTGCGCGATCAACTGGTGGCTCGTGCTGCGCATCTAGAGGATCCGTTGACGTCCGACCGAAGCAAGAGCAAGAGCGGTGCCAAACGCGACGCGAGGCGAGCCACGCCTCGCTGTGGCGTGCGCGCAGCATCACCGAAGTTGTGTAACGACATGGCCCTGGAACCCCTGGGCGCGCATGAGGTGTTGATGCACGGGACCACATAATTGATCGGATTGGCTACACCATGGCGAATACGCGAGCACCACACAGCGGCATGTTTCTTATCGGCGGCGAGCGGCCCGTTCACCGCCTCGGCTTCGGCGCCATGCGCCTAACGGGAAAGGGCATCTGGGGGGAGCCCCGCGACCGCGGCGAGGCGCTCGCTGTCCTGCGCCGCACCCGCGAGCTCGGTATCGACCTGATCGATACCGCGGACTCCTACGGCCCCGAGGTAAGTGAGCGCCTCATCGCGGAGTCCCTGTACCCCTATCCCCAGGACCTGGTGATCGCCACCAAGGCAGGGCTCCAGCGCCCCGGTCCGGACCGGTGGACGCCGGACGGACGGCCAGCGCACCTGCGCGCCGCCTGTGAGGGGAGCCTGCGCCGCTTGAAGCTAGAGCGGATCGAGCTATACCAGCTGCACCGCATCGATCCCGCGGTGCCGCTGGAGGATCAGCTCGGTACGCTCAGCGGGCTGCAGCAGGAGGGCAAGATCCGCTGGATCGGCCTGTCCGAGGTGTCGGTGGCTGACATCGAGCGGGCCCGACGGACCGTCCCGGTCGCCTCGGTCCAGAATCGCTACAGCCTGAATGACCGCGGGCACGAGGCGGTGCTCGACTACTGCGAGCGTGAGGGGATCGCGTTCCTGCCCTGGTTTCCGCTTGCCACAGGGGCGCTGGCCCGGTCGCGAGGCGCGCTCGCCGGCGTGGCCCAACGACTGCGCGCGACGCCTGCGCAGGTCGCCCTCGCCTGGCTGCTGCGACGCTCGCCCGTGATGCTCCCAATCCCCGGCACGTCGAACGTCGAGCATTTGGACGAGAACACGGCCGCGGCGAGGCTCGAGCTGAGCGACGCGGACTTCCGGGAGCTGGCGCGCGACTAGACGGGGTCGCCGGTCGGGACGATCCCCGCGGCTTCGACCATCAGCATCACCGTGCGCTCCGGCGCGCGCGTGCGGTGCACCACGCCCTTCGGCACCACAAAGCCCTGGCGCGGTGCCAGCGCGACCGTGCGACCCTCGTTCTCGTTCCCCAGGTCGATGAGCAGCCGTCCCTCGACCACGTAGAAGAACTCGTCTTCCGCGTCGTGCTTGTGCCAGTGGTACTCGCCGCGCACGACGCCCAGCCGCACGACGGCGTCGTTTACGCGACACAACGTCTGGTTGTACCACGGGTGCGTACAGGTGTCCGCGAGCGCCTGCACGTCGATGCGCTCGAGCGGGGCGTACTTGATGTCGAGGTGCGTGTCGTAGGGGAATGTCGCATCCGCCATGGCGCTCTCCGGTCGTACGGGTCGTGTCGCACGGAGACTAGCCCGCTGTCGCGCTCAAGTCAAACGAGCTGCTGCGCGCGAACCACGCGCGGCCGCACTCGTGACGTCGCATTGCAACGGCGCACGCACGCTGCAACGCGCGCCGCTTCCGTGCGAGCCCGTGTCGGGTCCGGTTTTTGCCCGCCCGTTGCGTGAACGTCACTCGCTCCGGAGAGCAATTATGGTACGCAGCACTGGACGCAGCGCGCTGGCAGCGGTGTTCGCGACGCTGCTCGTGGCGACCTCCTGCGACGACTCGCGCGAAATCGCGCCGGAGGCCTGGCTCGGCCTTCCCGACCTTGCGACCCTCGCGGTCACGGTGTCTACGTCGGGCTCCGACATTCCCGGCGGCTACACCGTGACGGTGGACGGATCGACGAGCCAGTCGGTCGGTGCCAACGCGATCGCCACCTTCCTCGGGCTCTCCATCGGCGACCACCAGGTTGCCCTCCAAGGTGTGCCCGCCAACTGCTCTGTCGCGGGCGACAACCCGCGCACCGTGTCGCTGATCGCGGGCGTGGTGGGCGCTACCAGCTTCTCGGTGAGCTGCAGCCAGCAGCCCACGACAGGCGACCTCACGGTGTCGACGAACACGACCGGCTCTGACCTCGATGCCGACGGCTACACCGTCACGGTAGACGGCAACACGAGCAAGTCCATCGGCATCAACGGCAGCGTGACCTTCAGCGGCCTCCCCGCGGGCGACCATTCGGTCCAGCTCTCCGGCGTGGCGGCGAATTGCTCCGCGAGTGGCGGCAACCCGCGGACGGTCTCAGTCCCGGCGGGCGGCACCGGGTCCACCACGTTCGCCGTGAGCTGCGCCGCCACCGGTCCCACCACCGGCAACCTCACGGTGAGCACCAGCACCACCGGCTCGAATCTCGATCCCGATGGCTACGCGATCACGGTGGACGGCGGCGCGAGCCAGGCGATCGGAGACAACGCGAGTGTCACGTTCTCGGGGCTGTCGGCGGGTAATCACACCGTCACTATTGCGGGTGTGGCGTCGAACTGCTCGGTGAGCGGGGGAACGTCGAGGACGGTGAGCGTAACTGCCGGCGCGACCGCGTCGACTTCCTTCTCGGTGAGTTGCGCGCCGACCGGGCCTACTACGGGTAACCTCACCGTGAACACGAGCACCACCGGGTCGGACCTCGACCCCGACGGCTACGCCATCACCGTGGATGGCGGAGCGAGCCAGGCCGCAGCGACCAACGGCAGCGTGACCTTTACCGGCCTCGCCGCTGGGAGTCACACCGTCGTGATCTCGGGCGTCGCCGCGAATTGCTCGGTCAGCGGTGGCAGCTCGCAGACCGTCAGCGTCCCGGCGGGCGGTACGGCCACCACGACGTTCTCCGTGAGCTGCGCGGCCACGGGCGGTGGCAACGGCAGTCTGACGGTGAACACGAGCACCACCGGCTCGAACCTCGACCCCGATGGCTACACCGTCACCATCGACGGCCAATTCAGCCAGCCGATCGCCACGAACGGCAGCGTCACGTTCACCGGGCCTGCTGGCGATCACACCCTTCAGCTGTCGGGGGCGGCGGCGAATTGCGCCATCGCCGGGCCCAACCCGCGGACGGTCACCGTGCCGTCGGGCGGCACCGCCACCACCACGTTCAGCGTGAGCTGCACCGGCGGGGGTGGGGGAGGGAGCGGCGAAGTCATCGGCAACGGCCAGATCGGCTCGGGCTCGCCCACGCCCGGCAGCGATGCCACGACTTTCGACTTCGACATTCGGTCGGACCTCACCGGGCGGTTCAGCGGCACCGATTGGGCCGATCTGCACGGGAGCACGCCCGCCACGCTGACGACGGACCCCGTGGCCGACCCGGCAACGTCGTTCACCGCGTATCGCAACAGCTCGAGTGCCTGCAGTGATCCGAGCCGGGGCGTCGAAGTCGACGCCGTGGGCCGGGAAGACACGGGCACTCTCGTAAACTATACGATGACCGTGTGCGACAACGGGCCAGCCGGCAGCGGGATGGACTTCTTCAAAGTGTTCATTCCGTCGGAGCAGTTTGGCGTCGCCGGGCAGGTGACGAGCGGGGATATCTCCAAGCAGTAGCAGTCGTTGCAGGCTTCATCGGCGCGCCGCGGCGTACTTGCTCGCAGCGTCGAGGAAGAGCTCCGAAGAGATCGCGATCCATCTCGAGCGCGGCGAGGCTCCGGATCGCGCGGCGGTCGAGTACACGGCGCGGCGCATTCCCGTCATCGCGGGAACCGGCGGCAACTCCACGCGCGAGGCGATCGAGCTCACCCGCTACGCGAAGAATGTCGGCGCGGACTACTCGCTCTCGGTCGTGCC
>CBFHAJ010000008.1:0-44090 GCA_965653495.1 uncultured bacterium | reverse complement strand
CTTCCAGTCGGTGAGCTGCCGGCCGAACGTCTCAGGGGCGGTGCCGTAGTGCGTGAGACCGTCGTCGCCGATGGTCATCTGCGCGATGACGGGGAGATCGGACAGGCTGCGCACGGCGTTCAGCGCCTGGTGCAGCTCCTCGACGTCGGAAAAGGTCTCGAGGATGAAGCCGTCCACGCCCCCCGCGAGCAGTCCCTGCACCTGCCGCCGGAAGTGCTGGAACGCCTCCTCGCGGGCGAGCGCGCCGAACGGCTCGATGCGCACGCCCAGCGGGCCGATCGCCCCCACGACGCTGGTGCGCTCCCCTCCGGCCTGGCGCGCCAGCTCGGCAGCCGCCCGGTTGATCTGCTCCGTCTCGTAGGCCAAGCCATGGCTCAAGAGCTTGACCGGGTTCGCGCCGAACGTGTTGGTTTCGAGGATCTCGGCGCCGGCGCGTACATACGCCTCGTGCACCTCCTGGACCAGCTTGGGCTGCTTGAGGTTGAGCTCGTCGTAGCAGACGTTCAAAAAGAAGCCCTTGGCGTACAGCATCGTCCCCATCGCGCCGTCGAGCACGTGGACTTTGCCGTCATTCAAGAGATCGCGCAGGGTGATCGTCATCCGTTGTCCGTCATCCGTTCTCCGCAAAATCAAAGACCCGTTTGGCCGAGCAGTCGCCAAACGGGCAGGCTTTTTAGCGACTTGTTTAACGTGGCTGCAATAGGCCGCAAATCGCCACGGGGAAAACGATTGTGATGAGAAATGTAATGCAGGTGATGGAAGTTGTGGAGGATGGTGGAGGGCGGTGGAGGTTGGTGGAGGCAATGAGCGAGGGTGCGGCGACGTTGCGGGTGGCACTCGGCGCGCTGGTGGTGGGAGGCATCGTGTTGTTTCCGTCGCTCGCGTATCTGTCTCGGGTTTTCAAGAGGCGTCAACCGTCATCCGTTATCCGTTCTCCGTAAACGGACGACGGTTAACGGATAACGGACTACGCTCTCACCACGATTGCGACCAGCACCCGGTGCGCGAGCCAGAGCGCGATCAACGCGAGCAGCGGGCTCCAGTCGAGCGCGCCGGTGGGCGGCAACCGCCGCTGGATCGGCTCTACCAGCCAGTCGGTGAGGACGTACGCAGGCCGTACCCACCACGTGTAGCGAAACACGCCGAACCAGCTCGAGAACACGCGCAGGAACACGGCGGCGACCAGGACGTAAAACGTCGTGTCAATGAGGAATAGCAGCAGCCCGCGCGGACCGCCCGCCGCCGCCCAGGCGGCGCCCGCCAGCGTGCCGAGCAGCCAGTTCAAAAGCGTCAGGAACAGCACGCCCGCCGCCGCGACGCCGACGACGAGCCACCACCCCGCGTGCACCGGGTTGCCGCCGGACCTCACCAGCCGGGTCTCGACCGGCCGAATCACCGGGTCGCTCACCGCCCGCAGCGTGCGGCCCAGTGCGCCGAACGGCGAGACGCGGCGGGTACGCACCAGCCAGGAGGCGAGCGCAACGAGGGCGCTCCCGGCGAACGCGCCGAACACGACGTAGCGCGCGATGGTTTGCAGCGTATCCATGTGTGACGTCTAGTCTACGGCGAGAACACGTCGGCCGCGTCCGTCTGCGCAAATCCCGCCCTGGGACCGCCGCCGATCACGTACAGCTTCCCTGCGAACGCGGCGGCTGCCAGTCCATGCCGCGCGAGCGGCAGCGCGAGAGCGGTCGTCCAGCGGTCGGCCGCGGGATCGTACACCTCGTGGTTCGCGAATACGCCGTTGCGGCTTTCGCCGCCGACCACGTGAATCGTTCCACCCACGACGGCCGCCGCGAGGCCGCCCCGGTGGCTCGGCATCGCGGCCCGGACGGTCCAGTGATCGCGCGCGAGGTCGTAGACCTCGACGACATCGAAGTTGCGGTCCGGGTCGAGCGGGCGGCCACCGATCGCGTAGACGAGTCCGTTCACCGCGGCGGCCGCGAGATGGTCGCGGGGGGTGGGGATCGGAGCGCCCTCGCGCCAGCGATTCGTCGCTGGATCGTAGATCGCTGTCGAGTCGACCAGGCGGCGGTGGCGACCCCACCCCCCCACGACGACGAGCTTGCCGCCCGCCGCCGCGGCACCGGACGCGCCGCGCGGGGCAGGCAGCGGCGCGCGCGGCTCCCAGCGGTTGGCGTCCTCGCGATACAGCCACAGCGTGCTCTCGGGCACGAAATTTCCGCCCGCCAGGCCACCCACGGCGTACAGGGTGTCCCCGACGACGGCGAGGGGCATGTGATGGCGCGGGGCGGGGAGGTCGGCGATGCGGTCCCAGCGGTTGATCGACGGATCGTAGCGAAACGCTGCAGCGCTGGGCTGATTGGTCCGATCGATGCCGCCCGCCACGTAGATGTGGCCGTGCAGGACGGCGGCAGAAAGCTCCTGGGTCGGCTCGGGGAGCGGGGCGGCAGAAGACCAACGGCCGTCCGACTGGAACAGGACGGCCGTCGAGATCAGGACAAGGGGGACGCTCAGCGTTCGACGGTCCACGTCCCCTCGCGACCGAGCAACGCGGCGAGATCTGCGCCGCCGCGCCCGAAGCCGGCGGCCCGCGCCTGCGCATACACCTCCGCGTCGTACGACGCCGCGGGGTTGCAGTACAGCACGCCGAGCGCCACCGGGAACTCGGGGGGCTCGAGCCCGACGAGCAACTGCGCCAGCCCGCGGTTGGTCTCGTCGTGCACGAGCAGGTCTGCGGGGCGAACGCCGCCGTCGCCGAGGGGCACGACCTCGAGTGCCAGCGTCCCGGACTTGAGGCGCAGCCCGCGGTCGCGGTTGCGCCCAAAGATCAGCGGTTGTCCATGCTCGACGTGCAGCTGGGTGTCGGGGGCCGTGTCCTTCGCGGTGAAGTGATCGAACACACCGTCGTTGAACACGACGCAGTTCTGCAGGACCTCTACCAGGGACGCGCCGCGGTGCGCGTGGGCCCGCCGCAGCAGCGTCACGAGCTGCGGCTGCTGGGTGTCGATCGCGCGGGCGACGAACCGCGCCCCGGCGCCCAGCGCGAACGCGCACGCCGACACCGGGTGCTCGATGGAGCCCTGGGGCGTCGACGGCGAGCGGGTGCCGCGTCGCGACGTCGGCGAGTACTGTCCCTTCGTGAGCCCGTAGATCTCGTTGTTGAAGAGGATGATCTGGAGATCCACGTTGCGGCGCAGCACGTGGAGCATGTGATTGCCGCCGATCGAAAGCCCATCGCCGTCGCCGGTGATCACCCACACGTCGAGGTCGGGATTGGCGAGCTTGATGCCGGTGGCGATCGCCGGCGCCCGTCCGTGGATCGTGTGGAAGCCATAGGTGGACAGGTAATACGGGAAGCGCGCGGCGCACCCTATCCCTGAGACGAACACGGTCCGCTCGCGACGCGCGCCCAGCTCCGCGAGCGCCTTCTGGACCGCCTTCAGAATGGCATAGTCCCCGCACCCGGGGCACCAGCGGACTTCCTGGTCCGACCCGTAATCTTTGGGCGCGAGCTCCGCGTCGGTGATCGTGGTGACGGTCATGCGCGCCCCCTTGCCCGTATCGCCGCGAGGACTTCGGCGACCTTGAACGGCTTTCCCTCGACCTTGTTGAGCCCTTCGGCGGGCACGAGGTAGGCCGCTCGCAGCAGCTGCACGAGCTGTCCGTTGTTCATCTCCGGGACGAGCACCCGCTTGAAGCCGCGCAGCAGGTCGCCGAGGTTCGCGGGGAACGGGTTCAGATAGCGAAGGTGGATGTGCGCGACGTCGAGGCCGTCCTCGCGGGCCTCGCGCACCGCGCGGTGAATCGCGCCGTAGGTGGAGCCCCAGCCCACGACCGCGAGCGTGCCGTGGTCGTCTCCCAGCGCCGGTTGCTGCGGCGGGACATCGTTCGCGATCCCGGCGATCTTCGCCGCCCGGGTCCGGGTCATCCGTGCGTGATTGTCAGGGTCGTAGGAGATGTGCCCGGTGTCGTAGTCTTTTTCGAGCCCGCCGATGCGATGCTCCAGTCCCGGGGTGCCGGGGACTGCCCAGGCCCGCGCCAGGGTGGCCGGGTCGCGGACGAACGGGTGGAACCCGCTCGGGTCGGTGCGGAAGTGAACCGGAAACTTGGGAAGCGCGGTCAGGTCGGGAAGGCGCCAGGGCTCGGCGGCATGGGCCAGATAGCCGTCGGTGAGCATCACCACCGGTGTCATGTAGCGGGTCGCGATCCGGACGGCCTCGATGGCGACCTCGAAGCAGTCGCTCGCGGTCGCGGCGGCGATCACGGCGAGCGGCGCGTCGGCATTGCGGCCGTGCACCGCCTGGAACAGATCGGACTGCTCCGCCTTGGTGGGCATCCCGGTGGACGGACCGGCCCGCTGCGAGTCGACGACGACGATCGGCAGCTCGGTGGCGATCGCGAGGCCGAGCATCTCTGTCTTGAGGGCGATGCCGGGACCGGAGCTCGAGGTCACGCCCAGTGCGCCCGCGTAGGACGCCCCGATCGCGGCGCCGATCGCGGCGATCTCGTCCTCCGCCTGGAAGGTGATCACGCCGTACGGCTTGAGGGTCGCCAGCGTGTGCAACAGCAGCGAGGCCGGGGTGATCGGGTAGCCCGCGAAGATCATCTTCTCGAGCCCGGCAGCGCGCATGCCGGCGATCAGTCCCCACGCGATCGCCTCGGTGCCGCTGACGGTGCGGTAGCGCCCGGGCTCGACCGGCGCGCTCCGCACGGTGTAGCCCACCAGGTGCTCCGACATTTCCGCTGTCTCGCCGAACGCGTGGCCGGCGTTGAGCGCGGCGACGTTCGCCTGGGCGAGCTCGGGGTGATCGGCGAATTTGCGGCGCAGCCAGTCGACCGTGGCCTGGCGGTCGCGACCGTACATCCACAGCATGAGGCCGAGCGCCCACATGTTACGACAGCGGTGCGCCTCCCGGCTCGAGAGGCCGAAGTCCTTCACCGCTTCCGTGGTGAGCCGGGTAATGTCGAAGGTGAGCACCTGGTAGGGGGCGAGCGAGCCATCCTCGAGCGGGTTCCCCGTGTACCCCGCCTTGACGAGGTTGCGCTCGGTGAACGCGCCCGCATCCACGAGCACTGCCCCGCCCACCCGGAGGTCTTTCAGGTCCACCTTCAGTGCGGCGGGGTTCATCGCCACGAGCACGTCGACCGCGTCGCCGGGGGTGACCACGTCGCGCGCGCCGAACTGGATCTGGAACGCCGAGACGCCGAACGTGGTGCCGGCGGGCGCGCGAATCTCGGCGGGGAAATCGGGGAAGGTGGTGAGGTCGTTACCCGCCAGAGCGGTTTCGACCGTGAAGCGCGAGCCCGTCACCTGCATGCCGTCGCCCGAGTCGCCGGCGAACCGGACGACCACGGACTCGCGGGTCTGCCGCGGTCGGAGTGAGGAAACTGGCGTCATTACACGGAAAACCTAGCAGGCGCGCGGTAGGAAGGTAGGGTGGTCGTACTCAGGCACCGAGCGCCGCCGCCACGATGCGGGCCTGCTCGCCCTGGTGGGCCGCCGGGTAGCCCTCAGCAGGGCTGGAGCGCTCCGGGCGCCCGATGTCGTCCAGCGAGACCCCCGCACCCACCAGCTCGCGCACCTGCGGCAGCATGAACTTCTGGGGCCCCATGTTGCGCGGCTCCTCCTGCACCCACACGATCTCGCGCAGGTTGGGATAGCGACCGATGAGGGCGCTGAGCTCCTCGGCGGGGAACGGATACATCAGCTCCACGCGACCGATCGCCACGTGCGTCGCCTGGGCGCGCGCCGGCGCGAGCGTGAGGTCGTAATAGACCTTGCCGCTGCATAGAATCAGCCGCCGCACCGCGTCGCGGCGCTCCGCCGCCGCGCGGTCCTCGAGCACCGGCCGGAACCGTCCGCTGCCGAGGTCCTCGAGGCGGGACGTCGCCTGGGGCAGGCGCAACAGGCTCTTGGGCGTGAACAGCACCAGCGGCCGCAGCTCCGGATGGCGCGCCTGACGGCGCAACAGGTGGAAGTACTGCGCCGGTGTGGTGCAGTTGGCGATGCGGATGTTGCCATCGGCGCCCAGCGCGAGGAACCGCTCGATACGGGCACTCGAGTGCTCGGGCCCCTGGCCCTCGTATCCGTGGGGGAGCAGCAGCGTGAGGCGTGAGGTCTGTCCCCACTTGGCGAGCCCGGCGATGATGAACTGATCGATGATCACCTCGCCGCCGTTGGTGAAGTCGCCGTACTGCGCTTCCCACAACACCAGCGCGTCGGGTGCCGCGGCCGCGTACCCGTACTCGAATCCCAGACACGCGAACTCGGAGAGCGGGCTGTTGTGCAGCTCGAAGGGGGCGCGCGCGCCCGGCACATTCTGGATCGGCGCGTAGCGGCGCCCGTCCGCGGCGTCGTGCAGCACCAGGTGCCGCTGGCTGAAGGTCCCGCGCTCGGTGTCCTGGCCGGTCAGCCGGATCGCCGTCCCTTCCACCAGCAAAGACGCGAACGCCAGTGCTTCAGCATGCGCCCAGTCGATCTCGCCCGCGGTGAGCGCGGCACGGCGTCGCTCGAGCTGCTTCTGCAGCTTGGGAATGACGGTGAATCCGGACGGGACGACGAGCAGCTGCTCGTTGAGGGTCGTGAGCATCGACGCCGCGACCGCCGTCTCCGGCTCGGGGGTCGAGGTGTAGGCACCGGAGATGCGCTGCGGCTCTTCGCCGGCCCCCGCCTCACGCAGCTGCGCCTTGAGTGACTGCTGGATATCGCTGAGCCGTTGATACGTCTGCTCGGCTTCGGCGGTGGCCGCGGCCCCGGTCACCACTCCCTCGCGGTCGAGCAGCTCGGCGTAGCGCTGCCGGGCGGTCGGCGTCTGCTTGATGCGCTCGTACATCACGGGCTGTGTGTACGCCGGCTCGTCTCCTTCGTTGTGCCCGTGGCGACGATAGCCCACGACGTCGATCACCACGTCGCCGTGAAATTTCTCCCGGTACAGCATCGCCAGCCGTACGGCGGCGAGGCACGCTTCTGGATCGTCGGCGTTCACGTGCACGATCGGCGCGTCGAATCCCTTCGCCAGGTCGCTCGAGTAATCGGTCGAGCGGCCTTCCTTAGGATCGGTGGTGAAGCCGAGCTGATTGTTCGCGATCAGATGAATCGTGCCGCCGGTGGTGTAGCCTCTCAGCCGCGCGAGGTTGAACGTCTCCGCCACGACGCCCTGGGCCGCAAACGACGCGTCGCCGTGGATGAGCAGCGGCAAGGCGACGCTGCCGTCGTGGATCGCGTCCTTGCCGCGGCGGTTGGTCTGGTTGGCGCGGGCCCGGCCCTCCACCACCGGGTTCACCGCCTCCAGGTGGCTGGGGTTGGGACTCAGCGTGATGTTCACGGGCTTGCCCGCGGCGGTCTGGTACACGCCATCGGCGCCATGATGGTATTTCACGTCGCCCGTGCCGCCCTCGGGCGTGAGCGTACCCTCGACGTGCCGCCCGCCCTCGAACTCCGCGAAGATCGTCTCGTAGGGGAGCCCAACGATGTGGGCCAGCACGTTGAGGCGGCCGCGGTGCGCCATGCCGAGCACCACGCGCCGCGCGCCGCTCGCGCCGGCCAGCTCCACGGTCTGGTCGAGCATCGGGACCAGCACGTCGAGGCCCTCGATCGAGAAGCGCTTCTGACCCAGATAGGCCTTGTGAAGAAACCGCTCGAGCGTCTCGACGGTGGTCAGGCGCGTGAGCAGCTTGCGCCGGTCCTCGGGCGCGAGCGGCTTGCGATGCTCGCCCGACTCGATCACCTGCCGCAGCCACAGGCGCTCCTGGTGACTGCCGATGTGCTCTACTTCGTAGGCGATCGTGCCGCAGTACGTCTCCTGGAGCTTTGGGTACGCTTCGGCGAGGGTGCGACCCGGGACGTAGATGCGCAGCACGTCGGCCGGGATGCGGGCCATGATCTCGGGAGTGAGGCCGAGGGGGCCCGGATCGAGCGCGGGGTCGCCGGGTGGCGGTGAGCCGAGCGGATCGAGATGCGCCGCCATGTGGCCGAAATTTCGGAACGCCTTCACGAGGGCCATGGCGGCGGCGACGTGCTTCAGGTAGGGGCTTGAGGTTAGGGGCTCGGGGCTCGGGAGCGCGCGCGCAGGGGCCGTGCTCGTCGTGGCCCCGAGTTCCGAGCCCCGAGCCCCGAGCCCCGCTACTCCCAGAGTCTCCATGACCTGCTCGTAGAACCGCTCCTCTCCCTGCAACAGGGAGTCGAGTCTGCGCAGAAACATCCCCGACTCCGCCCCCTGAATGATCCGGTGATCGTAGGTCGAGGTGATCGTCATGACCTTCGCCGGACCGATCTGGCGAATCGCGCCGGTCGCAATGATCGAGCCCTGGCCCTTCATGAGGCGGGGCACCGACGCGACTGTGCCGATGGTGCCCGGATTGGTCAGGGTGATCGTCGCGCCCGCGAAATCGTCCGGAAGGAGCTTGTTGGCGCGCGCCTTCTCCACCAGCGCCTCGTAGGTCGCGTGAAACGTCGCGAAGTCCATGCGCTCGGCGTGCTTGATCACCGGGACGACGAGGGCACGGCTGCCGTCCCTCTTCTCGACGTCGACCGCGAGACCGAGGTTGACCCCCTGCGGATCGACGCGGTACGCCTTCCCCTCGACCTCCTGGAACGCGTGGGTCATCACGGGCAGGTCGCGCGCGGCCCGTGCGATCGCGAAGCCGATCAGGTGCGTGTAGGAGACCTTCTTCCCGGCCCCGGCCCCCCCCGCGAGCTGCGCGTTCAAGTCCTTGCGCCGGGCGTCGAGCACGTCGACGGTGATCTCGCGGAACGAGGTGGCGGTGGGGACCGAGAGCGAGTCGGCCATGTTTTGGGCGAGACGCGCTGCTGGGCCCGTCATGGGGGTGAGGCCGGGGCTCGGGGTTCGGGGTTCGGGGCTCGGAGCCTTTGCTGGCATTTCGAGCCCCGCCACTTCCTCACGCGATGTCGGGATCACCGGCAGCTCCGCCAGCTTCCCGTTGTCGAACAGCTGCCGCCACTCCTCGCCCACCGAGGACGCATCACGCAGGTACTGCTCGTACATCACCTGCACGAACGCGGCGTTGTGCGTGCCGAACACAAACTCGCTCACGGAGGCAAATCTAACTAGCCGCGAGCGATCGGTATATTCTTCGGGCCATGCGCTGCACGCGGCGGCAGTTTCTCGCGGGGTCCACTATCTCACTGGCCCAATTGGTGAACCCGCGTGTAGCGCCGTTCGTTCTGCCGTGGCAGGGCAAGGCGTGGTACGCCACGATGCGCCGCTGCGGTCAGCTGAACTTGAACGAGCGCGATCCGCTGACGCTGGATGTCACGGCCTGGATCGACTACTGGCGGTCGCTCCGGCTCGACGCGCTGCTCGTGAACGGCGGCGGTATCGTGGCGTTCTATCCGACCGAGGTCCCCTACCACCATAAGAGCGAGTTTCTCGGGTCGCGCGACCTGCTGGGCGAGCTGGTGGCGGCGGCCACGGCGCGCGAGATACGGGTCGTCGCGCGTATGGATTGCAACTACGGCTACGAAGACGCGCTGAAGGCCCACCCCGAGTGGTTCGAGCGCAACGCGGACGGGTCGCCCCGGCCCCACGCGGAGTCGCCGTGGCTGTTTCGGACGTGCATGTTCGGCCCGTACTTCTCCGACCAGATGCCCGCCATCTATCGAGAGATCAATCGACGTTATCGCGTCGCCGGCTTCTTCACGAACGGCTGGCCGAGCACGGGCGCGCTGACGGTGTGCTATTGCGCGAATTGTCAGCAGCTGTTTCGTGACCAGGTCGGGGGCGTGCCGCCCGACGAGACCGACGCCAGCAGCGCGCTATACCGCAAGTATTACGACGTCTACATGAACCGTGTGCTGGAGACCTGGAAGCAGTGGCAGGCCGTGGTCACCGATGGCGGGCGCCCGTCCGTGTACGTCGGCAACCTGGGCGGTGGGATCCGCACCGTGAAGAACGTCCAGCGCCTCGGCGAGATCGCGGCGTGGTTCAACGCGGACCACCAGGGTCGCTCGGGCGACACCCCCATCTGGGACTGCGCGCAGCAGGGGCGTCTCGCGCAGGCC
Organism: uncultured bacterium; assembly: GCA_965653495.1. Lineage (GTDB taxonomy): Bacteria > Gemmatimonadota > Gemmatimonadetes > Gemmatimonadales > GWC2-71-9 > AG41. The sequence continues at coordinate 34,105 of CBFHAJ010000008.1, read as the reverse complement.
GTGATGGCGGGCCGCACCGTCACCAACGTCACGGGCGCGTACTCGAACAGCGCGATCACGTGGCGTCACGTCGCCAAGCCCCCTGCCGAAACGATCCTGTGGATGGCGCAGACGACGGCGAGCGGCATGGTGCCGTGGTTCCACTGGCTGGGCGGCACACCGGAGGACAATCGGTGGCGCACCGTGGGCCGCGATTTCTATCGCTGGCTGGCGCAATACGAGCGACATTTCAGGAACCGCCGCTCCATCGCCGACCTCGCGGTGCTGTACCCGCAGCGCACCATCGCGTTCTATCGGTCGGGTGATGGCCCCGGGCGCTGGAGTGGCTCCGCCCGGGGCCAGACCGCCGAGTACCTGCAGGGATTGTACTTCGCGCTGCTCGACGGACGCTTCCTGTTCGACTTCGTTCACGAAGACGCGGTCGGTCCTGACACGCTGCGGCGATATCGGGCCCTGCTCGTTCCCAACGCCGCCTATCTCGACGACGCGGTGTGCGACCGGATCCGGCAGTACGTGGCCGCGGGCGGGTCGCTGCTGGCGACCTTCGAGACCTCGCGCTACACCGGCTGGGGCGACGCGCGCAGCGACTTCGCGCTTGCCGATGTGCTGGGCGTAGCGGCCACCGGTGAGACCATCGGTCCACTGGCGAACAGCTACATGCGGATCGAGCAGCCGCACGCCATGCTCGGCGGATTCGACGGCACGGCCCTGTTGCCCGGGCCGGAGAGCCGTGTGCCGATCCGCGCGACCGGTGAGCACGCGGCGCCGCTGACGGTGGTGCCGACCTACCCCGCGTTTCCACCGGAGATGGTGTTCCCGCGCACGCCTCATACTACGGAGCCCGCGGTCGTGCTTCGCGAAGCCGGCGGCGCCCGCGTGGCGTATTTTGCGGGCGATATCGATCGCACCTGCTGGCGCTCGGGCAATCCCGATCTCGCGCAGCTGCTGCAGAACGCTGTGCGGTGGCTGCTGCGCGACACGCCCGGGCCGGTCGCCGTCTCCGGAGACGGTGTGGTCGAGGCCTTCGCCTGGGAAACGGAGCCGGGCTATGCGCTGCACGTCCTCAACTACACCAATCCCAACATGACGCGCGCCTTCATCCGACACTTCTATCCGATCGGCGCGCAACACGTGCGGTTCGCGGTCGCCCCCGGGCGCCGTATCACCGCCGTCCGGGCCCTGCGTGCGGGCGGCGCGCTCCGATTCGCCCAGCGCGGCACCATCGTCGAGTTCGACATTCCCGCGGTCGTGGACTACGAAGTCGTGGCGCTGACCTGAATGCGCGCGCGCCGCCTGCTCTTGCTCGGTCTCGTGCCGCACGCCGTCGCCGCAGCCCAGGGCCGCGGCTCGCTCCGCGAACAACTCGAAGCCCGTACGGCGCGCGCACCCGCGCAGGCGGTGGGGCTGTACTACCGTTCCCTCGTGCGCCCCGAGTCGCTCCTGATCGACGCGAACGTGCGGTTCCACGCGGCGAGCACCATGAAAGTGCCGGTGATGATCCAGGTGTTCCGGGACGCGGACCAGGAGCTGCTCGGCCTCAATGACTCTCTCACCGTGCACACGGCATTTCCTTCCCTGGTGGACGGAGCGTTCACCGTCGACAAGAGTGACGATTCGGATTCGACGCTGTATGCCCTGGTGGGCCGAAACCGGTCGGTGCGCGATCTCCTCGAGCTGATGATCACGCGCTCGAGCAACCTGGCGACCAACATCCTGATCGAGCGGGTCGGCGCGGCCCGGGCGCAAACCACGGCGCGGACGCTGGGCGCGTGGTCGATCCAGGTGCTGCGCGGCGTGGAAGACGGCGCCGCCTACCGCGCCGGCTTGAACAACACGACCACCGCGCGCGATCTCGGCGTGCTGCTGCGCGCTATCGCCGACGGGCGCGCCGCCAGCCGCACGTCGTGCGACAGCATGCTCGCAATCCTCGGCCGTCAGGAGTTCTCGGAGGGAATCCCGACCGGCGTGCCGCCGGGGACCCGCGTGGCCCACAAGACGGGATGGATCGGGGAGGTCGTCTATCACGACGCCGCCATCGTGTATCCTGCGCACGGCGGGAGCTACGTGCTGGTGGTGCTCACCGGCGGGATCGCGCAGGACAGCGTGGCTCACAACCTGGTCGCCGACCTGTCGCGCCTCGTATACGATCAGGTGACGCACTGACTCGCCCGTTGTAGCCGCTGTGCAGCACTGGAACTGGTACTCCTCCTGACCCCAGCCTCGCGCCGATCTCACCTCGGCGGTTTCACGCTGGCACGCGACTTGTCTCTGGAGTGACTGTCCTGCAGCCAGCGCGCCCTGCTTTCCCGGACGAGGCTCACGATGCTTATCAGACGCCCGTCGGCCGGGGCGGGGGTCGCCCCCGACATTCCCGACGACCCCGCGTTGCCCGCGCTCGCGGCCATTCGCACGGCCGGGCTCGCCGCCGCCATTCCCTCGTTAGGGCTCAAGGATGCTCCGGTGGAGCTGCTGCTGCGCGGGTATACCCGGGGCTCACGCGCCACCTTCGAGGCTCGGGTGGGGCAGCGGCGGTTCGCGGTGAAGGCCTACGCGGATGATCCGACTCGAGAAGCCGAGCTGTACGACGCGCTCGCCGCCGCCGGTCTGGCGGGCACGTCCGGGGCGCGCGTCCCGCCGCTGCTCGCCTGGGAGCGCGATCTCCGGGTCCTGGTGATCGGCTGGCTCGAGGGCCCGACGGCGAATGATCTCATCAAGCGGGGCGAGGGCAGGCGGGCTGGTGAACTGGCGGCGCAATGGTTGCGCGGCGCGGCCGCGGCGCCGATTCCCCTTGGCCCACCGTTCACGGCTACCGATTTTCTGCGCCGTGCCGTGCAATGGACGGGAGGCCTGCGGGCGGCGGATCCCGTGCTCGGTGCCGCCGCCGGAGTGGTGGCCGGGCTGCTCGCGCTGACCGAGCCCGAACCGCGCGTGCACGCCGCTCACGGGCGGCTGGCGACGCTCGTCGAGAGCGCTCGCGACCGCACGCGCGGCTGGTTGGCGAGTGCGCGAGCCTCGGATCCCGCGTTGCGCTTCGCCGCCTCCGCGCTCCCGCCCCGGCCGACGCTGCCGCGCGCCAAGCAATCAGCGCCTGTCCTGGTGCACGGGACGCTGTACGCCCGGCACTTGCTCGACACAGGTGATGGACCCGGCGTGATCGACTGGCAGCGGTTCGGCCAGGGACCGGTGGAGCTCGACGCCGGGACGTTCCTCGCGACGGTCTGGCGGATCGGCCTGCGGGATGAGAGCGTGGCCCGGGAAGCGGCGCGCGCCGAGGAGGCGTTCCTGGCGGGCACCGCGGGGCTCGTGAATGGTCACGGGCTCGCCTGGTACCGCGCGGCGATGCTGCTGCGGCTCGCCAACAAGCAGGCCCGCCGCAAGCAGGGGTCGCTGGCGCACGGCCACGCCTTACTGGCCGAGGCCGTGCGCCAGGCGGAGGCAGCGGGCTAGCGCGCGTCGTCGTTACTGAGGCTGGCGCACCGTGCGCAGATACGGCTTATGCGTGCGGAAGCCCTGCGGGTACTTCTTGCGCGCATCGTCATCCGACACGCTGGTCGGAATGATCACGTCATCGCCCGGCTTCCAGTTCACGGGCGTCGCGACCGTGTGCTTGGCCGTGAGCTGCACCGAGTCGAGCAGCCGCAGCACCTCGTCGAAGTTGCGGCCCGTGCTCATTGGATACACGATCATCGCCTTCACCTTCTTGTCCGGGCCGATCACGAACACCGTGCGCACCGTCGCGTTGTCGACCGCCGTACGTTTGCCGCCGGCCGCGTTGGGATGGAGCATGTCATACAGCTTCGCCACCGTCAGGTCGGCGTCGCCGATGAGGGGGTAATTGACGGCGTACCCTTGCGTCTCCTTGATGTCGTTCATCCAGCGCGTATGGTCGGTGACCGGGTCGACGGAAAGGCCGAGGACCTTCGCGTTGCGGCGGTCGAACTCCGGCTTGAGGCGCGCCATGTAGCCGAGCTCGGTCGTACAGACCGGTGTGAAGTCCTTCGGGTGCGAGAACAGGATCGTCCATTTGTCCCCGATCCACTCATGAAAGTGGATAGTGCCCTCGGTGCTTTCGGCCGTGAAGTCGGGCGCTTCGTCGCCAATGCGGATCGCCATGGTGGGTCTCCTATGATTGTGGCTGGAGACTACCACCGAATCGGCGGGTGCACAAACGGACTGGGTGGCCTTCCGCCGTAGGCGATCTCCTCCGTCATCGACCGACGCGGTGGTTTGACCGCAGGTTGACTCGTTGGCTTGACTAGACGGTCGGACGCGCCTGGCGCGGGCGATGCGCGCCAAACGTGCTGGGGACTACAGCGTGGTGTAGACGATCTGCACGAACGTGTCCCCGTTGAAGCGTCCCTTGCCCCACACCGGCTCGAGGTCGGTCAGGGGCTTGGCGGCGACCGCCTCCTGAACGGACTTTCCCGACGACTTGAGCTGCTGCACCCGGTCGCGCGCGGTCGCCAGCATGTCGCGGTACGTGACCAGGTCGGCTCTGGTCGCGAGCGCGCCGTGGCCCGGGATGATCTTCGTGTCCTTGTCGGCGAGGGATAGCGCTTTGTCAGCCGCCGCGACCATCCCGTTGATCGCGCCGCCGGTGCTGCCGTCGATGAACGGATAGCGCCCGTTGAAGAAGATGTCGCCCACGTGCAGGATGTTCTCGCGCGGGAAGTGCACGTAGATGTCAGTGTCGGTGTGGGCGGGGGCGAAGTGCGCGAGGGCCAGGGTCTCTCCCCCGAAGCTCACCGCATGGCTGTCCGTGAACGTCTGCTGCGGGAAGCTCGCGGCCGGTGACGGCGGCACGTCGAGCTCGAGAAACGGGAGGTGATGCGGCTGCGACATCCGCGCCTTCGTGTTGTCGTGCGCCACCACCAGCGCCCCCGCGGCGTGGAGCGGACCGTTGTTGTCGACGTGATCCAGGTGCCAGTGGGTGTCGATGACGAAGCGCACCGGCGCTCTTCCCAGCGCCGCCAGTGCCTCCTTCAGCTTGGGCCACGCGGGCTGGACGAACGTATCCACGACGAGCATGCCATCCGATCCCTGCAACACGACCACGTTGCCCCCCGGGCCGGAAAGCAGGGTGACGTTGTCGGCGAGCCGTAGCGTCTGGATCGGGGCCGCAGCAATCTGCGCGCGGAACGTCGCGAGGCGATCGTCCTGTGCTGCGGCTCGGGGGATCAGTCGAGGCCACACCGCGCCAGTTACGGCCGCCGCGCCGGTCAGCAACATCTCCCGACGAGTCACGCCTCTCGTCCGTTGATAGGTATCCATGTCGAATCGCCTTTTCAGTGGGCAGGGTGGCGTTATGGTCGGGCCGCGGGCGTAAGGGCGCCGGAGCCGCGCACCGCGGCCCGGCCCAGCCAAATAAACACTGCCAGCACGAGCAGTTGCGTCACCACGAATGGCGGCTCCTGTTGCTTCGGGGCGGCGACGATCAGGGCCGGAATCCTGCGAAACAGCTGGTTCACCAACACGAACACGTTCAGGTAGAGCGCGAACACGGCCCCCACGACGTAGACGCCACGCCAGCGTCCGGCGAGGTGCTTCCCGTAACGCGCAGCGATCACGATGGACAGGACGAGCAGGGAGATGATCGCGACCGCGTGGGACGGCAGGAAGGTCACAAACGGAAAGCCGAACCCGGTCACGTTGGTCAAAACGGTCGTCAGCAGGAAAAGGCCGGTCCACCCGTCCAGCCGTCTCCCGGAGACGAGCCCTCCTGCGACCACGAGACCTGCGACGATCCCGACGAGGCTCAGCACGACGTGAATCAACGTGAACGTCGTGAGACTGAAGATCATCGGATGCGTCCAGGCGGAAGGAGGTGGGCTTAAGCTGCGTGGGGACGCCCGGACAGCGCAAGTCAGTCGACCAGACGGTCCCTAGGTCAGCTGACCCGCCGCGTCTTCCTGCGCATGAAATCCATGAGGATGAACTGCCCCAGCGTCATCGTGTTCGTGAAATACGCCTTCCCCCGGCAGATCGCCGATACCTTCTTCACGAACTCCACCAGGCTGCGGTCGCGCGCCAGCATGAATGTATTGATGAGAATGCCCGAGCGCCGGCACAGCGCTACCTCCCGGTAGGTGGCCTGCAGGATCTGCGGGTCGAGCCCCATCGAGTTCACATAGATGCGCCCGTCGGGGAGCGTCAACGCCGACGGCTTGCCGTCGGTGATCATGATGATCTGGCGCATGTCCTTGCGCTGCGACAAGAGCATGCGGCGCGACAGCTTCAACCCCTCGGCCGTGTTCGTGTGGTACGGCCCGACCTGGGCCCGCGCCAGCTGTGCCAGCGGGATCTCCTCGGCCGTGTCGTGGAACAGGACGACGCGCAGCGTGTCGCCGGGGAACTGCGTGCGGATCAGGTGCGTGAGGGCCAGTGCGACCTTCTTGGCGGGCGTGAACCGGTCCTCGCCGTACAAGATCATCGAGTGCGAGCAGTCGAGCATCAGCACCGTGGCCGACGACGAGCGGTACTCGGCCTGGTGCACCATCAGGTCGTCGTACTCGAGGTTGATCGGCACCCCCAGGCCCTCGCGCTGCAGCGCGTTCGTGAGGGTGGCGTTCACGTCGAGGTTGAGCGTGTCGCCGTACTCGTACGGCTTGCTCACGGCCTCGGCCTCGATGCCGGTCGCGAGGTGCTCGGTTTCATGCGCCCCGAAGCTCGACTTGCCGATACTGCCGAGCAGTTGCTTCAACGTTCGATAGCCGAGAAAGTCGATCCCCTTCTCGGTGAGGTTGAACTGCACGTGCTGGGCGGCCTCCTTGGCCATGCCGCCGGGCCCGAACAGCGGCTGCTGTCCCGAGGGGACCTTGGGCGCCTCGCCGACGTTGAGATAGCCTTCCTCGATCAGCTTCTGGACGATCTTGTCGAGCAGCTCGGAAAGCTGGCGCTCGAGGTCGGCGTCGCGCGCCGCGTCGCCGGGCGACTCACCGCGCAACAGCTTGAGCATCTCGGGCGTGAGCGCGCCCGAGTCCATGAGCGCCTGGAGGATCGCCTGGCGCAGCGCGTCGAGCGAGCGGTCGCCCTCGTCCTCGCCGAACTCACCCCAGAAGGGGTGGGAGTATGCGCCTCCGGCGAAGCCCGACTGAAGAAGAAAATCGGCGAGCTGATCGAGCAAGGCCTGCAGGTTGAGCGTGTCGGCCAGCTCGGGGAGGTACCGGGTGTACGTCGTGTATTTCATCGGCTCCCTACCGCAAATATCGGAGGCCAGTGACCTTTCCCGCAATGCATCGGCTGCGGGGCAGGCTGCGTATCGGGGCGCTCGCCCATCGCAATTTCCGCCTGTTCTTCTATGGACAGGGCGTGTCGCTCATTGGCACGTGGATGCAGTCGGTGGCGTTAGGCTGGCTGGTGCTGGAGCTCACCAACTCCGCCTTCGCCGTCGGTCTCAATCAGGCGCTGCGCTCGTTCGGCGTACTGCTGTTCACGCTGTACGCCGGCATCGTGGTCGATCGGGTCGACAAGCGCCGGCTCATCGTGCTCACCCAGCTGCTCCAGATGGGTGAGGCGGTCGCGCTGGGCGTGCTCGTGCTCGCCAAGGTGATCGCGGTGTGGCAGGTGATGGCGCTGGCCGTGGGCTTCGGGGTGGTGAATGCGTTCGACATCCCCGCGCGGCAGGCGTTTCTCGTCGAGCTGGTGGGCAAGGAAGACCTGGTGAGCGCGATCGCGGTGAATTCGTCGATGTTCAACGCGGCGCGCATTGTCGGCCCAGCCGTCGCGGGGGTGGTGATCGGTGTCGCGGGCGTGGGGCTGTGCTTTCTGCTGAACGGCGTCAGCTACATCGCGGTGATCTGGGGCCTGTGGGCGATGCGGCTGCCGAAGTTCGAGCCGCGCGCCGCCGTCGAGTCGGCCTGGGACGGGTTCCGCATGGGCTTCGCGTTCATCCGCAGCGACGCCCGCGTGCTGTCGCTGGTGTTGCTGGTCGCGGTCATGAGCGTGTTCGGCTATCCGTTTCTCGTGCTGATGCCGGTGTTCGCGCGGGACGTACTGCATCGCGGGGCGGCCGGATACGGCGCGCTTATGGCCTCGGTGGGCGTCGGTGCGATGTTGGGCGCGCTCGCGCTGGCCGTGGCGGGCGCGCGGGTTCCCAAGGGATCCACCATGCTCGCTGGGGCCGCGGCGTTCGCCGCTCTGCTGATCGGGTTCACGGCGACCCGCTCGTTCGGTTTCGGCCTCGTGCTGCTCGTGCTGGTGGGCCGCGCGATGATCGTGACCACGGCCCTCGCCAATACCATGTTACAGACCCTCGTCCCGGACGCGTTGCGGGGCAGGGTGATGGCGTTCTACGCGTTCGTATTCGTGGGCATGGCGCCGCTGGGCGCGTTCCAGGCGGGCCTCGTGGCGGAGCGGTGGGGCGCACCGACGGCGGTCGCGTTGGGGGCGGCGGCGTGCCTCGTGGGGATCGCGGCGGCGACGTGGCGGGTGCCGGCCCTCCGCCAGACGGCCTAAAGGAGCCGCCTCAGTCTCAGCGCCACCCGGATCGTGTCGTCTGCGCGCCGCAGCAGCAGCTGGCGGACGGCCCCATCCACGCGCAGGATGCGTCGCACGGCGCTCAAGTCCTCGTCGCCGGCCCCTCGCCCGTCGATGAGCAGCAGCTCGTCGCCGGCACGGATCCCCGCATCCGCGCTGGGACTGCGCGGCACGACGTAGTCGACCATGACGTGCCGCAGTCCCGGTCCGCGGGCCGCGAGTCGCATTCCGCTCATGTCGTAGTCACATGGCGCGCTTCCGATGCTTGTTCCAGGCTCGACGATGATGCGGCGGCGGGCGTAGTCGAGGATGAGTCGGGATCCTTCGAACACGGCGTTCCCGATCACGCCGTCGATGTCGGTGCGGCCGAGAAATCCCTTGATTTCACCTCCCAGCCCGGTCGTCGGGGAGCGTACGCGCACCCGGCCGAGCTGAAGCTCCTGCAGCCGCACGATGGTGCCGTGCAGCTCGCCGGCGAGCCCGGTGCCGATGGGCGCGTCGATGGCCGGCCGTACGCGATCGAGCTCGTACTGCTCCACGAACGGCGCGGTGAGGATCAGGCACAGCCCCGATGCGCCGGTATCGAGCAGCAGCCGCGCCGGGATCGCGTGCCGACCCGGAGCCTTCACCTTGGCGCTCAACAGCGGGAGGTCGGCGTCGGCGGTGAACGGCACGATGGCCCCGGATCCGGCGTAGCGGTACCAGGCGGGGTCGAGCAGCCGGATGCGACGCGCCGGGTAGTCGATCTCTACGGTGAAGCGTTGCAGCACGTCGTGCCCGACCAGGCCGCGCTGCACGCGCCCGCTCGCTTCGCTCAGGCCGCTCAAGCCGTACAACATCGCGCGGTAGTGGTGCAGCTGCAGCTCGCCGAGGCGCAGCGTGTCCAGGACCGCCGTGTGCGCCGTCTCGGCCGCGACGCCGCTGGCATGTGCCCACTCGAGGTCGATCCCGCTGCGGGACAGGCCGGTATCGAACATCAGCCAGGCTGTGTCGCCGTTGACGGCGCCCGGGACGTAGATGGCTCCCCCGTACGGATCCAACGGAATCACCATCGTGGGCGCGGGGGGGGGCCCGCTCGAGGCGAGCCAGCATGCCGAGGCGACGGCCACCACAAGCGCCGTCCGGATCACTCTCACCGCCACTGCCACCGGCGCGCCACGGCCGCCACCGCCGCGGCGGCACCCTCGATCCCCAGCCGTTCGGTATTCACCACGATGTCGTAGTTGACGACGTCCTGGCGGTGGCGCCGGTAGTAGGTCTTCACGTACTGATCGCGCCGCCGGTCCGTCTCGTCCACGACCGCCTCCGCATCGTCCGGGTTTACACCCAGGCGCTCCACGGCCAGGCGGATGCGCCAGGGGCGGGACGCGACGACGTACGCGTGGAGCGCGTCGGGTCGCTGCGCCAGCAGCGCCTGGGCCCCGCGACCCACCAGCACCACGCGCCCGTGCGCCGCCGCCTCGGCGATGACCCGCTCCGTGAGCTTTACGATCATCGCTTCATCCGGCTCGACGCGCGGCACCGCGTCGGCGCTGACGAACAGCTCGGGTGAGGCGACGGCGAGGGTTCGGGCGAGCCGCTCGAGCAGCCCGGGGGCCCGCTCTTCGCGCTCCGCCACGGCGGCCGGCGCGAGGCCCGCCCGCCGCGCCACCTCGTCGACGAACTCATTGTCGATCACCGTCCAGCCGAGCGTGGTGGCCACCTGCTGCGCGACCGCCGAGCCGCCCGACGCGTACTGCCGCGTGACGGTGATGACCGGAGCAGCCATCAGGGCTTCAGGTTCTTGCGCAGCTCACCGATGTTGAGCAAGGGCAACCCGCCTTCGGTGGGCACGAAAATGATGAGGTTGTTCGAGCTCTTCATGTCGTGCAGCACTTCGATCCACTGCTTCGTGAGCGCCTCCGGGGAGAGCGTCTGGTTCAGGAGCCGCTGCTGCTCCGTCTGCAGGCGGGCCACCTCCACGCGGTGACGCTCGGTCTCGATCTGCTGCTCCTGGGCGATCTTGGCGTTGATCGCCTGAACGACGGCGGCGGGAGGCTGCAGGTCGCGCAAGAAGAACGCGGTGACGGTGGCGATGCGGAACTTGCCGCCGCCCGCCCGGGGCGTGGTGACGAGCGCCGAATCCACGAGCGCTTCCATGGTGTTGGCGATTTGGGTGCGCTTGGAGATGTCGTTGATCGAGTACTGCACCATGCCGTCGCGCACGCCCTTACGGATGGCGTTGAGCACCGCCCCGCGGATCTGGTCTTCGTCGCCGATTTCCGTGAAGATCTTGGGGGCCTGCATCGGGTCGATCTGCCAGCGGATCGACACCTCCACGTGCATGCCCATCTGCTCGCTCGAGAGGGCCTCGATCGCCTCGATCTGCTCGCCGCGTGTGGGCCACTGCTCCTCACGCGTCGAGTACCGCTCGATCGACGACCAGGGCACCACGAAGCGGATGCCGGCGAGCAGCGGTGACGGATCGACGTACCCGAAGGCGTGCCGCACGCCGACCTCGCCGGGATCGATCACTACGAAACCGGAGCCGAGCGCCAGGAAGATCGCGAGGGCGCCGATCAGATAGCCGCCGATCCGCACCAGATTGGAGGCCGGCCCGGGGCGCTGCGCGCGCACGGTAGCCGCGGTGAGCAGGAGGGTGAAGGCGATGAACAGCAGGACGGCGCCCGCGACGAGCTTGCCCATGGGACCTCCGGTGGGGGATGGGAGAAGATGTCCCCTACGGAGGATTACGAAAAGAGGTTCGGACCTCCGCTGCCGCCGACGCCTCCACTGCCCGGCTTGCCGTACCCGGGACCTTTGGTCTCCGTCCGGGCGCGCGTGTAGCCGAGCTCTTCGCTGCGCGAGATGCGCTTCTCGGCCACGAGGCCCTCGAGCACCAGCTCGCACGCGGCGACCACGATCCCCGCGTCCTTCTTTGCCGCCAGTCCGACCTGGTCCACGAGGTCCAGCAGTCCCGGGACAACGCTGAATCCCTTGAGGCACGTCTCGGAGCGCTCATCGCTGGAGATTTTCAGCGCCCCGCCTTCGTCGAACCAGTGCACGATGTCGTCGACGTTGGCGCCGCCCACCCGCGCTTCGAAGGTCTTGCCCGCCGCGCGCCGGATCAGGTCTTTCGCGATCACCTCGGGCCCCTGCAGCTCGCCCTCGTACTCGAGCTCGAGCTTGCCGGTGATGGCGGGCAGCGCCGCGTACACGTCCGACACGCGCGGCACCACCGTCTTCTCTTTGGTGGCGATGGAGCGGCGCTCGGCGCTCGACACCACGTTCTCGAGCACGCTGATCGGCAGCCGTTGTGACACACCGGAGCGGCGGTCCACGCGCTTGTCCTCACGGGCTTCGAACGCGATCCGCTCGATCAGCTCCACCACGAAGTCGGGCAGCTTCAAGGGCCGCCCGTCGCGCTCCAGCCACGCTTCCTGCCGCGTGATGGCCGCGCCGATGTCCACCGAGTGCGGGTAATGCGTGACCACCTCGGATCCGATCCGGTCCTTGAGCGGCGTGATGATCTTGCCGCGGGCGGTGTAATCCTCCGGGTTGGCGGTGAACACGAGGGCCACGTCGAGGTTGAGCCGCACCGGATAGCCTTTGATCTGAACGTCCCCCTCCTGCATGATGTTGAACAACCCCACCTGGATCTTGCCGGAGAGGTCGGGCAACTCGTTGATCGCGAAGACGCCGCGATTGGCGCGCGGCAGCAGCCCGAAGTGCATCGTGAGCTCGTCGGAGAGCAGGTGCCCGCCCCGCGCGGCCTTGATCGGATCCACGTCGCCGATGATGTCGGCGATCGTCACGTCCGGCGTGGCGAGCTTTTCCACGTAGCGGGACTCCCGGGGCAGCCAGGCGATCGGCGTGTCCTCGCCCTGGCCGGCCACCAGGTCGCGGCCGTACTTCGAGATCGGCGCGAACGGATTGTCGTTCACTTCGCTCCCCGCCAGGATCGGGATTTCCTCGTCGAGCAGCGTCACGAGCTGGCGCAGGATGCGGCTCTTGGCCTGTCCCCTGAGGCCCAGCAGGATGAAGTTGTGTCGCGACAGAACGGCGTTGACGAGCTGCGGAATGACGGTGTCCTCGTAGCCCACGATGCCGGGAAACAGCGGTGAGCCGTTTTCCAGGAGGCAGATCAGATTCTCCCGCAGCTCGTCCTTGACCGTGCGCTGAATTCTGGCGGGACTCGCCCATTCGGTCTGACGCAGCTCGCGGAGGGTGGTTGGCTTGGTCATATGGCGATAGTTAACCGACCCGCTCCGTCGATGTAAAGAGTCGCACGGCGGCGGTGCCCCACGCGGGCAGCTCGATCGTGACATGGCCGTCGGACGCGACGGGGAGCGCGTCGCCAGTCATCTCGACGAAATTGGCGCGCCGCGCGTTGCGGAACGTGAGCGCCGCGGGCGAGACCGCCACCGTCCGGCCTGCGCCGGCGACGTCGACGAGTTTGACAATGGCGCCGGCGCCATCGTCGGCGGGCTTCGCGCCTACGACGAGCACGCCGCCGTCGGCGAGCCCCAGCGCGGCATCCTTGCGCGCGAGGGTGCCCACTCCCGCGCTCGCGTACGGGACGCTCGCGTACAAGGGGTCGCACGCCGCCCACCCCCGCCGGACCGGCTCGGCGGGATCGCCTCCCGGGGCGAGCGGCGAAATCCGAAACCGGAACGTGAGCTCGCCCCCCTGGCGCGCGGCGAAGTTCGTGTACCAGTAATTGTGGAGCACGTACGCGAACAGCGTCCCGTCGGGCTCGAGCCGGCGCCGCCAGGCGCCGCGGAACACATCGTTGAGCGTGACGAGCGGCGTGTCCGGCCCGCTCCACAGCATGCCGTCCGCCGCACGGTGCAGCCACACCCAGTGCGCGTGGCAGAACCAGTCGCGGCACCCGCCCGGCTGCTGATCGCGGTCGACCGTCATGCGGCCGAGCGGCACTTCGAGCTCGACCACCGGCTTGGTGAGTGCGAACGGGAACGCCACGTACAGCGCTTCCTTGACGAGCGTGGCGGGCTTGGAGAGGCGGTTCTCGATGTCCAGCCACGGGAGCTCGTCGTACACCGTCACCACACTCGTCACGCTGCCACACCCTTCGAGTGTCCGCTCCACGACCAGCCGGCTGCCGATGCCGGGCAGCCGTTCGCGCCGGGCGGACGTGAGGCGGGCGTGGTTGAGGGTGAGTTCTGGGGGGGCGCGCAGCCCGTCCCGTGACTCGTCGGTCCAGAGCGCGCTGTGGGCACCGCCCTGGACGTAGACGAGCTGGTTCAATCCCGACCATACGCCCCCCCCCCGGACCCGCTCCTGGCCGTCCCCGGTGGTGAGCGAGCTGATCGCCCCGGTCGCGGCGTCGAGCACGACGTGAAAGCTGCCGGCCTGCGCCTCGAGTGCCGCCCCTTCGTCGCGCGGCGGGTTGCCCCCGCGCCCGCTCTCCGCGAGCGCCACGTACCCCAGCGCGGGCACATCGCGGGCCAGCACCAGCGCGCTTCCGTCGGGGAGGTCCACCGCCGGCCAGTCCCGACCGTCGGAGAACCCGCGCCCCGCGCCGTCCGGGATGCGGACGACGTCGCTGCGGGGCCAGCTGGATGCGTTGAACACCAGCCGCCCGGGTCCCCCTCCCGCCGTGCTGAGACCGATGCGCAACAGCCCGGCGTCGACATGGGCGCGAGCCGCGGCCGCCGCACGTTCTACCAGTCGCCGCTTGGCCTCCCATTGCGCGATCGTCTGCTCGCCATCGGGGTCCGACACACTCGCGCGGGATCCCCAGGTGTGCTCTCCGAACTGGAGCAGGTCGCGCCACATCCGGCCGCGCTCCCGGGCCCGACCGGCGATCCGCTCCACGGCGCCTCCCCCCCCCCTGTTCCCGCCGGGCTCGGTCTTCGCGTCCCACAACGCCAGCAGCTCGGCCGCGCGGGCGGCGAGTTGAGCGGCGCGGAAGCCCGCGAGCTCGGCGGCCGTCGACGCCGCGCCGTCCTCGCGGTACACGCCGGTCTCGCCGCGGCGGACCGGTAGCGTCGGGCCGTAGCGCCGCTCGACGTCGCGGAAAAAGTCTTCCGGCCGCGCTGCGAGCAGGCGTGGATACGCGTACAGCCGATTGAACTCCAGGACGTTGTCGACCACGCGCTCGTCCATGGCCCCGTTGTCGGCCGTCGCGCCCCACAACAGCGCCACGTCATACGGGTAGGCTGGCGATACCAGGACGGGGTCGGCGAGCAGCCACGCGGAGATGCGACGGGCCATCTCGGTGGCGCCGACGTCGAAGCCGAGGCGCGGACCGTCGGCGTAGCGATCGGTCCTCCAATGGAGCACCCGGCTGCCGTCCGGGCCCTGCCACCAGTACAGCTGCGGGTACGTGGTCCAGTCGCCCGCGAGCTGCGCGGCGGCGCCAGCGGCGGGCGCGAGCAGGGGTACTGCCCGCTCCGGGTTGACGCCGCTCGCGAGGTAGCGCACCCCGCTGGCCGCGAGCAGCGTCGGGAACGTGACGACCTGCCCGGGCACGTCGGCGATCAGCGCGGCCGCGAAGCCGAGGCCGCGCTCGCGCGCGAACCTGCCGGCGGGCCAGACCGCGCGCGCCAGCGTTTCGTGATCGAGGATTCCCGTGAGCAGGCTGGCGTACAGCGCGCCGAACCCGATCTTGCCCGCGCCGATGGCGCTCGCCAGTGCGTCGCCCGCAGCCGGAGCCCGGTTCTCGACGAACGAGAGGGTCTGGAGCGCGCACTCCATGGTCCAGTGGAAGTCGGGATGCGTGGCCAGCCGCGCCAGGGCGGCGTCGAGATTGCGACGGTGAGTTTCGAGGCAGCGCTCCCGCAGATCGGTGAGTCCGACATCAGTGTGGCTCGATGCGATCCAGTACAGCGTCCAGCGGCGGGGTGGCGCCAGACGCACCGAGCGGCGCGCGACGCGGCGCTTCCCAACCTCGAGTTCAATGTGAAACGCCGCAGGGGAGGCCAGCGGCACCCAGACTTCGCCCGCGAGCACCGCGCCGGTGTCGTCGGGGAGCAGCCCGGCCGTACCGACGAGCGTGCCACGCCGGTCCGTCACACGCGCGCGCGCGGCCGGCGCATCGAGCCCGGTGGCGGTGATTCGCACGAGGTTGTTGCGACCATCAGGCTGCTGGTACAGGGCTGTCGGGGTAGCGGTGATGACGGCTTCGCCGGGCCGTCGCCGCAGCGTGGGGAGCGCGCCGAGCCACGCCACAAAACTCCGTCGATCAGTCATGGTGGCTCGTTATACCCCGCGTCGTTCCGTGCCCCCGTGCCCTTGACTCCCGAGGGCATGCCGCTAGGTTTTCCCGCGCCGACGCCCCAAACAGCAACTTTCTATCAGGAGCACGCATGAAGCGTCTCGCCGTTGTCCTCGCCGTAGTGGCGATGGGCGCGTGTCAAAAGGCCGAGCAGAAGCCCGCCGCGCAGGCTCCCGCCGCTGACACGTCCCACAACATGATGCAGATGAGCGACACCTCGAAGATGCAGATGGCCGACACTTCGAAGCACATGATGATGGCGGACACGGCCAAGAAGATGGCGCCCGCGAAGCCGGCGCCGGCGAAGCCCGCGGCCAAGAAGAAGCCGTAAGGTCTTCGGTCGGGAGCAGTGACGATGCCCGGGACTAGCGCCCGGGCTTTTCGTTTGCAAGGAACCAGGCGACCGTACGCCGGATCGCGTCGGGAGCGGGGGTGGGCGGCTGCCATTTGAGCTCCGCGCGGATGCGATCGTCGCTGTACGGGTTGTCGCCGCTCAAGAACGAAACGGCCGCGCGAGCGAGCCGGGGGGCGACCAGGAACCGCGTCACCGTGGCTGCCAGCGGCAGCGGAATGGGAAGCGTCTTGTAGGGGCGGCCCAGAGCGGCTGCGAAGGCGCTGAAGAATTCTCGCGAGGAGAGCGCAGCGCCCCCGTCCCGCGTCACGTTGTACACACGGAACCCCCCTCGGGGCGCTTCCAGGGCGGCGACCGCCGCGGCCGCGACGTTGCCGGCATACACGCACGAGATGCGGTTGGTACCGGGTCCGATCTGCGGCAGCAACGGCCACGTGAGCGCGCGCAGCAGCCGCGGCGTGAACAACCGGTCGCGTTCGCCGTAGATGACCGTGGGGCGCAGGGCCACCACGTCGAGCGCGCCGCGCTCCGCCGCCTCGCGCACGACGTCCTCGGCGAGTCGCTTGGTCCGTCCGTAGAAGTCCCAATCCACGATCGGCGCGAATGGATCATCCTCGGCGCGTCGCTCGTCGCCCGGGATGTATGCAGCGGAGCCCCGGTACACCGCTACCGACGAGATGTGGATCAGCCGGACACCCGCGGCGCCGGCGGCGCTGGCGGCGAGCCGCGTGGCCTCGACGTTTGCGGCGAAGTACTGAGCCCAGCTGGCACGCCGCTGGACGATGGCGGCGGCATGCACGACGGCGCGCACGCCCTCGACGGCCCCGCGCCACGCCGCCGGATCGGTGATGTCGCCCACGATCGCTTCGGCGCCGAGCCCGGCCACGATCGCCCGGCTGGGTGCGCGCACCAGCGCCCGCACCGGCTCGCCGCGCGCCACCAGTGCCGCGACGACATGACTGCCGACGAGGCCACTCGCCCCCGTGACCAGCACCGTCATGCCGGCCCGGCGATCGGCGACGCGAAGGGGAGATCGACCAGACGGGCGTCGCGTCCCGCCGCGCGCACCATCCCTCCCGGGGCGACCTCGTGGCGGATCAGCGCGAGGCCGATCCAGCGGCCCCCTCCCGAGACGCCTGAGTCGGGCACGAAGGCGAGACTGGTGACGCGGCCGACGTCGCGATCCTGGTGGATGACGGCGCTCCATCCCTGCGCCGGCGCGGCGGGGGGCTCGGGATCGAACAGCAGCCCGCGCAGCACGCGGTTGACGTGCCCGCGAAAATGGAGCCGCGCCACGGTCTCCTGTCCCGTATAACATCCTTTGGTATAGGACACGCCGCCGATTTCGTCGTAACGCACTTCCTGCGGAATGGTCTTCTCGTCTACTTCGGCGTCGAGCCGGGGCCACCCCGCGAGAATGCGAGCCAGCTCGAGCACGGCGGGATCGGCTTCCACCGCCCCTGCCTCAATGAGCCGCCGGACCAGCAGCTCGGCCTGGGGCGCGGCCACGGTCACCTGGAGGGCGAACGGGGCCACGTCGGTGGCGCGGGCCGTTTCCATGTGGCCCCCCCTCCGCTGCAGCACGCGCCCAGGCGCGGGCGGCACGTCGAGGCCCGCGGCGGTCGCGACGGCGACCGCGTGCGGCCCCGCGAGCCGGTAGATGGCGACCCCGGTGGAGCGGTCGTGCAGCCGGGCAAGTCGTGGGGGAACGGAGCGGGTGAAGATGGCCAGCGCGCGCTCGCGCGCCGTCGCGGGGACGGTGTAAGCGACGGTCGTGCCGAGCCGCGCCGCCCAGCCGTCGACCACGATCATTCCCTTGGGGGTGAGCAGGGCGCCGTACACGAACCCGCCATCGCCCGCCTGCTCGAGATCGTTGGTGAGCAGGCCCTGCATGCACGTCACGGCCCCGGGGCCGTCCAGCGTGACGACCGCCGCGTCCGCGGGCGACAGCACCGCGCCGGTATGCAGGGCGGTGACGAGCGCGGGCGACACCGCGCCGGGCTCGAGGCGGGCGATCGGGGGCAGCACATCCGTCATCGTCTTTCAAGCATAATACCCCGCCGCCCGGTACGACTCGTCGAGCAGCTCCACGGGATGGCGCGCGAACGCGGGACTCCGCGCGGCGGCGAGCCCGGCGCCAAGCTGCATGAGGCAGCCCGGATTGCCGGTCGCCACCACCTGGGGTCGCGCCTCCGCGAGCGCGGCCAGCTTGGGAGCGAGCACCGCGCGGGACATGCCCGGCTCGACGAGCGTGAACAGCCCGGCGCTGCCGCAGCATTGGGCCGCGTCGGGTGTCGAGATGACCCGCAACACGGGAATCGCCGCCAGCACGCGCTGGGGCGGCTCAGCGATGCGCTGCGCGTGCAATAGATGGCAAGGGGGATCGTACGCGACCGTCGCGTCGACCGGCGCGCCTGGGCGCGGTCCCCGCGCGGCCAGCAGCTCGGTCACGTCCTTCACTCGCGCGGCGAATGCCGCGCCCGCGCCCCGTCCCGTGCCGTCGCCGAGCAGGTGGCCGTACTCCTTGAGCATCGCGCCACACCCCGCGCTGTTCACGACGATGGGCTCGTCGCCGGTCCCCCCCCCACCCGCGAAGGCGGCGATGTTCGCGCGCGCCAGCCGGCGGGCGTCGTCCTCGAGCCCCGCGTGCTCGTGCAGGGCGCCGCAACACACCTGGTCCGGCACCTCCCGCACTGTATACCCGTTGACTTCGAGCGTGCGAATGGTCGCGTCGTGCACGTGTGAGAAGAGACCATCCATGACGCAGCCTCGAAAAAGCAGGACGGGGGAGGTTGTGGAGGGCGGCGGAGGACGGTGGAGGTTGCTCCGGGAGTTACCTCCACCATCCTCCGGCGAGCTCGCCGCGAGCATTCCCATCGCGAACCGTGCTCGCCCCCAACCCGCCAGCCGGCGCGGGATTCCGGTCGCCCGCAGCGCCCGCGCCATCGCGTACACGACGTGCGACGGTCCGGCACCGGTGAGTGCCGCGAGCGCGGCTCGAGCGAGGGGCGGGACGCCCCGACGGCGAGCGATGGCGGCGCGCGCGGCGGCGAGCCCGCGGCCGTACCCGACGCCTGAGGGGCAGACGGGCTCGCAGCCGCGGCAGCCGAGACAGCGATCGAGGTGGAGCGCGAGTCCGGGGTCGTCGGGCGCGAGCTCGCCGGCCTCGAGCGCGCGCATCAGCTCGATGCGGCCACGCGGGCTGTCGGCCTCGTCGCCGGTCGCGAGAAACGTGGGGCACGCCTGCAGGCAAAAACCGCAATGGACGCAGGGGTCGAGCGCCGCAAAACCCCCGCGATCCTCCCCCCCTTCCGTCATTCAGCTCCTTCGATCGCCACGACGAGCGCTTCGCCGGGATCGAACGTGCGGCGCAGCCCCGCCACGAGGGGCCCGACGCCCTCGCGATAGGCGCCGAAGTGGCCGACCGCCGCGCGCACCGGCCAGGGCGCGCGCTCGAGCGTGAGCGGGACCTCGAGGCCCGCGAGCGTGCGCCGCAGCCGCTTGAGGCGATCGACGGCGGCGTCGCCGCCCCAGCGGATCGTCCCGATGGCGGGGCTCGCGGAGATCCACTCATCGCCCACCTGGTGCTGCAGCAGGTCGAGCAGCTCGTCACTCGAGTCCGGGAGGCCCCCTACGCGGAACGCCACCGGACGGGTGGCGAAGCTTTCCGCGGCGCGCATCCACAGGCTGTGTCCTTCATCGGCGCGGAGCGGCGTGAACCGACCGCCCGCCGCGGCGCGCAGGCCGGCCTCCTCGGCGGCGACGAGGGCGGCGGACCCGGCGACTCGAACGGCCAGGAGCCAGCGCTCGCGCCGGGCCAGCGCTGGAGACATCAGCTCGTGGGCGGCCGGCTGGATGCCGGCGGCCGCGATGTCCTCGGCCACCTGGGTGAGATCCTCGCGCGATCCCTCGAGCACCAGCGTCTGGTCGGCGCGGGGCAGGGCACGCAGCCGCAGGTGCACCAGCACGATCACGCCGAACGCTCCGAACCCGCCCGCCGCCAGCTTGGTGAGGTCGTAGCCCGCGACGTTCTTCATCACGCGCCCGCCGCTGTGCACCAGCCGGCCGTCGCCCGTGACGAACGTGACCCCGAGGAGATGATCCCGGACGGCGCCGAACGCCTGGCGCAGCGGGCCCGCCGTCGCGGTCGCCACCACGGAGCCGAGCGTACGCCCCGCGAGGCCGGGCGGATCGAGCGCCAGCCAGGTGCCCCGGTCGGCGAGCTGCTGGCGCAGCAGGTCGCAGCCGATCCCCGCCTCGGCGGTGGCTGACAGATCCTGCGGCTCGATCGCCGGGATCTTGTCGAGCCGGCGCGTGGTGAGCGCGAGGTCGGCGGGAGCGTCGGCCGGAAGCCACGTGCCCGCACCCTCGATCCGCACCCGCCACCCTTCCTCACGCGCGGTGCCGAGCAGCAAGGCCACGGCGTCGGGAGAGTCGGGCGCGACGCGGGGCACCCCGTCCGGGGTGGTGGCCAGCTCCACCGCTTCGTCGCCCAGCAGGGCGCGGACGCGCTCGAGGAGGCTCATCGGGCTGACGCGGAAGTTGGAGCGCGGAAGTCGGAGCGGCTGTTCGCGGTCTCGTTCCGCGTTACGGCGCTGGTCCACTCCCGGCACGCGTGCACCGGCACCACCTTCCCCGGGTTCACGCGCTCGTCGGGGTCGAACACCAGCCGCACTCCGCGCATCGCCGCCAGCGAGTCGGCATCGAACAGCAGCGGCATGTAGCGCAGCTTGTCGAGTCCCACCCCATGCTCGCCCGTGATGGTGCCCCCCGCCGCGATGCACACCGCCATGATCTCGGCGCTCGCCTCTTCGACCCGCTCCCGCAGGCCGGCGATCCGCCCGTCGAACGAGATGTTGGGATGGAGGTTGCCGTCGCCGGCATGGAACACGTTGCTGACGGTGAGCCCGCGGCGGTCGGCGATCCGCCCGATCGTCTCGAGCACGTCAGGGAGCGTGGACCGCGGGACGACGGCGTCCTGCACGACCAGATCGCGGGACAGGCGGCCCATGGCACCGAACGCCTTCTTGCGACCGAGCCACAGACGATCGCGCTGGTGGGCGTCGGCGGCGACGAGCACCGAGCGCGCCCCGTGCGCCCGCAGCACGCCCTCGATGGTCTCGGCGTCCGCCGCCACGGCGGCCTCGTGCATGCCGTCCAGCTCCGTCAACAGCACCGCTGCGGCGTCGCGCGGGTAGCCGGCCGCGTACACCGAATCTTCCACGGCCCGGATGCACGACTGATCCATCATTTCGAGCGCCGCGGGGACGATGCCACTGGCGATGACCGCCGACACCGCTTCGCCGGCGGCGCGCAGCTCGTTGAAATCCGCGAGCAGGGTCCGGACCGCGCGCGCCACCGGCGCGAGCCGGACGGTGATCCGCGTCGCGACGCCGAAATTCCCCTCCGAGCCGACGAATAATCCCACGAGATCGGGGCCCCACGCCTCGCCGCCGGGGCTGCCCAGCTCCACGAGGCGCCCGTCCGCGAGTGCCACCTCCAGGGCGAGCACGTGAGTGGCCGTGACACCGTACTTGAGGCAATGCGGACCGCCCGCGTTCACGGCGACGTTGCCGCCGATCGTGCACGCGGTCTGGCTCGACGGATCGGGAGCGTACTGCAATCCATAGGGAGCCGCGGCCGCTGAGAGCCGCGCGTTCACCACGCCCGGCTCCACGACGGCCACGCGGTTTCTGGAGTCGAGCTTGAGGATGCGGTTCAACCGGGTGAGGACGACGAGCACCGCATCATCGGCGGCGAGGGCCCCGCCCGAGAGGCCTGTACCGGCGCCGCGTGGCACGAACGGCACGCCCAGCGCCGCGAGTAGCCGCAGCACCGCGACGATCTCGTCCCGGCTGCCCGGCAACACGACCACGCCCGGGACCCGCCGGTGGGTCGGGAGGCCGTCCCGGGCGTACGTGACGCGCTCCGGGAGCGCGGTGCGCACGTGACGCGGGCCCACGATCTCGGCGAGCCCTTCGATCAACGTCACGCCGGTCATGGCGTCCGCTCGATCTCGGCGTGGCGGTCGCCGTGTCCGTTGCCCCGTGCCCGCTGCCGCACCGCGGCGCGCCGCTCCGCGTCGGCGGCGAGCGGTCCCAGCACGCTCGCGAGCTGCCGCAACCGCGCCGACGTGCTGCGAATCGCCTGCAGCACCTGCTTCGCGGCCGGCTCGAGCTCGAGCGCCGCGGCGACGTGGAACGAGAGCTCGGCGGGATCCTGTGGCACGGCCGCTTCCTCCTCGTCCGGTTCGAGCAGCACGCCGAGCGCCTGACGCAGCCGCTCGAAGCCCTCGCGCACGTCGTTCGCGAGGGGCGCGGCCTCCGCCGGGTCGATCGGATCGTCGTCGAACTCTTCGACCTGGGCGACCCGGTAGGGTCCCGCATGTTCGATCCAGCTCTGCAGCACGAAGCGACGCTCTCCCACCGCGACGATGTTCGAGCGCCCGTCCGGCAGGGTCTGGCGCGAGCGGATCAGCGCGACGCAGCCCACGTCGCCCGGCCGCGGCACGGCATCGGGCGCCACGCCGGCCGCGGACTCGGACGCGCTGTACGCGATGCCGAAGCGCTGGTCACCGGCGAGACAGTCCTGCAGCAGCTTCCGATAGCGGGGCTCGAAGATGTGGAGCGATTGATTCGCGCCGGGGAACAGGACGATCGGCAACGGAAAAATCGGGAGGTCGCGGGCCATGGTGATAGTATAGGCGGGTAGACGGGTAGACGGCGAGCGGTTCCTAGGAACACAAAGCGGCCAGGACGCCTCTCCTGGCCACTCTCACCTGCCCACCACTACCCGTCTATCCGTCTACCCGTCTAGCCTTAGGCTGCCCTCCAAAAGCCCTTGAGCGCACGACCGTCGGGAGATTCACGGAGCTTTTCAAAAGCCCGCTCCCGGATCTGCCGGATGCGCTCCCGCGTGACGCCCATCAACGCCCCGATCTTCTCCAGGGTCATGGCCTCGCTCCCCTCCTCGAGGCCGTAATAGAGATAGAGGATTTTGCGCTCGCGCGGCGTGAGATACTTCTGGAAGATGCGGTCGATGAACTCGCGCATCAGCTTGCCGTCGGTGGTCTCCTCGATCTCGCCGCCTTCCTGGCCGGCGAAGCGCTCGCCGAGAGTCGCGGCGTCCTTGTCGCTGCGGTCGACCGGGGCGTCGAGCGAGAGCTCGGCGGCCGTCATGCGACGCGCGGTGCGGACGTTCTCAACGGTGTCTTCGAGGGCGAGGGCGATTTCGTCGTCGGTGGGTTCGCGGCCGAGCTCTTGCGAGAGATACGTCTCGGTGCGGCTCATGCGGATCAGCTGCGAATTCTGATTCAGCGGGATGCGCACGCTGCGGGTCTGCTCCGCCAGCGCCTTCAGGACCGCCTGGCGCACCCACCACACCGCATACGAGATGAACTTCACGCCCTGGTCGGGATCGAACTTCTTCACCGCCTTGAGCAGCCCCTCGTTGCCGATCGCCACCAACTCCGAGAGGTCGAGCCCGTGCCCCTGGTACTTCTTGACGTAGGAAATGACGAAGCGGAGGTTGGCCGTGACGAGGCGCTCCGCGGCTTTCTCGTCACCGCGGCGCACGCGCCGCGCCAGCCGGCGTTCCTCAGCGGGATCTTTTATCAGGGGGAGCTTTTGGATGTCCTGCAGATACTGGTCAAACGCACCGGAGGGATTGGCTCGAAAAAACGCCTTGGCCTTGCCTCCGTTCGACCGTGCCATCGCTAGGGCTCCGACGGTGGAGACTGAGTAGGGCTTAGTGGAAAACTTGATCAACGGCGCTCAATATAGGAACGCTCTCAAAATGGTGCAAATCTCGGCACTTTTCCACATCACAAATTGTTAGCACCCACCACCACTGCACTGTTTGTCCACTATCCACATCGAGTGTGGAGAAATTCTTGTTGATTCAACGTTGATCGCGAACCGTGCGGGATGTGGAGACGTGCATAGTTGTGTGGGAACTTGTTGACGGACATGTGATTAGTAGCAGCGCGTGACTAGCCCCCTCCCAGCACCTCCCGGACGATGCGCTCCGGGGCCGCGACCGTCCAACTCGTCCCGTCTGCGTGCATGCGCCCCACGGCTTCGGGCAGCGCGAAGCGCACGGCCCCGTCACGCCCCTTCTTGTCGAGCCGCATCGCGGCCACGAGGTCGTCCACGCTGGTGCGCTGCGGCAGGTCGAGCGGGAGCGCGTAGCGCCTGAGCAGTTGTTGGATGCGGGTCGCGGTCCCGGGTTCCGCGATGCCGATCGTTTCGGCGAGGCGGGCCTCGTACGCCATCCCGATCGCCACCGCTTCGCCGTGCAGCACGGCGAACTTCGCGGTTGCCTCGACCGCGTGCGCGACGGTGTGTCCGAAGTTGAGGATGGCGCGCCGCCCCGTCTCGCGCTCGTCCGCCGCGACCACGCCCGCCTTGATCTCCACCGATCGGCGCACGAGACGCTCCAGCGCCTCGGGTCGCTTGGCCGTCACGCCATCGCGCTCCCGCTCCAAGAACTGGAAGTAGTCGGCGTCGGAGATCACGCCATGCTTCACGGCCTCCGCGATTCCCGCCGCCAGCTGGAGTGGCGGCAGCGTCCCCAACGCGTCGAGGTCGGCCAGCACCAGGCGAGGCTGGTGGAACGCGCCGAGCAGGTTCTTGCCGGCGGGAACGTCGATCCCGGTCTTGCCGCCGATCGACGAATCGATCATCGCGAGCAGCGTGGTGGGCAGCTGCACGTAAGGCACGCCGCGCAGGTAGGTGGCCGCGACGAACCCCGCGAGGTCGCCCACGACGCCCCCGCCCAGTGCGATGACCGCGCAGTCGCGACCGAACTGGCGCGCCAGCATCTGATCCGCGAGTGCTGCCCAGGTCTCGCGCGTCTTGTTCCATTCTCCCGACGGAAACTCGAACAGCTCGGCGTGCAACGTGCCGTCGTGCAAACGTGCAACGAATTGCTTGCCGTACAGGCCGGCCACGTGCGAGTCGGTGATCACGGCGTAGCGGGCCGCCGGACAAGCCGCCTGCACGAGCGCCGGCGCATCGCCGAGCACTCCCCGACCGATCACGATGTCGTACGACGCATCGCGCTGCTCCCGAATCACCACCCGGACGGGCGGAGTCACCACGGAAGCTCGGGCGCGTTGGCGGCCTGGTTGGCCGCGCGGGCGAGGACGAATAGCAGGTCCGATAAGCGATTGAGGTAAGGCAATACCGAGGAGGAGGAGCCGGGGTGCTGCTCCCGGTGGAGCCTGACTACCGCGCGCTCCGCGCGGCGGCACACGGCGCGGGCCAGCTGCAGGGCGGCGGCCTTGGGCACGCCCCCTGGCAGGATGAACTGCTTGAGCGGGCGCAGCTGCGCCTCCGCCGCGTCGATGGCACGCTCGAGCGCCGCAACCTGGTCGGGGCCGACGGGAGGACCGCGCAGCGCCTTGGCGAGCTTGGCGGGATCGGGGGTCGCGAGCTCCGCGCCGATGGTGAACAGGTCGCGCTGCACGCCTTCGAGGAGGTCGCGGTGGAAGCTGCCCGGCTCGACCGCGAGCGCCACTCCGAGCGCGGCGTTCAGCTCGTCCACCTGCCCGTACGCATCGACACGGGAGTCGTCCTTGGGCACGCGCCCGCCGCCGAACAGCCCGGTCTCTCCGCCGTCGCCATGCCTCGTGTAGATCTTCACTGGGCGGATCGAACCGCTCCCCTCTCCCTTCTCCCCCGTCGTCGAATTACGATTGGACTCAATGCAAGAGGTCAAAGATATCACGATAATCGGCGCCGGCCCCACCGGGCTGTTCGGCGCATTCTACGCTGGGATGCGGGGAGCGTCCTGCCGCCTGATCGACAACCTCGATCAGGTCGGCGGGCAGCTGACCGCGCTGTATCCGGAGAAGTACATCTTCGACGTGGCGGGCTTCCCCAAGGTGCTCGCCAAGGATCTGGTGAAGGGCATGGCCGAGCAGGCGCTCCAGTTCAAAGCGCCGGTGCACCTCGGCGAGAAGGTCACGGGATTACAGCGCGACTCGGAGAACGGCCATCCCGTGTTCACCATCGTCACGGAGCGGGACGCCTACCCGTCGCGCTCCGTCGTGATCGCGGGCGGGATCGGCGCCTTCACCCCGCGCAAGCTGCCGCTCAAGGATGTGGACCGCTGGTACGGGAAGGGCCTGCACGATCGGGTGCTCGACCCCAAGGTGTTCAGTGACAAGCGCGTCTTGCTGGTGGGCGGGGGCGATTCGGCGTTTGACTGGGCGGTGAATCTGCAAGGGGTGGCGCGCTCGATCGTGATGATTCACCGGCGCGACGGATTCCGCGCCCACGCCGCCACCGTCCGGCAGGTGGAGGCGTTGTGCGCCGCGGGCAAGATGGAGCTGCGGACGTTCTGGGAGCTGAAGAGCATCCACGGCGACGACATGATCGACGCCGTCACGATCTATAACAGCAAGACGAAAGTGGAAGAGCGTCTCGCGATCGACAGCGTGATCCCGCAGCTCGGGTTCATCTCTTCGCTCGGCGCGATCGCGCAATGGGGGCTCGACATCGAGAAGGGCGAGATCAAGGTGTCACAGACGATGGCGACCAATATCCCCGGCGTGTTTGCCGCGGGCGACATCACCACCTATCCCGGGAAGCTGAAGCTGATCGCCACCGGCGCCGCCGAAGCCGCCATCGCCGTCAACCACGCCGTGCATTTCATCAATCCGGCCGCGAAAGTGGAGCCGGGCCATAGCTCGAACATGGCGTTGTTCGGGCAAACTGAAGACTAGGGTCGGAAAAGGTCGGAAGATGTCGAAAGGTCGGAGGAGGCAAATGGCGTCGACCTCTTCCGACTTCTTCCGACTTCTCCCGACCGCTATTTCTTACCGATCTCCACCACCACCGAGTCGATCTGCGCCAGCATCTGTGAGTACGGCACCGCATGCCCGTTCGCCTGGACGCTGAACGTGACGGTGCGGCCGTTCGGCTGCTCGATGTAGCCCGACAGGCTGTTCACGCGGTCGATGCTGCCGGTCTTGGCGATCACGCGGCCGTCGAGCGGCGTTCCGACAAACCGCTTGAGCAGCGAGCCGGGCTGTCCCGCGTGGGGCAACGCGGCGACGAACGGCGCGCCTTTGGGGTGACGGTGCATGTAGGCGAGTAGCTGCGTGAACGCGTGGGCGGTGACGAGGTTCCCGGCGGCGAGCCCCGAGCCGTCTTCCAGCGCGAACGCGGTCGAGTCGATCTTCACGGAATCGATCAGGAAGCGGCGCTCCACGTCGAGCCCAGCGGCCCAACTGCCCTCGCCCTTCATCTCCCGTCCCAGGATCTTGAGCAGCATCTCCGCAAACCAGTTCTGACTGGTATTGAGAATAGGGAACAGGATGTCGGGCAACGGCCGGCCGCGGTACTCGACCAGCGGCGAGCGGCCGCGCGCCGCGCTGTAGGCGAGGGAGTCGGTGGTGCTGGCGGCGCCTCCGGTCACCGCGACGCCTTTCTTGCCGAGCGAGGTGGCGAGCGCACGCGCGGCGTACAGGTTTGGGTCGGGGAGCGCAACGCTCTCGACCCAGGGCTTACGGCCGAGGACGACCGTCCCCTCGGCGCCGATGCTCCACCCGCCACCCGAGCGGAAGAAGTTGTCGCCGATGGTCGAGCTCGAGTCGGGGGAGACCGTGCGAGCCCGGTTCTCGAACGTGATGAGCCCCAGATCCGGAGACCACGTAATCACCGGCGGCGCGTCCAGCGCAGGGCCGGGCGCGATGTGGAAGTCCACGCTGTTGTCGTGGAAGCCGAGGCCGGATACCGGCGCCGCGTACCACCACGTCAGGTCCCAGGCGTTCCATCCGTAGTGGATCAGGGTCGGCTCAAAGTAGGAGCCGTCCCCCACCAGCTTCCCAGTGATGCGCCGGATCCCCCGGGCGCGCACGGAGTCGGCGATGGCGTCGATCGCGGTGAAGGCGGAATCGCACGCGCCGGGCGCCAGCGTGTCGACCGAGAAGCAGCGCTCCGACCAGGTCGGATCCCCCCGCCCGTACAGGATGAGGTCGCCGTACAGCACGCCCGCGTCGACGCGCCCGTTCACGTACAGGCTCGTGGTCACGCGGTAATCGGCGGGCAGCAGCACCGCCGCGGCCGCCGTCACGACCAACTTGGTGTTGCTCGCGGGCACCGAGAAGTGATCGGCGTTGCGCTGGTAGGCGACTCGACCGCGGTCGTCCACGACATAGATCCCCCACGTGGCGCGGTTGAACGGCGGCGCGTCCACGAGCTGCGCCAGCCGGTGCTCGAGCGACCCGCGCAGCGCGACGGTGCGCGGTCGCGGGGCCCCCCCCGGGCCACCGCCCCCCGCGCTTTGGGCTGCGAGCCCCGAGCTAATCGTAAGCGATGCGAGGATCAGCTTTCGCATAGAGCACGTCCGTCACGAGGTTCACCAGCACGAACACGATGGACAGAAACAGGATGCTGCCCTGGACCGCTGGCAGGTCGCGCTTCTCGATCGCGGTGAGAACATAGCGGCCCACGCCCGGCCATCCAAAGATCGTCTCGGTCAGAATGCTTCCGGTGAGGTAGCTGCCGGTGTCGAGCCCCAGCACGGTGATCACCGGGATCAGCGCGTTGCGCAGCGCGTGCCGCAGGATCACCACCGCCTCGCTCAGTCCCTTGGCCCGCGCCGTCCGCACGAACTCGCTCGCCAGGACGTCCAGCATGGCGGCGCGTGTGATGCGCGCAAGAAACGCGATCGAGCGCATGCCAAGCGTCAGCGCCGGCAGGACGAGATACGCGAGTCCCCCCGAGCCCGAGGGCGGCAGCCAGTGGAGCGCCAGCGCGAACACGAGAATCAGGAGCAGCCCCACCCAGTAGACCGGGAACGACACCCCCAGGTAGGACAACAGCATGGCGAAGCGATCAATCGCGCCCCCGGGCCGCACGGCGGACGCCGCGCCCAGCGCGATCCCGCAGGTCGCGGCCAGCGCCATGGCCGCGAGGGCAAGCAGGACGGTCTTGGGAAAGTGCTCCGCCAGGTCGCGCGCGATCGGTCGCTCGGTGATGTAGGAGCGCCCCAGGTCCCCTCGCAGCACGCCCCCCACATAGTGGACGAACTGCGCCGGCAACGGATCATCGAGATGCAGCTCGGCCCGCAACCGGACGATGGTGGCCGAGTCGGCGCGCTCGCCCACCATCGCGGCCACGGGATCGCCGGGAGCTACGTTCAGGAGCAGGAACGCCACCACCAGCACGCCGAACAACGTCGGCACAGTCATGAGCAGGCGCCGTCCGATGAGCCGGATCATGGCCGGGTGGGGCGCGGGTTGGGGCGGGGGCGGGGGCGGGGCCGGGCCCGATTCCAGCGCTGCCCGTTGAACATCACCGGCAGATCCCATCCGGTGACCTCGGGGCGCTGGGCCCACAGATCCGTGGGAAACCAGAGGTACAGCCAGGGGGCGGCGTCGTACACGCGCTGGTCGATGCGGCGGTACAGGTCGGTGCGCGTGGCATCGTCCACGGTGCGGCGCGCGGTGAGAATCAGCGAATCGGTCACCGCGTCCGAGTAGAAGGCGTAGTTCCCTCCCGGCCCGAAACTCCCCGAAAAGAAGAGAGGATAGAGGAAGTTGTCAGCGTCGGGGTAGTCCGCCCACCAGTCGAGGATCACCATGTCGGTCTGGCCCTTGCGCGCCGCCTCGCGCTGGCTCGAGGCGTCGCGCTCGACCAGCTCGACTCGCACGCCGGCATCCGCGAGCTGGGACTGAATCGCCTGCGCCGTTCGGGACAACTCGACGTTGGACGCCGTGCGCCACAACTGCAGGCTGATGCCGTCGGCGTACCCTGCCTGCGCCAGGAGCCGGCGCGCCCCGCTGGGGTCGTAGGCGTAGCGCTTGCGCGTGGTATCGCTGCCGGCGAGCGATGGCGGAATCGCCCCGCGCGCGAGCACGCCGCGGCCGCCGTACACGGTCGCCAGAATCTCCGGGACGTTCACGGCCTGGTTGATGGCCCGGCGCACGCGCACCTCCCGCAGCGGTCCGCGCCGGTTGTTCAACGCGACATACACCACGCGCAGCGCCGGCTTCGCGACCAGCCAGTCGGGATGTTGCGTGCGCCACCGGGCGGTCTCGGCGAACGGGACCTCGATCACGCTCAGCCGCCCCGCCTCGAACTCGGCGGCGCGGGTGAGGGGCTCCGGCACGATGCGTACCACCAGCGATTCGGCGAGCGGCGCGCCACCCCAGTAGTCGGCGTTGCGCGCGAAGCTGAGCGCGTCGTCGTGATGCCAGGCCACGAAACGCCACGGTCCGGTCCCGACGGCGTGCTCGCCGAGATCACGAGGCGCGGGCGCCGGTACGATGCTCGCGACCGGCATGGCGAGAAACTTGGGGAAGATGGC
The DNA here is from genome assembly GCA_965653495.1 of uncultured bacterium. GTDB lineage: Bacteria > Gemmatimonadota > Gemmatimonadetes > Gemmatimonadales > GWC2-71-9 > AG41. The sequence continues at coordinate 3,740 of CBFHAJ010000008.1, read as the reverse complement.
GAGCGACGCGGCGAGCGTGAACGCCACGGCCGTGTCGCCGACCAGGGTCAGGCCCGTCACGTCGCCGGTGCGGCCGGCCGCGTAGTCTTCGGCGCCGGCGATCGGGTACAGCGGCCACGGGCGCCCCCCCGTGGTCCCTGGCGCGAGCACTCGCAGCAGGCTCGCTCGCGCGGCGGCCGCCGTGAGCGGCGTCCCGTTGTGGAACCTGACGCCCGCACGGAGGTGAAACACGTACCGCCGCCCTTCACGGGACGCGGTCCAGCGGTCCGCGAGCGCCGGGAGCAGTCGGCCGTCGGCGTCGAACTGGGTGAGCCCGTCGTACGCGAGTGTGACCATTTCGCCGGTGGGCACGTCGGTCGAAAGGGCGGGATCGAGCGAGCGGGGGTCGTACGACTCGTAATAATGGAGTGTCGCGCCCGGCGTGCCCGCCTCGCCGGTGCAGGCCAGCAGCGTGAGGGTGGCGGTCAGGAGGAGGCGGGAGCCGGTGCGCATGGGGTCGACTGTCGAAAAGGTTGACAGTGTGGGGAGAGCGAACCAACATAGGAAAGCAGGCCGACTGCGTCAATTGCGCGCGCCATTTCCGCTCCTGCTCGTCGCCGTGTTCGCGGCGGCCCGCCTCGCCGCGCAGCAAGAGCCGCAGCGGGTGGTCCGCGGGCTTTCCTTCGAGGGCAATCACGCCATCGACGATTACACGCTGAGCACGGCGATCGCCACGACCAACTCCTCCGCGTTTGCCACCAACCCCGTCCTGCGGGTGCTCACGTTGGGTAAGCTCGGGGAGAAGCGGACCTTCAACGAGCTCGAGTTCCGGCGCGACGTGGTACGCCTGATCCTGCTGTACCGCCAGAGCGGCTATCTGAACGTCGTGGTCGACACCGTCGTGCGTCGCTACGCCGGCGACGTGTATGTGACGTTCCGAATTTTCGAGGGAGATCCGGTGCGGCTCAGCCGGCTCGCTATCAGCGGCCTCGACTCGATTGCCGACGTGCCGGCCCTGAAGCGCGCGCTCCCGCTCCAGGAGGGCGAGCCGTTCAACCGATTGCTGTTCCAGGCGTCAGCGGACACGATCGTGAACCGCTTGAAAAACCGCGGCTATCCGTATGCGGACATCCTCCGCAGCTATGACCTGGACGCCGCCGCGCTCAAGGCTGTCGCCACCCTCGAGGCGCTCCCGGGACGTCGCATGCGGGTGGGGGACATCACCATCATCGGGGCACAGCGGGACGACACGGCCACCGTGCGCCGGATGCTCTCGATCCACCCCGGCGATTGGTTCCGGCAGGACCAGCTCTACCTGACGCAGCGCGACCTGTACGGGCTGGGAATGTTCAGCTCCGTGAACGTCATGCTGGCCGACACGACGCCACCAGCCAGTGACTCCACGGTGCGCGTGGCGGTCCGGCTGACCGACGCCCCGCGCCACCGGGTTCAGCTCGGGGCGGGGTACGGCTCGCTCGACTGCTTCCGCACTCAGGTGGGGTGGACCGCCTACGACTTCCTGGGGGACGCCCGCTCGCTGGATGTCTCCGGTCAGCTCTCGAAGCTGGGCGCAGGCTTCCCGACGGACGCGGGGTTTCGCCAGAACGTGTGCGGCTTCCTGAGGAACGACCCGACCTCGGACACGGCCAACTACCGGGCGACGGTGTCGCTGCGGCAGCCGGCGTTCCTGTCCCCTCGGCACACCGCGAACCTCGCGGTGTTCGCCGAGCGGCGCTCCGAGTTCGAGGTATACACGCGTCAGGCGGTCGGCGCCAACGTGGCGGTGACGTTCAACGCCCGCCGCGACGTCCCGGTGACCGTGGGTTACAGCTATTCGGTGGGCCGCACCACAGCGGACCCGGCCGTGTATTGTAGTGTGTTTCTCGTGTGCAACGCGGCAGATCAGGGATTTCTCGCGAACCGCCGGGTGTTCGGGGCGGTCACCATCTCGGGCGTGCGGGGCCGGGTCAACTCGGTGCTCGACCCTTCGGCCGGGAGTCTGGTGCAGGTGACGCTCGTCCACGCGTCGCGCTATGTGTTGTCGGACACGCTGTACGAGTTCAACCGCGGGGAGCTCGAGCTCTCGAAGTACTACCCAGTGACGCGGCGCAGCGTGCTTGCCTGGCGGATCCGGGGTGGGACCATCCTGCCGCAGCGGCTCAGCCTCCTGGGCCAGAGCGTACAATTCGTGCCCCCGGACCAGCGCTTTTACGCCGGCGGTCCCAACTCCGTGCGAGGTTATTCCCGTAACGGCCTGGGTCCACGGGTGTACGTCTCGGATACCATCATTGCCGGGGATTACGCGGACATCCATGCATCCCCGACGGGCGGCAATACCGTGTTCACGGCCAATCTGGAGCTGCGGGTCCCCACCCCGGTTTTCCCAGATCGCATGCGCCTGGGGCTGTTCGTGGACGTGGGGCAGGTGTGGGAGCGGGGTGATACCCTGAGCTCGGTGCGGGGGCTGCGCGTCACCCCCGGCGTGGGGCTGAGGTTCATCACACCGCTCGGACCCGTGAGGCTGGACGCCGCTTTCAACGGCTATCCGGACGAGCCCGGGCCCCTCTACTTCCTGAACCGGACGACCCGGACCTTCACCGCGGTTACCGACTCGAACGGCAACCAGGTGATTAAGAGTCCGCCCCTTCCGGGAGGCTTCTGGCGGCGCATCATGGTGCAGTTCGCCGTGGGGCAGGCGTTCTAGAATGGTTCGGCGCTCGCTGGGCGTGGCCCTCTGGACCCTGGTCGGGTTGCTGGCCTGCTTCCTCGGCGCGCTCGCGTCGCTGCTCGAGACCGGGGCGGGGCGCACCCTGCTCACGCGCGTCACCGAGACCGCCCTCCACAACGTGTTCACCGGCACCGTGGAGATCGGCGACGTCAGTGGCTCTCTGCTCTCCGGGTTGACCCTGCACGAGGTGCGGCTGTTCGACGCCGACTCGACGCTCGTCGCCTGGCTGCCGCGCGCCGACGTCTACTACAACCCGTTCGATTTTGCGGCCGGCCGGGTCGTGTTCTTCCATGTGGCGCTGCAGCGGCCCGTCATCAACATCGTGCAGCACCCGAGCGGCCGGCTGAATATCGAAGAGCTGCTGCGGCTAGGCGGAAAGCCCGATACTGGCCCACATGGACCGCCGACGCTCATCATGTTCCGGAACGTCGGCATCACGGACGGCAGCGTGACGCTGCGGCTGCAGGCGCGCCAAGCCCAACCGGGCGACACCGCGCTCGAGATCGCCAGCGGGGGACCCAACGGGAGGCTGCGCGTGCGCCGCTTCGAGCACCTGGAGGCGCGTCTCTCGGCACTGCAGGTCTCCTCGCCGCGGGAGCGCGGCATCCGGATCGACGTCACCCGGCTGGCCGTCGAAGCCACGGACCCAGCTGTTCGCCTGACGGACTTGACGGGCCGCCTGCGCGTGATCGGCGATTCGATGGAGGTGCGCGTGGCGCGCGTGGCGTTCCCGCGGTCGGTCCTGCGGGACGCTCGCGGCGCGGTGCGCTGGCCGCACGACACCCTGCGCTACGACCTGCGGCTGCACGCCGACTCGGCGACGCTCGGCGACTTTACCTTCATCGACCGGCGCTTCGCGGGCGCGCCCCAGACCGGCGCGGTGTCGGGGGACGTGCGCATCCGCTCGCACGGGAGCCGGGTGCTCGAGGTGGGGATCGATCCGCTGCGGCTCGCCTATCGCGGCGGCACCGTCGCCGGGCGCCTGACGGCGCGGAGCGTGGCGGACTCGGGGCTCGTGGCCCTGCGTGACATG
>CBFHAJ010000007.1:0-45802 GCA_965653495.1 uncultured bacterium | reverse complement strand
CGACGCTGCGCGACACGTTCCTGCCGCAGCGCAGCGACTGGGTCAAGCCGCTGCGGCGCGAGCTGCAGCGGCTCGAGCCCCGCGTCGAGTGGACCGATCTGGTCACCACCATCGAGCAGGAGCTGCCGTCGCTGCCCGCGCGCGCCCTGGAGAATTGCCTCGACGCCTTCCTGACACATGCCCCGCCGTGGCGCCGCTATCTGCTCGGCCGCGCCGTGCTGCGCGGGCTGCGCCCGTTCACGCACCGGCCGCCCTTCGCAGCCGTACTGACCGCTCTCGCGTGGCGGATCGCGCGCGCCATGGGGTGGTCACCCCCGGTCGAGGGGAAGGGATTGGTCAACGGCGGGCGCGTGATCGCCCTGGTGGGCGGCGATGGCGCCGGCAAAACGACCTGCGCCACGGAGCTCGTCGGGTGGCTCGGCCCCGAGATCGCGACGTTGCGAGTCCACCTCGGCAAGCCGCCGCGCTCGCTCCTGACCCTGCTGGTTGCCGCCGCCCTGAAACTGGGCCGTTTCCACACCGGGCTGGCGGACCATCTCGAGCTGCTGTGGTGCGCCTGCACCGCGCGTGACCGCCACCGCCTGTACCGGCGGGCCTGGCGCTTCGCCGGTCGCGGCGGCGTGGTCATCGCCGAGCGGTATCCCATTCCGGAGAACTACGCCCTGTGCGGGCCGAGCGACGCGCAGGGGATCGGAACCGCGCTCGACACCCGGCTCGCGCGGCTGCTGCGGCAGCTCGAGACGCGCTACTACACGGCGATGCGGTGCCCCGACGCCACCATCGTGCTGCTGCTACCGCCGGAGCTCGCAGTGCGTCGCAAGACGGACGAGCCGGAAGCGTACGTACGTGCCCGCGCGGCGATCGTCTGGGAAACGGACTGGACCAACGTGAACGGCGGCGCCGGCGCGCACGTGATCGATGCCGGTCGCCCGCTGCCGGAGGTGCTGAGTGATCTCAAGTCGTTGGTCTGGTCGCTCATCTGAGCGGGCGGCTGCCCGGCCGCTCGTGATCGAGCTGATCGGACCAGCGGGGGCCGGCAAGAGCACGCTGGCCCGCCAGCTGGGCGCTCGCCTCGGCGCCAGCGACGCGCCGCTCAGCCTGTGGGGGCTGCCGCTCGCGCGCCTCGCCACGCACGGCGCGCGGCTCGTCCCCACCTTCCTCGGATTCGCGCGCGACGGACAGCTCCCGGTGTGGGCGGAACAGACCCAGCTGGTGCGGCTCGAGACGCTGTGCGAGCTGGTGGAGCGGCGGCGCGCGGCCGGCCAGGCCGTGGTGCTGGACGAGGGACCGGTGTTCGCGCTCAGCTGGATGGAAGTCTTCTATCCCCGTCGCGAGGGACCGCGGCGCGCCGCCTGGCGCCGGCGGGTCATGACTCGCTGGGCCAGGTTGCTCGACTTGATCGTTCTGGTGGACGCACCCGATCAGGTGCTCGCCGAGCGCGTCCGGACGCGCTGCAAGTCACATCCGCTGAAGGGCAGCCCCGACTCGGTGATCAATGCGTTCGCCGCGCGCTTCCGCGCCGCGTTCGGGCGGGTCAGCGCCGAGCTGCGCGCCGCGCGCGGACCGCAGCTCGTGTCGCTGTACGCGGGCGACGAGCCTAGCGAGCGGACGGCGGAGCGCCTGGTCACCACCGTGGAGCGATCGATCGATGCCGCGTGACGCTGCGGCCGTCCTCGTCGAGCCGACGCCGCCCCCTCCCGACCCGACACTCACCCGGCGCGCGTCGCTCAACGCCGTGCAGTCGCTGCTCGACTACGGCGCCAGGCTCGTCGTCGGGCTGGTGGTCACGCCGATCGTGGTCGCGGTGCTGGGCGGCTCGCTGTTCGGCGTATGGGAGATGTTGAACCGGTTGGTGAGCTACATGACCGCCGCCGACGGCCGGCCCTCGGAGGCGCTGCGGCTCATCGTCTCGAACCGCCAGGCCGCCGACGACGCGGCGCTGCAGCGGCGCGCCGTCGGCGCCGCGCTGCTCATCTGGGTGCTGTTCCTGCCCCTCATCGCGGCCGTCGGCGCGATTCTGATCTGGGTCGCCCCCACCCTCACCCACGCGCCGGCCGAGCTGCGTGCCGTGGTGCGAGGGGTGACGGCGATCCTGCTCCTGAGCTTCTTCCTTACGCTCGTCGCGGGCGTGCCCGAGTCAGTGCTCCGCGGCATGAACCTCGGCTATCGGCGCATGGGGCTGCAGGCGAGCCTGAACCTGGTAGGAGGCTTGCTCACAGTGCTCGCCGTCCGCGCGGGCCTGGGGTTGCTGGGGCTCGGCGGCGCCCAGGTGATCGTGGCGATCCTGACCGGCCTGTTGTTCTGGCTCCTGGCCGGACGCTACGTCCACTGGTTCGGCGTCGCCCGGCCGCGCCGCGCCGACGTCACGCCCCTGCTGTCGATGAGCGCCTGGCTGACGCTGGGAGAGGCGGTCGCCAAGCTGCTGCTCGCGTGCGATGTGATCATCCTCGGCTGGGTGGTCTCCCCTGCCGTGGTCGCCACCTACGTGCTCACGGGCTATGCCGCCCGCACAGCGCTCGGGATCCACGTGTTCGCGGCCGGCGCGGCGATGCCCGGGCTGGGCGGGCTCATCGGTCAGGGCGAGCAGGACCGGGCCGCGGCCGTGCGCGCCGAGCTGCTGACGCTGAGCTGGCTGTTCGCGACCACGGTGGGCGTGACGGTGTTGTGCTGGAACCAGTCGTTCCTGGGCCTGTGGGTGGGCCGAGAGCAGTACGGGGGCCGCTGGCTGGATCTGCTGATCATCCTCACCATGGTGCAGACGGTCTTCATCCGCACCGACGCTTACGTGATCGACGCGGCGCTGCGGCCGCGGCCGCGCGTGCTGGCGGGCGCCGTCGCCGCGGTCGTCACGATCGGGGTGGCGCTGCCGCTGACGCATGCGTTCGGGGCCCTGGGTCTGTGTGTCGGGCTGCTGGGCGGTCGCGCGGTACAGTCGATCGCGTATCCCCTGCTCGTGCGCAACGCGCTCGGTCGCCGCGCCCTGCGGCCTGGCGACACCGTTCGCCTCGCCGTAGCCATGACGTTGTTGTTCGCGATAGCCGCCTGGCTCGGGCAGCACCTGCGGGCGCCCAACTGGGTCCTGTGGGCGACCGGCGTCCCGCTCACGGCGGGGCTCGCGTTCGTCGCCGCCCTGCTCACGGGTCCCTCCGCCGCCGGGCGGCAGATGGTCCTGGCGCGGCTCGCGGCCGTGGCGCCAGCGCTGGGAGTGCGGTGGCGCTGATGCGGCCCCCTCCAGTGCTCCGCCTGCCCGTCCCGCCTGCGCCACCGGACCGCCGGCTCGAAGCCGGGCGTCGGGACGCGGCGTCGCGCGCGCCGCAGCCGCCGCAGGTCGTGGTGTCGCGCGTCCAGCCGGTGGTGCGCTGGTCGCTGTACGCCTTCATCTGTTCGATCCCGTTCGAGATGCCGCAGCGGTCGATCCCCATCGAGATCCCGACGCTGTTCGGCTGCGTGTTCCTGCTCGCGACCATGCTCGATCGGCGTGCCGCGTACGCGCGGTTTCCGGCCCCGCTCGGCGCGTTCGTAGCGTTCCTGTGGGTGTTCGCCGCCGCGGCTCTCGTCAACCTCGCGAGCCATCAGGATCAGGTGCTGAAGTTCTTTCTCGAGCTGGTCCAGCTGCTGCTGCTGTTCTGGACGATCGCGAACCTCCTGACCGATGAGCCGCTCCGCATCGGCGCCCTGCGCGCCCTCGCGCTCGCGTGCGGACTGCGTGCGGGGCTGCAGCTGCTCGGTGTAGCGACGAGCGAGCGCGCCCTGTGGACGGGCGGCGACCGCATCACGACGTTCGGGCAGAACGTGAACCTGGCCGCGCTGATCCTCGGGGCCGGGCTACTCGCGGCGTTCGCCTTGCCCAGCCGCCGTGACCCCAGCCGCCGCTGGCCGTTCGCGCTCCGCTGGCCGCTCGTCATGATCATCGGCGTCGCCATCGTCCAGACGAGCTCGCGCGGCGGGCTCCTCGCCCTTGCCGTCGGCCTGGCGACGTTCTTGGTGCGGGGAGCCACCGCGTGGGCGCGGCTCCGCAACGCCGTGACTGCCCTGGCCGTGTTGGGCATGCTGGGGTTCGTCGCTGCTCGGTCGGAGGCGCTGCGCAACCGCCTGTTCATGACCGCGACCACCGGAACGCTCGCGGGACGCGAGCGCATCTACCCGGCGCTGCTCGTCATGCTGCGCGAGCGCCCTTTGCTCGGCTGGGGTCCGATCGAAAACCAGTACGAGCTCGAGCACCGGCTGCAGGATCCCGGCTACATCAAGCGCGATGCGCACAACATCGTGCTCGAGCTGCTCACGAGCACGGGGATCGCCGGCACGGTTCCCTTCCGGGTGGGAGTCGGGCTGTGTCTCCGCATGGCACTGCGTGCGCGGCGCACCACGCGCGGCGTGCTGCCGTTCGCCATGCTGCTCACGATTCTGGTCGGCGTCATGAGCGGCACCTGGATTGCGTCCAAGATCTTGTGGTTCGTGCTCGCGCAGGGCGAGGCCGCGGGCCGGGGCCCGGCGCTGGCCGGGCGAGGAGGCCCGTAGCCCATGTGCGGTCTCGCCGGCCGGTTTCACCCGGACGTCCTCGCTCCTGATCCCGCCTGGGCGGGGCGCGCGGACCAGGTACTCCGGCATCGCGGGCCCGACGGCGCCGGCCGCTACGCCGACGAGCGCTGCGAGCTGGTCCACCGCCGCCTCGCGCTCATCGACCTGTCGCCGCGCGGTGCACAGCCGATGACCAATGAAGACAGCACCCTGCAGGTCGTCTACAACGGCGAGATCTACAACCACCGCGAGTTGCGCGCGGACCTGCTGCGCCGCGGCCATGTCTTCCGGAGCACGTCGGACACCGAAGTGCTGCTGCACCTCTACGAGGACACGGGACCCGACCTCGTCCAGGCCCTGCGGGGCATTTTTGCGTTCGCGATCTACGACCGGCCCAGGCGCAGGCTGCTGCTCGCGCGCGACCGCTACGGGGTCAAGCCGCTGTTCTACGCGCAACACGGGAGCGAATGGCTGTTCGCGAGTGAGATCAAGGCGATCGTGCAGCGGCGCGGATTCACGCCGCAGCTCGACCGCCAGGCATGCTACGATTTTCTGGGGCTGGGATACGTCCCCGAGCCGGCGACCGGCTTCGCCAACATCCACGCCCTCCCTGCCGCAAGTCGCCTCACGCTCGGGCCCGAGGGCGCACAGCTCGAGGGCTACGACGTCGTCGCTGCCGCACCGCGCGTCGAGCGCCGTCTGGAAGAGACCGTCGCCACGCTGGCGGAGCGGCTGGTCGCGGCCGTGCGGCGCCAGTCGGTGGCCGACGTGCCCGTGGCCGCGCTGCTCTCCGGCGGCATCGACTCGTCGCTCGTGGTGGCGACGCACGAGCGCGCTGGCCTGGGCCCCACGACGACCTTCAACGTCCGCTTCCCCGACCGGGAACACGACGAGACCGACGCCGCGCTCGCCGCCGCGACCCACTATCGCACCCGCCACCATACGGTCGATCTGGCGGATACGGCGCTGTCGCCCGACGCGCTCTTCGGCCTGCTGCGGCACTTCGACCAGCCGTTCGCCGACACGAGCCTCGTGCCGATGTACTGGATCTCGCGCGCCGTGCGCGACCGGGGCATCATCTGCACCCTCTCGGGCGACGGCGGCGACGAGGTGTTCGGCGGCTACGCCTGCTTCTGGCGCGCCAACCACCTGATGCGGGCGGCCGCGCTGCCCCGGTGGGTGCGCGGCACTACGCGGCGCCTGACCGGGGCGCTCGCCGGTTGGACGGAGAACTGGGGACGTCAGGTGAACAAGGCATTCTCCCTCGCCGAGGCCGGTCGCGCCAGCTCGGGCTTGCTGCTCGCGGGGCTGGCGAACTACCTGAACGAAGACCAGAAGGCGGAGCTGATCCGTCCCGACGCGCGCGACGGGCTGGTGCCCGTCTCGCGGCTCTTCGACGGCGATGACCCGCCCGCCGCGGCGGATCTCGAGGAGCTGTCGCGCCGCATGACCGACCGGTGGTTCCGGGTGAGCCTGCCGTCCGACATGCTGCGCAAGGTCGACATGATGAGCATGCGCGCCAGCATCGAAGTCCGCGTGCCCTTGCTCGACGAGGACGTCGTGGCCCTGGGGCTCGAGCTGCCTCACCGGCTCAAGACGGACGGGCGCACCGGCAAATTGGTCCTGCGCTCGCTCGCCCGACGCTGGCTCCCGCGGTCGGTCGCCGCGCACCCGAAACACGGATTCACCATTCCGCTGGACGTGATGGTCGGATCCGATGTGCATGCGGCCCTCGACGACGTGCTCCTCTCGCCGCGCGCCCGGATCCGCTGCGCGGTCGACGAGCGCCTGGTCAGGACGTGGCTGCACGATTTCGCGGGCGCCCGGTCGCGCAACGGAAGGGGGGGCGGCGGAGGCACCATCAGTCGCGGCGGGCTGTACCAGCGGGTCTTCAGCCTGCTCGCGCTCGAGCTGTGGCTCGACGATCATCGCCTGACGTGGTGACGCTATGCTCGTCACGTTCTCGGGGCTGGATGGAGCCGGCAAGTCGACACTGGTGCACGCGCTGCGGCAAACGCTGGAGGGGCAGAATCGGCCGGTGGCCGTGTACCACATGAACGACAACGTGGGCGTGTACGCCTGGCTGCGCCAATTGCGCGACCGCCTGGGCGGAGGGAAACGGCCGGGGCACGGCACGGATGGGGAGACGGCGACCCTCGTGCGACGGGTCCGCAACGCCGTGCTGTGGGGCAAGACGTTGCGGCGGGTGATCTACCCGGTCGACCTCGTGTTCTTCCTGGCGTACCGCCTGTACCACGAGCGGCTGCGCGGCCGCATCCTGATCATGGACCGCTACTTCTACGACACGCTCGTGGACGTCGCCGACGGCCGCCATTGGGGGCTGCTGCGTCTGTTCGAGCGCCTGACCCCCACGCCGGACCTCGCCGTGCTGCTCGACGTGGGGCCGGAGGAATCGTACGCCCGCAAGGCCGACTATCCCCTGGACTACCTGCGCGAGCGCTGGCGCGCCTACCGCACGGTGTTCCCCTGGGTCCGCGGTGCCCTGATCATCCGGAACGACGACCTGGGCGCGACCCAGCTCGCGGTCGCGCGCCTCGTCGGGGAGCGGCTCGCGGCATGACACCCCTCGCCCGTGAAGAGCGGCTCGCGGCGCTCGTGCTCACGCTCCTGCTCGGCGAGGATCCGCCGAGCGATGCCCTGGCGGATGTGGACTGGAATCTCCTGGCCGACCTCGCGGAGCAAAACGCCGTGCTGGTCCGATTGGCCGACCGGCTCGCCGACTGCGGCATCCACCCGCCACGCCGCCTCACGGAGGCCGCCACCCGCGAGCGCGAGCGCGCGCGCATTGCACTCGGCGTGCTGGAGCTGATCGAAGCAGCGGCCGCGCGCCACGATGTCCCCTGGCTCCTCACCAAGGCTCGGGACCGGTTCCCGGACGTGGGGGACGATCTCGACCTTCTGGTCGGCGCCGATGCGGACCGGGCCGACCGCTGGCTGCTGGACGGAATCGCCGTCAACCGGCACGTGCCGACACTCGCGCACCGGCTCGCCGGCAGCACCCTCTACACGGTCACCGGGACGAGCCTGCTGCTGGACATCCGTCATGGCAGGCTCGGTCACGCCGGCCAACACGGCGACTACGCGGCGCGATTGTTCCGGAATCGACGCCTCGTCACGCTCGGTGCCGTCCGGTGCGCGGTACCGGCGCCGGAGGACCAGCTCGTGCTGCAGGGCGTGGAGAAGGTGACGGCCCGGCGCACCTTCCATCTCTGTGACGTGCTCCAAACGATCGGCATACTGCGGCGGGAACGGATCGACTGGGACTACGTCGTGGCCACCGCGCGCTCACTCGGCGTGCGCGGAGCGCTCGCCTGCTATCTCCACTACGTCGACGACATTCACGCCCGGCTCGTGGCGGGGGGGGGCCAGACGGAGCTGCTCGAGCCCGCTCCGCGCCAGCTGCTGGGCCCACCGCTTCGACTGACCCGGCGCACAGCGTTCGGTCCCTCGGGCTTCAGGTTTCCCGCCCTGTGGGTCACAGGGCTGGTGCACACCGGGCAGTTCATCCGCGCGCTGGTCGCCCGGGACTGGACGGGTGCACAGCGGCTCGCTCTCTGGCCGTTCGGTGCACTTGCCGCGCGTCTGGGCGCGGGAACGGGGAGCTCCGCAGCGTCACCTCGCCCCGCCTGGCCCGAACCAGTGGAGGCACGCGTGCCATGAGCACGTCGCGGCCGTTCGTCTCCGTCATCGTCCCCTGTCGCAACGAGGAGCAGCACATCGGGCGCTGTCTCGAATCGATTCTCGCGAGCGACTACCCGCACGAACGGATGGAATTGCTGGTCGTGGACGGGATGAGCACCGATCGCACGCGTGACATCGTGACCTGGTACGCGGCCCGCTACCCCGTCATCCGGCTGCTCGACAACCCGCGCTGTATCGCACCCTCGGGGTTGAACGTCGGCATCCAGTCGGCGCGCGGCGAGGTGATCCTCCGCATGGACGCGCACGTCATCTACTTGCCGAGCTACCTGCCGATCCTCGTGCACGCGCTGTTTCAACGCAGCGCCGACAACGTCGGGGGCGTGCTGGAGACGCTGCCGGGCGCGGATACGGCGGTGGCGCGCGCCATCGCGATCGGCCTGGCGCACCGCTTCGGCGTCGGCAACTCGTACTTCCGCATCGGCGCGTCGCACCCCCGCTGGGTGGATACGGTCGCGTTCGGCTGCTTCCGCCGCACGGCGTTCGAGCGGGCCGGGCTGTTCGATGAAGAGCTCGCCCGCAACCAGGATGACGAATTCAACTTCCGGCTCATCCGCCAGGGCGGGCGCATCCTGCTCATGCCGACGGCGCGAGCCTACTACGTGGCGCGCAAATCGCTGCGGCAGCTGTGGCGGATGTACTTCCAGTACGGCTACTTCAAGCCGCTGGTCGCCCGGAAGGTGAAGCGGGTCATGACGCTGCGGCAACTCGTCCCCGCGCTGTTCCTGACGACACTGGCGACGACCGCGGCCGTCGGGCTGTGGTGGCGGCCCGCCGCTCTGGTCAGCGCCACGATCGCCGGCGCGTATGTCGGCGCCGTCGTGGCGGCCAGCGCGCTGACCGTGCCGCGCCATGGCCTGCGCGTGGCCGCCGCGCTGACCGTGGTGTTCCCGGTGCTGCATTTCGGTTATGGGGTGGGATTCCTGCTCGGGATCAGAGACCACCTGCTGCGGCCCCGCCGGCCGACACCGGAACTCACAGCACTGCCGCTGTCGCGCTAGGGCGCGACCTACCACGACGACGCTATCCGCATGAGTCTCCTGTCAGCGCGGGACTCGCGTCACCACGAAGACGCCGAACGCCGAGCCGGTCGGCGGCGGGACCTGCGGCGCTCCGCCGATCGGCGCCGGCGGCGTCACGCCCACCAGCGGAATCCGCACCGCTGCGCCGCTGTACACCCCGTGGGCGACCGGTTGCCCGAAGAAGTCCTGGACGTTGTACACCGCATACGCGTCGCCGTGCGCGAGCACATGGGCGAGGTCGACTGCGATGGTATCCTGGTGCCCCCAGTTGTAGACGGCGATGTTCGCGCGCCCCACCTCGTACGGGTTGGCGCGCACGAACACCGCCGACTGTTGCGGCGGCGCCGCGAGCACATGGTTCGTCTGGTCGAGTGAATCACGCGCATCATCGAGCCTCACCACGGGCCGCGCGGCCGGTCCGTACAGCGTGTTCGCGCTGACGTCGGCGCGCGCCCACCCGTGCAGATCGAGCACGATGCCGCCGCCCACCAGATAGTTGCGCGCCAGCCGCAGTGTCCCGTTGCGCACGCTGGTGGCGTTGCGCCAGCCGAGCACCGCGTTCGTCTGCGTCACCCCCGGGCTGAAGTACGCCACGTTGTCCTGCGCGACGATTCCGTCGGCCGGCGCCCGGCCCCCGACCAGGATGTTGGCGGCCCCCGACTTCGCCGACAGCGTGCCGTTGTTGAACAGCACGTTTCCTTCCAGCCGGATGTTGTTCAACAGGCCGCTGCGCGCCTCCGTGTAGACGTGCAGCCCGTACCCGAACTGATCGAAGGCGATGTTGTCCCGTAACACCACCGGCCCGGTGTAGCTCTTTGCGTAGATCGCGTGCCCGTTGGCCTGGCGCGGGATCTCCCAGCCGTTGTTGTAGAACAAACAGCCGCTCACCTCCACGTCGGTGGGCTCGGCGTACGTGTAGAAGGCGATGCCGCCGTCGTGCACGACGAGGTTGATGTAGCGGGTGTGCGTGGCGTTGTTGACCAGCATGTTCGGGCGGGTGTCGGTGGTGCGATCGGGGTCCGAGTCCATCAGCTCGAAGCCCCAAAACACCGAGTAGTCACCCGAGACCACGAACAGGTCGCCGCGTACGCTGCGCGAGGTCGCGCCCGCGCCGTCGATCACCGCGCGTTCGCCCCGATACTGCCGGACGACCACCGGGGCGCCCGGCGCGCCGCGCAGCGTACTTTGGTACGCACCCTGCCCCCGGTACGTACCGCCGCGCAGCCAGATGGTGTCTCCGGGGACGACCCGCCCCTGGCCACCGGCGAGTGCCGTCACAAGGTCCCAGGGATGGGCGATGCTGCCGTCGCCCGCGCTCGATCCCGACGGGGACACGTAGTGGCCCCTCGCAGGTCCCGCCCCGCCGCGTGCTCCAGTCGCGATCAGCAGCACAAGCGCGTATGTGAGCGGACGCGCCGCCATCGCGTGCCTCCTCAACACCGTCTTCCACAATTCAACACACGAGGCCTTAACAAGACCCGCACCTTTTGGGACAAGCTGTGGCGATGATGCAACAGGCTACCGCTCGCTCCGCACGCGCCAGGCGCAATTTGAGTGCCGGTCATGACGCAACACCACCGGGAGTTTTCCAGCTGTCTCGTGTGGCCAGGGTGCGACAAGCGCGGCGGACTGCGCGCCGATTCGTTTCCACACGGCACCGCCTAATGACAGGAGTGGCAACGGATTAGTCGCGCCGTCGGTGCGTGCGCTACGGCGCCGCGGGGCTGCACGATAGGTGCAGAGGCCCCGTGGAGTTACGGAGGTAACGTGTGTCCCATTTGACCAGAGCCGGGCAGTCTCGTTCCGCCCTCACTCCCTCCGCCGGGCGGTCCCGGCCTCGCCCACAGCAAGCCTTCCCTCATCGCGTCCTGGTGCTGGACGGCTACTCGAACCCGGCACTCTCGTGCGTGCGCTCATTGGGCCGCGCCGGCTACACCGTCTTCGTCGCGAGCCATCGCCGTTGGCCCCTCGCCGCGTGGTCGCGCTACTGCAGCGGCAGCCACTGGCATCGCGAGGAGACCCTGAACGGGTTTGCGCTGGCCCGGGCCTGGGCCTACGAGCAGGGGGTGCGGATCGTCCTGCCGCTCACCGAGCTGGCCTGCCAGCTGTGCAACGCCGAGCGTGCGGAGTGGGAAGCCCTGGGCATCATCGTCGGCTGCGCGCCTGAGGAGCTCGCACTTCGCGCCTTCGACAAAGCGCAGACCCTCCAGCTGGCGGAGTCGTGCAAGGTGGAGATCCCGGTCACGAGCTATCCGACGTCGTTGGACGAGTGTCGACGAGCGGCGCAGGCGATCGGCTACCCCTTGATCGTTAAGCCGCGGTTCACCGCCGCGTGGAACGGCGTGGGGCTGTTGCCCGACCGCGGGCTCTGCTACGTCGCGAGCGCGGTGCAGCTGGACGAGGCCGTGCTGTCGCGACGCCAGGGCGGGTACTGGCCGATGCTCCAACGGCTGGTGCCGGGACGCGGCAAGGGGGTGTTCACTGTGTGCGATCACGGCGAGGCGGTGGCGTGGTTCGCACATGAACGGCTGCGGGACATTCGTCCCTCGGGCTCTGGCTCGAGCCTGCGGCGATCGGTGGCGGTCGACCCACGCCTGCAAGCGCGGGCCGAGCGGTTACTGCGGGCGATGGAGTGGCACGGCCCCGCGATGGTCGAGTTTCGCGAGGACACTGCGGGGCCTCACCCGTGGCTCATGGAAGTGAACGGGCGATTCTGGGGCTCACTCGAGCTCGCGATCGCGGCGGGTGTCGACTTCCCCCGCCTCTGGCTCGACATCCTCACGGGCCGCCCGCTTCCGCCGCCCGGCCCATATCGCGAGGGCGTCGTCGTGCGCTGGCTGTGGGGCGACGTGAAGCGCTTCCTCTACATCCTCGCCGGCCCGCCTCGTGGCTACCCCGGGCGCTACCCGTCGGTGGCCCGCGGTCTGCAGGAGTTGTTCGGCCGTCAGCCGCCGAACACGCGTCTGGAAGTGTGGGACCGGCGCGACAAGTGGCCCGCGCTTGCCGAATGGGTGGAGGGAGTCCGAGACGTGCTCATCCAGGCGTACAAGAAGCGATGACCGCCGCCGCTCGACCGCTGCGGGTGCTCATGCTGACCTGCGCCTGGCCCCCGCCCGACCGGCCCGGATACACGACGAACTTCATCCGGCGGCAGGTAGAATTCCTGCGGGGGGCGGGCGTCGAGGTGGACGTGTTTCACTTCACGTCGGCCATGCGCCCGGATAACTATCTCCGCGCTTGGATCGGCGTGCGCCGCCAGCTGGCGCGTCACCGGTACGACGTGGTGCACGCCCAGTTCGGTCAGAGCGGCTTGGCGGCGCTGCCCAAGCGGTTGCCGCTGGTCGTGACGTTCCGCGGCGACGACCTCCAGGGCATCATCGGCCGGAACCTGCGCATCACGCCGGCCGGCCGGCTGTTGCAACAGCTGTCCCGCCTGGTGGCACGGTCTGCCGACGCGTGCATTGTGGTATCGGAGCACATGCAGGCGTTCCTGCCGGCCTCGGTGTCCGCGCACGTGATCCCCTCCGGGCTCGACTTCGACCAGTTTCGCCCCATCCCGCGTGAGGAGGCACGGGCCCGGCTGCGCTTGCCGCTCGCGAAGCCCCTCGTCCTGTTCGTCGGCAATCCGGCGGTCGAGCGCAAACGGCTGCCCCTGGCGCGCGCCGCCATGGAGGTCCTCAATCGCACGCTCCCCGCCGAGCTGATCATCGCCTGGAAGGTGCGGCATTCGGAGGTACCCTGGTGGATGAACGCCTGTGACGCCCTGCTCTTCACGTCCATGCAGGAAGGATCTCCCAACGCGGTGAAGGAAGCGCTGGCATGCAACCTTCCCGTCGTGTCGGTTGCGGTGGGGGACGTCGCGCAACGGATCGCCGGAGTGGCCGGCTGCGAGCTGTGCGAGGATGAGCGACCGGAGAGCCTCGCGGCCGCGCTCGAACGCGTGCTGCGGCGCGGGCAGCGTGCCGCCGGGCGCGCCGCGGTACAGGACCTGGACGAGCGCCGGCTCGTCGAGCGGGTAATCGCGGTGTACCACTCGGTCCTTTCCCGTCGACACGAGGCGTGGCGGCCACAGGCCGGCGACGTCCGCGAGCGGCGCGGCTCCCGCGTCCCGGCCGCGTGAGCCTTGCATGACGGCCGCTCTGTTGCTGGCGAGCTTTGGCTACCACGACGTGGTCGAGGATCCGCGCGCGTCCGGGTTCCAGCGCTCGGGCGCGCTGCCATTCAAGCACTCGGCGGCCGCCTTCGGACAGGATCTCGAGGCCATCGGCGCGGCGCCCGCGGTGCCCTGCCTGATCACCGAAATCGACCTGAGCAAGCCGGGGCGACACGTCCTCCTCACCTTCGATGACGGCGGCAAGAGCGCCCTGTACATCGGCGATGCGCTCGCGCGTCGCGGCTGGCGGGGGCACTTCTTCATCGTCACGAGTCTGATCGGCCGCGCCAGCTTCCTCGATGCCGCGGAGCTGCGCTACCTGAGAAGCTGCGGCCACCTGATCGGCAGCCATTCACACACGCACCCGGACATCTTCAATGCGCTTCCGCCCCGCCGCATGCTCGAGGAGTGGCACGTCAGCGGCGACGCCCTGTCGCAGTTGCTGGGCGAATGTTGCGCCACGGCGGCTGTCCCCGGGGGCGACATTTCGCCGCAGGTGCTCGAGTCCGCGGCGGCCGCCGGTCTGCGGACGCTATTCACGTCCGAGCCCTGGCCCGTCCCTCACCGCGTTCACGGGTGCTGGATCCTCGGCCGTTTCATCGCGAAGTCCTCGACATCGTCGGCGCGGATCGGTGCCCTGGCAGCGTTCCGGGGCTGGCGCGCGGCCCTCCTGGTCCGCCGGGCCAAGGTCCTGGCCCGGGCCGCGCTCCCGGCGCTGTACCGGCGCTACGTCGCGCGCACCACCCGACAGTGGGACGGCGCCCTCACGGAGTCTTCCTGACGCGCCAGGCCGTACCCTTCGCCCCCGAGCACCTCCCCGCGGTGCGCGCCTTCAATGCCCGGCTCGCCCGCGCGGGAGCGCCCTGGCGCTTCCCGGAAGCGCCGGTCCCCGACTGGCTGCCGCATATCGACGGCGTTCCCGCGTGGCAGGAGTTCTATGTCCTGCTCGAGGCGGATGCCGTGCGCGGCGCCTATGTCGTGAAGCGACAGGACGCGGTCGTCGGTGGCACACCACGCCGCATCGGCAGCTTCTACTGGCCCCTCTCAGAAGGCACCATCGACGCGCGCTTCGCGCCGGTGGCACCCCGGCTGCTCAAGTCCGCCCTCGCGACCGAGCCGCTGCTCTTCCTGGTCGGGATGGTGGGTCGCGATCGACCGATCGCCCGTCTCGTCCGGGCCCTGGGGTGGCCCCTCAGCATCGTCCCCTTTTACTTCAAGCCGCTCCACCCGGCGCGCTTCCTCGCCGAGCTCCGCTACGTGCGGCGGCGGGCGGGTGGCAGCGCCGGCCTGCTGCTCGACATTGCGGCCATCACGGGCGCGGGGTGGCTCGGCGTCAAGCTCGCGAGCCTGGTGGCGGGGGGCGCGCGCGGAACGCGGGATCCAACCCTGCGAGTCGAGCAAGTTGAGCGATTTGGTGAGTGGACCGATGCTCTCTGGAGGGCCCATGCGGCCCGCTACTCGTTCGTGGGCGGGCGCTGCGCCGCAACGCTGAACGCGACCTATCCCGCGAATGGCCAGGAGTTCGCGCGGCTACGGATCAGCCTGGGAGCCGATGACATCGGCTGGGCCGTGGTGCACGAAGGCCAGCCCGCGTACAGCGAGCATTTCGGGAACATGCGGGTCGGCACGATCGTGGACTGCTTCGCGGGGCCGGAGCACGCCGACGCCGTGATCCGCGCGAGCACCGACACGTTGGCGCGTCGCGGCGTCGACCTGGTGATCTCCAATCAGAGCCACCAGGCGTGGCGGCGCGCGTTGCGCCGCGCGGGGTTTCTGCGCGGCCCGTCGTCGTGGCTGTTCGCCCCCGCGCCCGCGCTCGCCGCGCTGGTGGCGGCGGAGGATCCGGCGTTTCGCCGCGTCCACCTGAACCGCGGTGACGGCGACGGGCCCTGGGGAACGGTACTCGACGCCGTCGACTCGGGAAGGTCTAGCTGACGTTGAACGCCCGCATCCACATCTCGAGCGACAACAGGCGAAACAGCCCGAGGTACGCCTCGGCGTTCTTCGCGCGACCGTTTCCTTCTGGACCCGCCGGAGCGCGATACCAGCGCCGCAGCACCGCGGGATCGACGTAGCGCTCGCTCCGGAGCGAGTCCTCGATGAGGGCGGTCACGTGGGGACGCAGCTCCCGCGTCAACCACTGCCGTCCAGGGACCGCGAAGCCGAGCTTCGTCTTGCGCACGCGTACCCGGTCGGGGATGTTCCCCTCGAGCGCCCGACGGATGGCGAACTGGCTCCAGCCGGTCCGGATCTTCAGAGGATCGGGGAGCGAGAGGCCGCACTCCACGACATGGTGGTCGAGTAAGGGCACCCGTGCCTCGAGCGAGAACGCCATCGACGAGCGATCCTCCATGCGCAGCAGCATCGGCAGCGTATCGACCATGATGTCGTCCACCTGCATGCGCTGCATCAGGCTCGCGCTGGAGCCCGCTCCCCGCTTCCCGCCGTTGCCCGATGCGTAGCGCCACCACCGCGTAGCGGGGGTGCTCTCGCCGGCTACGGCGCGGTCCCAGTCGCCGCGCAGGGCGCGCCGGAGCAGCGAGTCGATACCGAGCAGCCGGCGCAGCCCTTGAGGCAGGTAGCGGTAGCCGTTGCGAATGTTGAGAACGTACCGGTCGCCTTGGAGCACGGTCGCACCCAGCTCCCGCACCAGGCCGCCCCATCGGCCCGAGCGCAGCAGTGAGGCGAGATAGGCGTAGCGGAACTTGGCGTAGCCGCCGAACACCTCGTCGCCTCCCTGGCCGTCGAGCAGGACTTTGACGCCGGCTTCCTTCGCCGCGCGCATCACCCGCCACTGGGCGTAGTACGTCATCTCGCCGAACGGCATGTCCTGGTGCCACGCCATGCGCGCGAACGTCTCGAGGAAATCGTCCGGCGCCGGGAACACCAGGTGCGGATTGGCACCGACGGCGTGCGCCACGGCCAGTGCGTACTCGCGCTCATCCACCTCCCGCTGCTCATAGCACGCCGTGAACGTGTTGAAGCGATCGCCCAACGCCCGGGCGGCGTCCGGTTGATCGCGCCAGATCTTGCCGATCAACGAGACCACCGTGGACGAATCGAGCCCGCCGGAGAGACAGCTCCCCACCTGTACATCGCTGATCAGGTGCCGTCGCACCGTGGCGAAAAGCAGGTCACGCAGCGCATCGATCCGGTCGCCGTCCCGGACTCCGTTCTGGTCTCCGGGCTGGAGGCGCCAGTACGGGCGGGGCGCGACCCCTCCCCCGGTCGCCACGTCCAGCGAGAGCGCGTGCGCCGGTGGCAGCGCCTTCACGGACGCGAGCAGGGTGCGCTCGCCATAGTCGCAGTTGGCGTGGACCAGAAATCCGACGACCGCTTCGTCGTCGGCCTTCGCCTCGAGACCGGGATAGGCGAGCAGGGCCTTGATCTCGGAGGCGAACACGAACGCCCCGGGCGGTGTCGCATAGTAGAACGGCTTGATCCCAAGCCGATCGCGCGCGCAGAACAGGCGCGCCCGTCGCCCGTCCCAGATCGCGAATGCGAACATCCCGTCCAGGTGCTCCAGACAGTCCTCGCCCCAGTGCCGGTACGCCTGCAGCAGCACTTCGGTGTCGGTGCGGGTCGTGAACTGGTGGCCCAGCGTCTCGAGCTCGCGACGCAGCTCCAGGTGATTGTAGATCTCACCGTTGAACACGATCCAGACGTCGGAGTCGCCCGCGGTCATAGGCTGCAGGCCGCGATCGGACAGGTCGAGGATCGCGAGGCGCCGGTGTCCCAGGCCGACCGATACGGGGCTGTTGGGATCCCACTGCCGGGTATGGGGGAGGAAGGCGTGGCGGAAACGGCCGTCCCCGTGCTGGGGCCAGCCGAGCAGGAACCCCTCGCCGTCCGGCCCGCGGTGCTGCTGGCGGTCGTTCATGCGCTGGAGCGCGTCCACATCCACGGGACGCGTGAGGCCGACGATGCCGGCGATGCCACACATCGAGCCGGGAGGAGGGTCAAGAACTATGCCCGTCGCCGCCTCTCCACGCGCCGCGGGAGCGTGTGGCGCGCGTTCCACACCAGCCCAGAAGGTGCGGGTTTCCCCGCGCCTCCCGGACTGGCGGTTACGACCTTACATCAATGAAACTGGTACGCGCCGATGGTAAATGCGCCGCTCCGCAGGATGCCGTCAAAGTCATTCGGCACGCTCGAGAGCGTCATCCCGGCACCGATCGCCGGGCTGCCGGACTGGACGTGGAAGTCCAGGCCGGAGGTGCTCACGAAGCGGGGATCCGCATTGACGAGGTTCCCCACGGCGGTCATGCCGGACAGTCCTTCGCTCACCGCCGCCCCGAACGAGAGGTTGTCGGACACGGTCACGTTGCTCAAGCCACCTGTGTCGAACCACACGCCGGCGGTCGTCGGCTGGTAGAAGATATTGTTCGCGATCACGAGGTTGTTCACGCCCGTGGCGATGATGATCTGCCCGTCCCGCCACGGATTCGCGCCCACGAACGTGTTGTTCACGATGCTCAGGCCGTTCACGATGGTGCCACTGCCTTCGTAACGCTGGACCGCCCACCCGTGCGTGAAGTGGTAGAACACGTTGTTGCGGATCACCAGATTGTCGCTCTGGCCAGCGTACTCGCTGCCTTGGTAGATCCCATGATCGTGGTTCTGCCAGGCGGTCGTGCTGGGGCTGCATCCCTGTTCGCCGGGACCCAGCCGGCCGACATCGTGAATGAGGTTGCGCTCGATGGTCAGGTTGCGCGCGTACGCATCGATGCCCACGCGCCCGCCTACGTCATCGGTGCACACGTGACCGACATCGTGCACGTGGTTCCCCACGACGGCGATGTCGTGACCACTGTACGCGTCGATGCCGTAGCGGCTCGTGTTGCGCACCTCGAAGCCCTCCACCCGGATGTAGTTACCGTTGATTTCGATGCCCACGTCCGAGCTGTTGCTCCGGCCGTCGATCACGGCTCCCCAGCGGTGCGCCGCGCGCAGCACGAGCCAGGCGCTCGCGGTGCCACTCCTGCCGACGGTCACGACATTGGTGCCGCCGCTGTAGACCCCGTCGTTCACGACCACAGTGTCGCCCGGGTTCATCACGTCGGCCGCGTGCTGGATGGTGCGCCAGGGAGCGTTGCCCGTCCCCGGATTCGCGTCATTGCCCGCGTGCCCATCCACATACCGGCAAGCGCTCCCCCCGCACGTGCCCGACGGAGGTGGGGGCGGGGGCGGCGGAGGGGGGGGCGCGGCGCTGACCGTGATGGCCGCCGTCCCGCTCTTGCCGCCGCTCGCCGCCGTGATCGTCGCTGACCCGGCGCCGACACCGGTCACGAGCCCGCTCCCGCTCACACTCGCGATGCTGCTCTTGCTGCTCGTCCAGGTCACGGTCCGCCCGCTGAGCGCGCGCCCGGCCGAATCCTGCGGCGTCGCGGTCAACTGCAGCGTGCCTCCGACGGCGATGCTCCCCGTCGCCGGCGTCACCTTCACGGACGCGACCGCCGCGGGCGCTGCCGCGGCCGTGGTTCCTGTGGCGACATTGGACAGGCTGCCGAATACCGCGTTGACGGTCAGGGTACCGCGGTACGCGACGAGCTCGAAACTGTACGTCGTACTCGCCGTCAGGCCGAGCACGGTGCAGGTCCGCTTCGCCCCGATTGTCGTTCCCGCCACCGGCGTGGCGCAGGTACCCCGTTTGACGCTCGGTGCCGACGAGCCCCACGTGAGCGTCGAGCCCGCCACGCCGCGGATGTCATAGCTGGCGGGGTGACCGCCGCCGTCCGTCACTTCGGTGAAGCTCAATGTCAGGCTCGTGTCGCTCGTGCCGGCGACCGCCAGGTCCGTCACTGCTCCCGGGACCCCGGACGGTGCCGCCGGGCCGGAGCTCGTCGTGCCGCTGGTGCTGTTTGAGAGCGGGCCGAAGACCGCGTTCACGCGCAACGTCCCGCGGTATGACACCAGCTGGAAGCTGTAGGTGGTGGCGGGAGCAAGGCCGAGCACGCTGCAGCTGTGCTTTGCGCCAACGGTCGTCCCGGCGACCGGCGTGGCACACGTCCCCAGTTTCACGCTCGGCGCCGCCGCGCCCCACGTGATGGAACCGCCGGGCACGCTGCGCACGTCGTAGCTCGCCGGAGCGCCGGTGCCGTCGTCCACTTCGGTGAACGTGAGGGTCGCGGATGTATCGGTCAGGGCGGCCACTGCGAGGTCCGTGACCTGGGCGGGCGCACCGCTGCTGGTCGCGAAGCGGGGATGAGCAGGTGAGTTCAGCGACGAGAGATCGCTCGTCTCGCATGCGGCGACGAGCGCCGCCGCGCCGACGAGCACTGCGCGCGTTCGGATCCGCGCGACCCGCTGAGACAACTTAGAGAGATAGGGCATGGTGTTGCACTCCTTCTACAAGTGGTTCACAGGCAACAAAAAGGGCCGCCGGTCTCTAACCCGACACAGGCGGCCCTCGAACTACTCGGCTACTTGAACTCGTACGCGCCGATGGTATACCCGCCGGCGGTGGGGCGCTGCGCCCCGGTGAAGTCATTCGTGACCATGACCAAGGGCAGGCCCGCGCCGATCGCGGGACTGCCGGCTTGCACGCGGAAATCCAGTCCGGTCGCGCTCATGAACATCGGATCGGTGTTATCCAGGTTGCCGGTCGCTGTATTGGCGGTCCCGCCCGCGAACGCCGTTCCACCGTAGGTGAGATTGTTGCACACCGTCACGTTCGACAGGCCGCCGGTCTCGAACCACACACCCGACGCCGTAGGCTGGTAGAACACGTTGTTCTCGATCGTCAGGTTGTTCGTGCCCGTGGCGATGATGATCTGGCCGTTGCGCCAGGGATTCGGGAACGCGAAGGTATTGTTGACGATCGTCAGCCCGTTCGTAATCGCGCCGGGCCCGCTGTAGCGCTGAATCGCCCAGCCATGCGTGAAGTTGTAGAACACGTTGTTCCGGATCACCACATTGTTCCCCACGCCGTTGTAGATGCCGTGATCGTGGTTCTGCCAGGCGGTCGTGGCGGGACTGCAGCCCTGCTCGCCCGGCCCGAACCGGCCTACGTCGTGGATGACGTTGCGCTCGATAGTGAGATTATCGGTGTAGGCGTCGACGCCGACGCGGCCCCCGACATCATCGGTGCACACATGGCCGATGTCATGGATGTGGTTCTGCACCAGGTCGACGTCGTGGTTCCCGGCCGCGGTTTCCGATCCGCCATAGACCTCGAAGCCGTAGCGACTCGTGTTGCGCACCTCGAAGCCTTCGACGTGCACGTAGTTACTGCTGATGTTGAATCCCATCGTCGAGCTGTTGTTCTGGCCGTCGATCACGGCCCCCCAGCGATGGGCGGCGCGGAACACGAACCAGGCGCTCGCGCTGCCGCTGCGGCTGATCGTCACGACACTCGTGCCGCCCGTGTAGACCCCGTCGTTCACAATGACGGTGTCCCCCGGATTCATGACATCGGCCGCATGCTGGATGGTGCGCCACGGTGCGGCGCTCGTCCCCGGATTCGCGTCATTGCCGGCCGTGGCGTCCACGTACCAGCAAGCGCTTTGGCAACCGCTTCCCCCCGTCGGCGCGGTCACCGTGATGGCCGCCGTGCCGCTCTTGCCGCCGCTCGTCGCCGTGATCGTCGCCGAGCCGGCGGCGATTCCCGTCACGAGCCCGCTCGTGCTGACCGTCGCCACGCCACTACTGCTGGTGCTCCACGTGACGGTCCGGGCGCTGAGTGGATTTCCCGCGGAGTCCCGTGGCGTCGCGGCGAGTTGCACCGTACCGCCCACCGCCACCGTGGCGGCCGCCGGCGTTACGCTCACCGTCGCCACTGGCACGAGCGACACCGTCACTGTCGCGGTGCCGCTCTTCCCCCCGCTCGTCGCGGTGATCGTCGCCGAGCCGGCGGCGATTCCCGTCACGAGCCCGCTCGTGCTGACCGTCGCCACGCCACTACTGCTGGTGCTCCACGCGACCGTCCGGGCGCTGAGTGGATTCCCCGCCGAGTCCTGCGGCGTCGCCGTGAGCTGCACGGTGCCGCCCACCGCCAGCGTGGCGGTCGCCGGCGTCACGCTCACAGCGGCCACCGGGACCGGCGTCACCGTCACCGTCGCCGTGCCGCTCTTCCCGCCGCTCGTCGCCGAGAGCGTGGCGCTCCCCGCACTCACGCCGGTCACGAGCCCTGCCGCGCTTACGCTCGCTATTCCCGTGTTACTGCTCGTCCACGTGACGCTCCGTCCGCTCAGCGCATTCCCCGCCGTATCCAGGACGACCGCGCTGAATTGAACCGTGCTCCCCACGATCAGGCTGGCGGTGGGGGGAGTGACCACCACGGCACCGACGGGAACAGCGCCGGGGCACAGAACGCTGACGCTCGCCACTGCCTGCATCGCACCGGGGTTGCTCGTCGCCGTGACCGCATAGTCGCCGCACGTCGTGGCGTGATAATGGCCGTAGTGACGGCCGCCCTTGCTGCTCGAGTCGATGGCGCCGCCGGTCGTGCTCCACGCCACGGCAATAGCGGCCGTGTCGCCCTGGGCGGTGAGGCCCACGGCGGTGAAGTCCTGCGTCTGGTTCTGCTGCAGCGTGACGGCTTGCGGAGCGATGAGAAACTGGGTGAGGCCCTGCACCGGCGCCGTGACGGACACCGGGCGTTCACAACCGCTCACCACCGCGGCGACCAGCGCCGCGGCGGTGAGCACCGCCCCGCGATCCTTCATCAGCGCCAGACGAGCCGCCAGCTTGTGTTTGAAGGTCATGGCGTCTGCTCCGTCAAGGAGTGAAGAACTCGCTCATGTCCGGCGCCGATGCCGCCGCGCCGGGGAATACCTTCGCGCCCAGCCCCTGGAGGATGAGCCGCAGCGTGCTCGGATGCTGATACGTGGTCGTCGACTGGTAGCCCCGCTTCGACTTCGGGCTGATCGCCACCCAGTACACCCGGCCACCGCCGAGCGAGTTGTCCCCGCCCGACTCGTCGAACGTGATGATCAGCAGTCCATCCTTCTGGAACACGGGGCTCGCGAGCAGTGGCGCGATGTTCGTCCGCAGCCAGCTGTCCGCGTTGCCCAGCGAACAGTCGTGCGCGTCATCACACAGATTCGGCACGATGTTCGAGAAAGCCGGCAGCGTCCCGTTCGCCAGGTCCGTCTTGAATTGCGTGAACGGAACGATGTTGCACGCCTGGCCCGTGGGATCGTTCGCCACGTCGGACAGGAGGGCGAACACGTTGTGCTTGCGCGCGTAGTTCCCCGTGTCACCGCCCAGGTAACAGGCGTTGGGGAGGTTCTCGGCATACGACTTCCACGTCTTCCCGGCCGCGACCAGGCTGCGCACGATGTTCGGCACGTTCTGGATCGTCGACGAGCCGTCGTCGTTCGTCAGGACCTGGCCGGTCGCCATCTCGAAGTAGTTCCCGATCGAGGGATGGGTGTTCGCGTAGTACTGCGTCGCCAGCCCGTACTGCGCCGCCAGGCTGGTGAGATACGGCATGGACGAGCTCGTGACGTCCGCGTAGTCCGTGTTCTCCTCCGTCACGACGAAGACGTGGCCGAATTGCGAGCCGCCGGGCGGGGGCGGCGCCGTGACCGTGATGACCGCGGTCCCGTTCTTTCCTTCGCTCGTGGCCGTGATCGTCGCCGACCCGACCGCGACGCCCTTGACGAGCCCCGTCGCGCTGACCGTCGCCACCGCGCTGTTGCTCGTTTGCCAGCTCACGGCCCGGCCGCTCACGGCGTTGCCGTTTGCATCCCTCGGCGTGGCCGTCAGTTGCAATGTGCTCCCGGCCGCAACGCTGGCCGTGGCGGGGCTCACGCTCACGCTGGCCACCGGCACGGGCGTGCTCGCGGCCGTCACGCCCGTGGCCACGTTCGACAGGGCGCCGAACACGGCGTTGAGATTCAACGTGCCCCGATAGGCGACCAGCTCGAAGCTGTAGATCGTGCTCGGGGTGAGCCCCAGCACCGTGCACGTGCGCTTCGCTCCGACCGACTTCCCAGCCAGCGGCGTGGCGCACGAGCCGCGCGTCACGCTGGGCGCCGCGGACCCCCACGTCAGGCTCGAGCCAGGCACGAAGCGCACATCGTAGCTCGCCGCCCGACCGGTGCCGTCATTCACGTCCGTGAACGAGAGCGTCACACTGCTGTCCGTCGTCCCCGCGATCGCGAGGTCGGCCACGCTGCCCGGCACACCCGAGCCGGATGGCGCCGACGCCGTGGTGCCGCTGGTCGTGTTCGACAGCGGACCGAACACGGCGTTCAGGTTCAGCGTGCCGCGATACGCCACCAGTTGAAAAGCGTAGGCGCTGTTCGCCGCGAGGCCCAGGACCGTGCAGGTCCGCTGGGCGCCGACCTTCACACCGGCGACGGGCGTGGCGCAGGTCCCACGCTTCACGCTCGGCGCCGTGCCGCCCCAGCTGATCGTGCTCCCGGGAACACTGCGCACGTCATAGCTGGCGGGCTGCCCCGTCCCGTCGTCCACCTCGGTCAACGACAGGGTGACGCTCGTGTCGGACGTGCTCGCGATGGCGAGGTCGCTGACACTCCCCGGGACGCCTGACGGCGTGCCGGCGGCGGAAACAACTGAGGATGTGGGAGGGGTGAGGGCGGTGGGCGAATGGTCCGTCGTGCAGGCGACGAGCACGCCGGCGGAGACGATCGCTGCTTTAGTGAGCGAGAGACGGTGCGAAAGCTTGAATCCGTACGGCATAGGGCGCGGCTTCCTTTCCCGTGACATCGGGTCGGTCGCGCCGGGCCCAACAACGCGAGGGCCGCCGCGAAGACCCAAGGGTCAGTTCGCTGGCGGCCCGGCTGACTTAGCGACCTCGATCGCCGTAGTCCCGTGACTCTGCGTCACCGTCTTTCGACGGGTTTGCTCTGATCAGCGAAATCTTGCGGCTACGAGGCGCTGCGAATGTCGCAGCCGCTACAGTCGTGGCCTCCGCAGCACAGATGCCGCCCGAAAACCACGCGGCCATACTACAAACGTGGCATCGACGGCGCAAGACTCACGGTCGCTGTATTGACGTTTCAGTCGCAAATGTCGTCCAGGTCTTCGAGACCCACGAGCACGTCACGCGGCTTGGAGCCGTTGGCGGGACCGAGCACGCCGGCGAGCTCGAGCTGATCGATGATGCGCGCCGCGCGACCGTAGCCGATGCTCATGCGCCGCTGTAACAGCGACGTCGAGCCGAGCTGATTCTGAATGCACACCTCGGCAGCCTGCCGAAACAGCGAATCGCGCTCGCCGCCACCCGCGTCCGCCGTCCCGCCGCCCTCGTCGCCCTGCTTCTCCGCCTCTTCCAGCGCCGTGACCTGCTCGTCGATGCTCGAGCCCGCAGGGGTCGGAGTGGCCGCGCGCGCCGCGTGCTGCTTGTACCACTCCATGAGCCGCTCGGTCTCCTCCGTCGAAATGAAGGCGCCCTGCACGCGCAGCAGCTCACTCTTGCCGGGCGGCAGGAACAGCATGTCGCCGTTGCCGAGCATCGTCTCCGCCCCGTTCTGATCGAGGATGGTGCGGCTGTCGACCTTCGCCGACACGCGGAACGCGATACGGCAGGGGAAATTCGCCTTGATGAGGCCCGTGATGACGTTCACCGAGGGACGCTGGGTCGCGAGCACCAGATGGATCCCGATCGCCCGCGCCTTTTGCGCCAGGGTGGCGAGCGGCGTCTCGATCTCTCCCTGGACGGTGAGCATGAGGTCCGCGAGCTCGTCCACGATCAGCACGATGTACGGCACGATCCCGTCGGCGTACTCCGCGTCGAACGGCAGCTCGCGCTGGATCCCCGCCTGCGTCGCCAGCGTCTCACGCGGGCCCTTGAGCGGCTTCTTCTCCTCGACCTTCTTGTTGAAGTCCACGATGTTGCGGGCATGATTCGCGTGCAGCAGGCGGTAGCGCCGCTCCATCTCCCACACGGCCCATTTCAACACGCTCGCCGCTTTGTGATGATTGGTCACCACCGGCAGACCGAGGTGTGGCAATGCCGCATACATCGACAGCTCGACCATCTTGGGGTCGATCATCAGGAGCTTGAGCGCCTCGGGCGGATGCGTGTAGATCAGGCTCGTGATGATCGTGTTGATGCACACCGACTTGCCCGACCCGGTGGCGCCGGCGATCAGCAGGTGCGGCATTTTCGCGAGGTCCGCGACCACCGCGTCGCCCTCGAGGTTCTTGCCGAGGGCCACCGGCAGCACGCGGCTCGCGCGCTGGTAGTCCGCCCCCTCGATCAGCTCGCGCACATGCACCATCCGGGGAATCGGGTTCGGGACCTCGATCCCCACGGCGGCCTTGCCGGGAATCGGCGCCACGATGCGCAGCGATGGCGCGCGCATCGCGAGCGCCAGATCGTCGGCCAGGGCCGCGATCCGCCCCACCTTCACACCGGGCCCCGGAGCCACCTCGTACTGCGTCACCACCGGGCCGACCGTGCGGCCCAAGATCGAACCCTCGACGCGAAATGTCTGGAGCGTCTCGATCAGCTTCTGGCCCATCTGCTCGATCTGGACCACGCCGGCCTCGCCGTCCTCAGGCGGCGCGGGGTTCAGGAGGTCGATGGGGGGGGTGAGACGACCGGGGCTCGGGGCTCGGGGCTCGGGGATCGGGCCGCTCCGTTTCAACTTCGGTGGCTTGGCGCGAGTAACGGTCGCGGGCGGGGGAGGGGGAGGGGAGGCGTCGGAGACGACAGCCCGGGGCACACCCTTTGGTTTGGTCGGTTCCCCCGAGGCCCGAGCCCCGAGGC
The DNA here is from genome assembly GCA_965653495.1 of uncultured bacterium. Taxonomy (GTDB): domain Bacteria; phylum Gemmatimonadota; class Gemmatimonadetes; order Gemmatimonadales; family GWC2-71-9; genus AG41. The sequence goes on along the minus strand of CBFHAJ010000007.1, from coordinate 19,704 downwards.
CCGAACCCCGCTGTCGCAACACGACCAGGGGGTGCCACCCTACCGTCAGGATACCGAGCGCGGACAGCGCAAACAGACCGACGAGGACGCCGCCCGCGGTCCCGACCGCCTGGTGGACGCCCAGCGCCAGCATGCCGGGCACGACGCCGACCAGCTTCTGCGTGTGTCCCATGACGGTGACCGTGCCGATCCCGTACGGCAGCAACACGACCACGCCGGCGCCCAGTGCCGCCGCCCGGCCTGCCGACCGGCTCCCCAGCCGTTCGAACGCCGCGAGCGCCCAGCCCACCCCCAGGAGCGGCAGCAGCACCGAGCCCACGCCCAGCTCGCGCCACAACCGCGAGCCGATTTGCTCGCCCCACGTCCCGGTGATCGGGAGTCGCAGCAGGGTGAGTCCGAGGAACAGCCCGATCACGAGGGCGCCGATGCCAATCAGCTCCTGGCGCGCCTTCACATTCATGTGATGCGGCGATCCGCGTAGGTGGGGACCACGCCGAAGCGGTCGGCGCGCGCCGCGAAGTCGACGTCCTCCGCCAGGTCCACCTCGGCGAGCTGGCGTGCCGCCTCGGAGTCCTCCAGCGCTTCCTTCCATCCCTCGAGCTCCCCGGTGAGGCCGAGCGCCACGCGGGCGGCGTCGTTCAGCTCGAGCTTGCGGAGCCCTTTCTTGACGGCCTTCACCAGACGACCCGCCATGTAGGCGTCTTCGATAGCGAACTGCTTTTCCCGGCCGGCGCACAGGATCACCAGGTCCCGCCGCTCGGCGAGGACGGCGCGGGCACGCTCGACCAGGGCCTTGAAGTTCACCGGGGCCCCGACCAGGACCGGGTCGCCGCCCTGCGCGGCAACCAGCGCGGGCGTCCCGTTGGTGGTGGCGAGGACCACGGTCTTGCCGGCCACGGCCGCGGGCTCCATTTCGCGCGGTGAGTTGCCCAGGGCGAACCCCTCGATCTTGACGCAGCGGCGCTCCCCGGCGAGCAACACGCCGTCTTTCTCGAGGTTGGACGCGAGGCGCACGGCTTCCTCGGAGGTGGCCGCCGGGATCACCGCTTTCGCCCCGTTCGCCAGCGCCGTGACGATGGTCGTCGTCGCTCGCAGCACATCCACGACGACCACCCCGCGGCCGGCGAGCTCGCCGACTCCGAGTGGTGTGAAATGGACGTCGATCTTCATGCCGGTGGCTGGAGCAGCTGAGGCTCGCGCTCGAGAAACTTGGTGTCCACCTTGCCCGCGACGAAGTCCGGGTGCCGCATGACGCGACCGAGAAACGGAATGGTCGTGGTCACGCCTTCAATGATAAAGGAGTCCAGCGCCTGACGCATGCGCGCCAGCGCCTCGGCCCGCGTGTTGCCGTGCACGATCACCTTGGCGAGCAGCGAGTCGTAGAACGGCGGCACTGTGTAGCCCGCGTAAATGTGGGTGTCCACCCGCACGCCCGGCCCGCCCGGGGGATGGTAGGCAGTGATCGTGCCGGGGCTCGGCTGGAAGTTGCGGGCCGGATCCTCCGCGTTCACCCGGCACTCGATGGCGTGGCCGCGCAGCCGGTTGCCGTTCATGACGAGCGACAGCGGCTCCCCCGCCGCGACGCGGATCTGCTCCTTCACCAGGTCGAAGTTGGTGCACATCTCGGTCACCGGGTGCTCGACCTGAATCCGGGTGTTCATCTCCATGAAATAGAAGGAGCCGTCCTCGTCGAGCAGAAACTCGATCGTGCCGGCACCCACGTAGGCGATGGCGCTGGCGAGCCGTACCGCGGCGTCGCCGATGTCCTGGCGCAGCGTCGCATCCACCGCGGGGCTGGGCGCCTCCTCGACGAGCTTCTGGTGGCGTCGCTGCACCGAGCAATCGCGCTCGCACAGGTGCATGATGCGCCCGTGCGTGTCGCCCATGATCTGGATCTCGATGTGGCGCGGCCGGGCGAGATACTTCTCGAGGTACACCTCGTCCGAGCCGAACGCGGCGAGCGCCTCCTGCTTGGCCAGGGAGAACGCCTGCGGAAACTGCTCCCCGTCCTGCGCCACGCGCATCCCCTTCCCGCCCCCACCCGCCGCCGCCTTGATGATCACGGGAAACCCGATCTTCTCGGCGATCTTCGCCCCGGTGTCCGCGTCCTCCACCGGTCCGGGCGAGCCGGGGACGGTCGGCACCTTGAGCTTCTGGGCGAGCTTGCGGGCCGCCGCTTTGTCGCCCATTTGGCGGATCTGATCGCCCGTCGGGCCGACGAAGGTGATGTTGGAGGTGCGCACGATGTCGGCGAATTCGGCGTTCTCGGCCAGGAAGCCGTAGCCGGGATGCAAGGCGTCAGCGCCCGTGATCTCCGCGGCCGCGATGATGCGGGGGATATTCAGGTAGCTGTCGCGCGAGGGGGCGCGGCCGATGCACACGTCGTCGTCCGCGAACCGCGTGTGCAGGCTGTCGCGGTCGGCCTCCGAGTAGACCGCGACCGTCGAGATGGCCAGCTCCTTGCACGCACGGATCACCCGCAGGGCGATCTCCCCGCGGTTGGCGATCAGCACCTTCTTGAACATCTAAGGCGTGATGTCGCCGCGCAGGCCGGCCGCGGCCGTGGTGCCGCCGAACGACTGGCTCTCCCCCGAGTCGACCCCCGACACCTTCAGCGCGAACTCGCTCGGGTTCGTGGCGTAGAAGATCGCACTCTCGTAGCTGACCACGCCCTGCTGGTACCAGTAGAACAGCGACTGGTCGAAGCTCTGCATCCCGTACTGCACCGAGCCCTGGGCGATCAGATCCGGAATGGAGAGCGACTTGGTCAGATCACGCATGTTCTCCTGCACCGCCGCCGTGTTGATCAGCACCTCCGCCGCCGGCACCCGCCCCTTGCCATCTTTGCGCGGCACCAGCCGCAGCGACACGATCGCCTGCAGCGCGGTCGACAACAGGTGACGCACCTCGTCATGCTGGTGCGGCGGGAAGAACGAGATCACGCGGTTGATGGTCTGCGTCGCATCCGTGGTGTGGAGCGTCGAGAACACCAGGTGCCCGGTGTCGGCCGCTTTGAGCGCCGTGTCGAGCGTCTCCATGTCGCGGATCTCGCCGATCAGGATCACGTCGGGCGCCTGCCGCAGCACGTGACGCAGCGCCGCGTTGAACGACAGCGTGTCGTTCCCGACTTCGCGCTGCGAGATGTTCGACAGATTGTCGCGGTGCAGGAACTCGATCGGGTCCTCGATGGTGATGATGTTCACGCGCCGGTTGGCGTTGATGTGATTGATCATCGCCGCCAGCGCCGTGGACTTGCCCGAGCCCGTCACGCCCGTCACCAGCACCAGGCCCCGCGGGCGCAGCCCGATCTCTTCGAGCACGCCCGGAAGGTTCAGGTCGCGGATCGTCTTCACTTCATAGGGAATCGCCCGGAAGGCGAAGGCGACGGTGCCGCGCTGCTGATACACGTTCGTGCGGAACCGCCCCACGCCGGGCACGCCGATCGCGAAGTCCGCCTCCTTGTGCTCGGCGAATTCCTTGACCTGGCGCGGGGTCATGATCTGCTCGGCCAGCGACTTCAGCTCTTCCGGCTTGAGCGGCGCCGAGTCGAGCGCGATCAGCTCGCCGTTCACCCGGATGGTCGCCGGCCGCCCCACCTTCAGCAGCAGGTCTGACGCGTTGCGCTGGACCATCAGCGTGATCGCGGCCTTGAAGTTGAAGGTCGCCTGGCTGGTCTGCGGGGCTTCAGGCATGGGGATCGACTCGGAAAAGGGCTTGGCCGAACTCGACGGGCTGGGCGTTCTCCACCAGCACTTCCCGGATAACCCCGGCGACCTCGGACTCGATTTCGTTCATGATCTTCATCGCTTCGATGATGCACACCACCTGCCCCGGCGCCACCCGGGTCCCCGCCTTCACGTACGGGTCCGCCCCTGGCTCGGGCGCGGAATAATATGTCCCCACCATCGGGGACTTGATCTCCAGGAGGTGGGACGCCGGCGGGGGGGGGAGAGTGGCCGCAGCCCCCGGAGCAGCGGGCGCGCGCTGGGCTGCTGCTGATGGGGCCGCGGCTTCCGCCACCGGCGGGGGCTGCGCCACCAGCACATGGTCGCTCCCCGCGTTCGTTGTGTGCCCGGCCTTCGACACCCGCACCGTGGACCAGGTCCCGAACAAACCCCGACGGACTTCGATGGCGCCCAGCTCCGGCGCCTCCTTCAGGATCTTCACCAATTGCGAGATGATGTCGAGGTTCATGGCGTCCTAAGTTACACGAGCTCTACGAGGTCCGTCAGCCCGTCGGACAGGAGCTCCGCGGCGCCGCCGTCCGGCGGCAGGTGCACGTCGTCCTCGATGCGCACGCCGCCCTCCCCGGCCAGGTACACGCCAGGCTCTACCGTCACGACGGCGCCGCCGGGGAGCGGCTCCGCGTTGGTTTTCGACAGCCGCGGCGCTTCGTGCACCTCGAGCCCCAACCCATGTCCCAGCGAGTGGCCGAACGCCTCGCCCAAGCCCCGTGCGGCGATGGGCTCGCGCGCCAGCGCGTCCGCGTCGCGCCCGCTCATTCCTGCTCGCAAGCCCTCGCGAGCGCGTCGCTGCGCGTCGTGCACCACGTCGTACAGGGCGCGCTGACGCTCGCTCGCCCGCGCCCCCACCACGACCGTGCGCGTGATGTCGGCGCAATAGCCATCCACTTGCGCGCCGAAATCGAGCAGCAGCCATTCGCCCGTGGCGACGGCGCGCGCGCTCGAGCGCGCGTGCGGCAGCGCGCTGCGCGGTCCCGAGGCCACGATCGTGGCAAACGGGTGTCCCTCGCTCCCCAGCTGCCGCAGGGCGCCCTCCAACACGCCGGCGATGGCCAATTCCGTCATGCCCGAGCGCACCTGACCGAGGGTGCGCCGCAGGGCCTCGCCGGCCAGCCGGGCCGCGCTGCGGATAGCCGCGACCTCGACCTCGTCCTTCGCCGTCCGCAGCTGCTCCACCAGCTCCGTCACTGGTCGCCAGCGCCACGCTTTGCCGGCCTCGGCGAACCGGTGCGCGTCGTGCACTGAGAGCACGTGCGCCTCGTAGCCGATTTCGCTCAACGGACCGAGCGTGGGGAGCTCCTTGAAGAACCGCTCCCACACGCTCGTGCCCTCCACCTCCACTCGCGCCACTGCTCCGGCTTCGACGCGCGCCTGCTCGTCGTAGCGGAAGTCGGTCACCAGCAAGACGTCACCGCGCGTGACGGCGACCAGCGCGGCGGAGCCCGAAAACCCGGTCAAATAGCGAATGTTGGCCCGCGAGGCGACGAGCAAGCCGTCCAACCCTTCCGCCTCGAGCGCTCGCACGAGCGCTTCTTGCCGCGTGCGCCGCCGGTCAGGCGCCATGACGGGCCTGGAGGTAGCCGACCAGGCCCTCGAGTCCCAGCCGATAACTGTCCGCTCCGAACCCCGTCACCACCCCGACCGCCGCGTCGGCGAGCAGCGAGCGACGACGCTCGGGCTCGCGAGCGAACACATTGGACAGATGCACCTCGACGAACGGCACCCGCACCGCGAGCAGCGCATCGCGCACCGCGAGACTGGTGTGGGTGAAGGCCGCGGCGTTGATCACCAGTCCGTCGGCGCTTCCCTTGAGCCGCTGGATCGCGTCCACCAGCTCCCCTTCGTGGTTCGTCTGCGTCCACGACACGTCCACGCCCAGCGCCCGCCCCTGCTCGCGCGTCCGCGCCTCGATCTCCGTGAGAGTGGTCCGCCCGTACAGCTCCGGCTCGCGCTCTCCCAGCAGATTCAAATTCGGGCCGTTCAGCACGGCGATGCGCACTAGGACTTGAGACCCCGCAGCCAGGCCTGGAACTGATCGAGGTCGCCTTCGTTCTCCTGGAGTGGCCGGGCCTTGGCACCCGAGCTGCGCCCCGAGCCCTTCGGAGCAGCGGCGTCGGCCGGCGAGGTTACCCCCGGGGTAGCCGGGGGCTGGGACGGGGATGCAGAGGCGGGCGGGCTGAAAAACTGATCGAATGAAAAACCGCCGGACGGTGGCGAGCCGGGCGGGGGAGCCGGCACCGGCTCCGGCGTCGCTACCGGGAGCGGAGGTTCCACGACCGGCATGCTCGTCCGCGGCGTCTCCTCGCCGAACACGGCATCGAGCGAGATGCCGTCCGCCGCCGGACGCGTGGCCTCACCGGGCGCGATGATCTCGGGCGCGACTTCGGGCTCCAGTGGTGCGATCGAGAAGGCGCCGTCGAGCGGCGAGCCACTCGGCTCCGCGGCCACGGGTGGGACGTAGGGAGCGGGCGGCTCCTCAGGCACCGGGACCACTTCGTCCCGCTGCGCCGGGCGTCCCGCCAGAATCCGACGCAGAAACGCCTGCACTGATTCTCCGGTCGCCCGACTGGCATCGGTGGCATCGCCGGAGAGCAAACGATTGACGCGCGCCCGCAAGCGCGCATCCCCGGGCCGTTGCGCCAGTAGCGCCTGATACACGCGCAGCGCGTCCTCCTGATGACCTTGGCGCAGGTACAGCTCCGCCATCGTCTCGGTGAGCACCGGCTCGGCGCGCGACAACGCGGCGGTATCCGCGGCACCGTCGTCGTCCGCCAGAGCGACCGCCGCCGGAGCGGGCGGCGGAGGTGGAGGCAGTGGACGGAGGGGGGCCGGGGCGGGCGGGGGGGGCGCGTGCAGTGGTGAAGTCGACGCGATCGCCGACACGTCGTCCGGCATGATCAACGGCAGGTCCACCACCGGGAGGGCATCGTCGGATTCGCGCGCCGCGGGGATCGCGAACTGGCCGCTCTCGAATTGCGTGTGCGCGAGCCCCTCCACCACGAGATCCTGCGGCTTGAGCTCCACTTCCTCCTGGACCTCGAGCCCCTCGGCCCGTGCCGCCACATGCGCCGCCGAATCGAAGTTGATCGTGCCGTCGAACGTCTCGATACCCGACGCCGGACTCTGCGTCGAGACATCCGGCGCAACGGCTCCTTCTGACGCGTGCTCCACCAACAGGTCGGCCTGGGGCCGGGGAGCTGGAGGGGAAGGAGGCGGCGGAGCGGGTGGTGGAGGGGGCGCGGGCGGCGCTGCCCGAGCGGGGGCTCGCGTGAATGCCGGCTCTGGGACGAGCCGGGCGATCGGCTCGGTCGCCGCCGGCTTCGCTCCGCCCTGCGCCGCTTTGCCCCTGGCCCGAGCCAGCGACTCGGCAGCGTCGCCGTTCATCGGGTCCGCCGCGAGCAGCCGGGTGAGCCAGTCCACGGCCTCGTCGAAGCGGCCACCCCGCTCGGCCAGTTCGGCCAGAATCTTCAGGGCCAGCACATTCTCGGGGTCGAGTGCGAGCACCTTGCGGAACACGTCCGAAGCGCCGGCATCGTTTTTCTGGTCCATCAGACAGCGGGCGAACACGATGTGGGCGCTGACGTAATCAGGGTGGAGCTTGAGGCCGGCCGTGCACAGCTCGATGGCCCTATCTAGTTCCCCTGCTTTACGATAGGCATCCGCCAGGGGCGCGAAATTGCGTCCCTTGGGGTTCTCGGCCCAGCGCTTTTCGAGCTTTTCGATTTCGCTGGTGTAGGCCACGGCCTAAGTGATTGGGAGAATTGGACGAAGATAGTGTTTGCTCGGTCGCGCTGTCAATCGGAAACGCATCAGGTCGCTTGAGATTTCACGTTGTCGTTCTTAGACTTATGCCCCTTCGCCCCCCGCTCTCGTCCGGAGTCGGCAGCCTATGATGCGCGCGATGCGCGAAATCACCAAGCCCGTGTTCTGGATCGTCGCCGTCACCTTCATCGGATGGATGGCATACGGGCAGGTCCAGGACCTGCTGGCCGGCGGCAAGGACGTGGTCCTCAAGGTCAACGGCGAGGTCGTGCGATCGCAGCCGTTCCAGCAGCAATACCAGGCTGCGTTGGAGCAATATCGCCGCCAGCAGGGAGGCGGTCGACTCACGCGCGAAGACGAGCAACAGATCCAGAACCAGGTCGCCGATCAGTTCATCCACAACATCCTGCTCGACCGCGTGTATCGCCGGCTCGGGATCGGCGTCTCCGACCAAGAGATCATCGAAGCGGCCCGGAGCGGGCCGCCCCCGCAGCTCATTTCTCAGGTGCTGCAGGAGGCGACGTTCCAGACCAACGGCCAGTTCGACATCACGAAGTGGCAGCGCTACCTCACTACCGCCGGTCCCGAATTCCAGAACCAGATTGAGCAGCTGTATCGCGAGTACCTCCCGCAGCGCAAGCTGCAGGAGTATCTCACGGCCGACGTGTACGTCTCCGACGCCAAGCTGTGGCGGATCTGGCGCGACCAGCGCGAGTCGGTCACCGTGGCACTGCTGGCCGTGCGCCCCGAGGACGTGCCGGATTCGCTGGCGCCGGTGTCCGACGCCGAGCTGCAGCGCTATTACGACGCCCACAAGGACGACTTCAAGCGGCCGGCGGCAGCGTGGCTCAGCTACGTCGCGCAGCCGCGGGTCGCCGACGCGGCCGACACGGCCGTGGCGCTCGCCCATGTGCGCGCGTTGCGGGCGGAGATCGCGAGCGCCAAGACGAGCTTCGCGGACGTCGCAAAGAAGGAGTCGACGGACTCGAGCACCGGTGCCCGCGGCGGCGACCTCGGCTGGATCACCCGCACCCAGTCCGGGTTTGACCCCAAGTTTCTGGCGGGCCTGCGCGGCCTCGCGGTCGGCGCGGTCAGCCAGCCGGTGCTGTCGAGTTTTGGCTACCATCTGATTCGCATCGACGCAGCGAAGGGCGACTCGGTGCACGTGCGTCACATCCTCGTCGCGATCGTCCCGCAGGGCAAGCATCTCGACGCGCTGGACGCCCGCACCGACTCGCTCGACCGGCAGGCGGCCGACCAGACCGATGGCTCCCGGCTCGACAGCGCCGCCCGGGCGCTCCATTTCCCCCTGGCGCGCGCGCCCAAGCTCGTGCAGGGTGACCGGATGATCTTACCGGACGGCGCCGTGCCCGACGCCAGCGTCTGGGCGTTCGAGGCCCGGCCCGGCGAAACCAGTCCGGTGATCGACGGCCCGCGGGCGAGCTACGTGTTCCGGCTGGACTCCCTCGAGGCGGCCGGCGTCCCGCCTCTCGCGCAGGTGCGCGGCCGCGTGCTCGACGACGTGCGCCACGAGAAAAAGAAGACCGTGGCGCGACAGCGGGCCGAGCAGGTGGCGGGCGAGCTGAAGGACGCGACGGACCTGACCGCCGCGGGCCGCGCACGCGGGCTCCGGGTGGAAAAAGAGGGGCCGTTCACGCGGGTGACCGCGGGACCGGAGCTCACCCGCAACCCGCTGGTGCTGGGCGCGGCGTTCGGCCTGCGGCCCGGCGAGCGCTCCCCGCTGATCAGCGGGGAAACCGGATTCTTTTTGTTGCAGGGGATCGCCCGGACCAAGCCCGACTCAGCGGCCTGGCTGAAACAGCGCGATCGCCAGCGTGAGGCGCTCATGCGGCCGATCGAGCAGGCGCGCATTCAGCAGTACCTCGCGGCCTTGCGCGCGAAGGCGAGCATCGTGGACCGCCGCAACGAGATCTTCCGGCCCGCGGCGGCCGCGGGCGAGACCTAGTCGCTCAGCCGCTTCGGATCACCGCTGGAGGAAGGAACCGACCCGGAGGTCGCTGGCGGCTGCACGTTGCGCGTCGATTGATCGTCGCGCGTCGCGTCGCTCAGGCTCCGCTTGAACTCCTTGATCCCCTGTCCCAGAGAGGAGCCGATCTCCGGGATCCGCTTCGCCCCGAACACCAGCACGAGCACGAGCAACAGGATCAGGATGTGGCTGAACGACAGGTCCCCGAACATATGCGCCTCGCCTCAGAAGATCGACCGGGCCACGTAGTACGCGACCGCCACGCCCGCGAGCGCGAGCAGCGACACGTCGAACCCGATCGGCCCGAGCGTGATCGACACCACGAGGAGGTCCATGTGGACCGGTCCCAGCGTCGGTGTCACCGCCCAGGTGAAGATGTCGCGCGCCGGCCCTTGCGGGAGAAACCGCCGCAGCAGCGAGTGGAGGAAGCCCCCCACCACGAAGCCGGTGGCCAGCACTCCAACGTAAAATAGCGGCCTGCGCGGGCCTTGCGCCACGTCAGCTGCGCCGCTCGATGGCGTACGCGATGCTGTCGCGGAGCGCGTCGCGCGCCGGCGACGGCGGCAGCACCTCGAGCTCCGCCTCTGCCTGCTGCGCCAGCTCCAGCGCCCGGCGTCGGGCGTAGTCCAGCCCCCCCGTCGCCGCGACCCGCCGGATCACGTCGCCCACCAGGGCGTCGGGCGGCTCGGGCGTGGCCATCAGCTCACCCACCAGCCGGCGGTCGCCCGGCTCCATGTCGCCCAGCGCTGCGATGAGCGGTAGCGTCACCTTGTGCTCCTTGAGATCGAGCCCCGAGGGCTTCCCCGTCACCGCCTCCGCCGCCGTGTAATCGAGCAAATCGTCGGCGATCTGGAACGCCATGCCCAGCCGCTGGCCAAAGCGCGCGAGCGCCTCGCGGTAGCCGGCGGGAGCGCGCAACGCCCCCACTTCGCACGCGCCCGACAGCAGCGACGCCGTCTTGGCCTGGATCAGCTGATCGTACTCGGCCTCGCCGTAGGAGAGCTTGTCGTGCGCTGCGAGCTGCCGCATCTCCCCGACCGTCATTTCGTTGGTGACGCGCGCGAATACCCGCAACGGCTCCAGGTCCTCCAGGCGAACCAGCTCGATGATCGCGCGCGAGTAGAGGTAATCCCCCATGATCACCGCGACCTGGTGGGAGAACAGCGCGTTGATCGTCGGCATGCCGCGCCGCAGCACTGAGTGATCGACGGAGTCGTCGTGCACGAGGGTGGCGAGGTGGATCAGCTCCACGACCGCCGCCAGCGTCACGGCCCGCGGCTCCACCGCGCCGCTCGCCTGAGCGGCGAGCAGCAGCAGCGTGGGGCGGAACAGCTTTCCCTTCATGAGCAGTAGATGCTCATTGGCCTCGGCGATGATCGGAAAGTCCGCCGCGACGATGCGCCGCAGCTCGGCCGCCACGTGCGCGAGTTCGTCCGCCACGGGACGCTGGATGTCGCGCAGAGTGGCCCGGGCCAGTTGCTGGCTCATGTCACTTCGCCTTGGCGAGCGCCTTGGCGCGCGCGCCCACGTCCTTGAACCGGATGTCCACGGCGAACACCCGGCCGTACAGCTCGCGTGCCTCGACGCGTTTCCCCTGCTCTTCCAGCGCTCGCCCCAGCCAGTAGAGGATCCCGAGCCGCTCGTCGTCGCCCGCCGCCGGCAGCTCGAGCGCGCGGCGCAGGATCGACTCCGCCACGACGTAGGCGCCCTTCTCCACGAAGCAGACGCCCAGCGCCTCCGAGCTCCGCAGCTTGCCTTCCGAAGAGCGCAGCGCCTTCTGGAGCTCGGCAATCGCCTCGTCGAGCAGTCCCATTTCCTTGAAGGCCACGCCGAGGTCATAGTGCGACTGGAAGTCGCCCTCGTCGATGTTCTCGTCGATCCCCTGCTTGAACCGCTGCAGCATGTCGTGGAAATCCTGTTCCTCGTCGCCCGTCGGCTCCTCGTCGGCCACCTTCATCCGGGTGTCACGCGCCGGCAGCTGGTCGTCCAGCACCATCGCGCTCAGGTCCACGAATTCACCGGAATCAGTGGGCTCATCGCGCACCTTCAGCTTCGCATCGCGCGCCGGGGTCCTGGCCTCGCGGTCACCCTTGCTCACCTTCGCCGGCCCCTTTGCGGGCGGCGGGGGGGCCACGGGCGCGAGCATCGACAGGGCGGCGGCGGCGCGCGCGTTCCCCGGCTCGTGCTCCGCGACGCGCTGGTAGACGGCCCGGGCCTTGTCGGGCAGATCGCCGCGCAGCAGCGTGTCCGCCAGCTCCAGGTACGCCTCGATCAGTCGCGCCTTGTCGCCCGACTTGAAGGCGAACTCCACCTGCTTCTGGCGGTGCCGGACGCTGTTCGGATCGAGCCGCAGGATCTCGTTCACCAAGTCCTGCGCGTGCGGCAGGTTGCCGCGATTCTCGAACCCGGTCGTGGCGTGATCGAGCTCTTCGACGCCCCGGTCGCGCTCCCCCGCCTCGATCAGCGCCTCGCCCAGCGCCTGATGCACCTCGGGATCATCCGGGTCGTCGGCCACCCGCGCTTCCAGCTCCTCGATCGTGGGCTTCGCGGGCGTGGCCTCGATGTTTCCGAACACCAGCGAGCCACGATCGCCCGCCGTGTTCACCACGCCGTCCAGCCCCAGGTCGATGGCCGCCGAGCGGCGCCCCGAGGGCGTCACTGGAGGTTCCTCAGTCGCCAGCGGCTGTTCGTCCACACCGTGACCCGCTTCGGTTTCGACCGTATCGAAATCGGGCTCGAGCTCGAGCGGGGGCACCTCGACGACCGTCTTTCGGGCCGCGGGCGCGGGCGGCTCGGCCGGTCGCTTCGGGACCACCGGCTTCACTTTCGCAGGCTCCGCTCGCGGCGGCTCGAACTTCTTCTGACCCGGAGGCTGCGGGGCGACACCAGGCCGCTTCGGCACCACCGGGCTCACGCGCGGCGGTGGCTCGGGTGGCGGTGGCGACTCGATCTCGATGTCGGACTCGACGAGGGGCTCGACTTCCTGGTCCACTTCCGCCGCGCTCGCCTCTTCCGCGACCGTGGGCTCCAGCTCGGCCAGGGGCGCGACGTCGTCGGCCGTGACCTCCTCCCGCACCGAGGCAACGTCGCCCGGGTCCAGCTGCACATCCCCGAAGGATGCGCTGGTTGTCTCGAACCCATCGAGCATCCCGCTCGCGCCCGCCGGCTCGATCCCCTCCACGAGGCTCGTCGACTCGATCTCGAGCGAATTGTCGACCTCCGGGGTGACCTGCTCGATCAGCCCCTCCACCGCTGGCTCGGGCTGGGGCTCCGGCTCGGGCTCCGAGGGGGGGGGAGGCGGAGGAGGGGGGGCGGGAGCCGCCCTGGGAGCCGCTGCGGGCCGCGCGGCCCCCTTTGGGGGCTCGTCCACATCGAGAAACACCAGGCTCGACGACTTCCGCTTTCCTGACTTGGCAAGGTCGTCCTTGGCCGATGGCTTGACGGCCGGCCCGGCGGCGGCCGGGGCAGAGGGTCCGCCCACTGATCGACGGCCGGCATCCCCGCCGTACATGCGGAGGTGCTCCTCCAGCAGTTCGCGCAGATGAGCGCTCTCAGGGGAAATGTCGGCCAGCTCCTTGAGCGCCGCGAACGCCTGTTGGATCTTGCCGACTTTCTGCATCCGTTCGGCGTATTCGATGAAATTCTGCTTGGCCTCCGCCATGAACCCCTTGGCGGCGTACAGCTTGGCCAGCTTGAGGTAGGTCGTCTGCCGCGCCGGCGCATTGCGCAGCACTTTGTTACACATCGCGATGGCGTTGTTGTGGAAGCCGAGCTCGGCGTACCGGTCCACTGCCCGGTCGTAATAATCCGCGGCCTGAGCGGGCTCCTTGACCTTGAGATACAGGTCGCCGATGCGGTTGAAGATGGAGAGATCCGGGTTCGCGTCTCCCTCTTCCTCCTGCGACTTCAGGGCCTCGAGCCACGCGTCGATCGCGGCCTTGGGGTCCTTGTTCTCGAGGCTCCGGGCCTTGTCCTTCTGCTTCTCAAGCTTTGACATGGAGCCCTAAAGATACGGACGCAGGGGAGGCCGGACAAGCGGAACCTCCTGTCCAGACGGCGGTTACGAGGTTCTCCCCCATCCAGTACGCGACCTCCCGCCAATCCGATACGCCAACCGCAACGACGTCCGCGCGGAATCCGGGGGCGAGTTGACCCCGGTCGCGCGCGAGTCCCAAGGCAGCCGCGGCATTCACCGTGACCGCCATGACGACCTCCGCGTGACGCAGGCCAAGTTGCGAGACGCCCAGGACCGTTACCAATGGCAGGCTCACGGTGGGCGAGGATCCGGGATTGAAGTCGGTCGCCAGAGCCACGGCTGCCCCCGCCTCCACCAGCTGCCGCGCCGGCGCCTGGCGCCGCTTCCCGAGGAACACCATGGTGGCGGGCAGTAGGACGGCTACCGTCTCGCTCGCCGCCACGGCCTTGATGCCGGCGTCGGAAATCCCCGCGAGGTGATCGACCGAGAGCGCTCCCAGCGTGACGCCCAGCTCCGTGCCACCGGAGCCGTCCAGCTCGTCGGCGTGGAGCTTCACCCCCAACCCGTGCCGGCGCGCCGCTTCGAGAATGACGCGCGCCTCGCTCACCGTGAAGACGGACGGCTCGCAGAACACGTCGCACGCGACGGCCAGGCGCCCCCGAGCCACGGCCGGCAGCATCTCGTCGCACACCAGGCGGACGTACTCCGCGCGCCGGTCGCGGAATTCCGCCGGGACTTCGTGCGCCCCGAGGAACGTCGGGACCAGCGTGGCCCCCCCTCCGGCTCCTGCAGCCACGGTGCGTATCACGCGCAGTTGCTTGAGCTCGGTCGCCGGGTCGAGGCCGTAGCCCGACTTGACCTCGATCGTGGTACTGCCGTGCGCCAGGAGCGTCGTCACGCGTGCCCGTGTGAGCGACACCAATTCCTCCTCCGAACGCCCGCGCACGTCCCGCACTGATTGGAGGATGCCACCACCCAACGCCGCGATAGCCTTGTAGTCCTCACCCAGCGCGCGGCGTTCGTGGTCGTCCAGCCGCGGCGCGCCGAACACCGCGTGAGTGTGACAATCCACGAAGCCCGGGAAGAGGACGCCATTCACCTCCACGTCCTCCACTCCCCGCTGCACGTTCGCCGTTGCCCGTCGCACGTCCTGGTAGGGGCCGACGGCGGCGATCCGGTCACCGTCGATCAACACAGCGGCGTCCCGCAGCACTTCCAGCTCCGCCAGCTCGCGGCCGCGGCGCGCGCGCGCCGGCCCGCGGCACGTCACCACCTGACGGGCGCCGACGAGCAGCGTCTTCAGTCGCCGATGCCGTGCTGGCGGGCGGCTTGGATGGCGGCGGGGTAGCCGGCATCGGCGTGGCGGGCGACGCCGATCCCGGGATCGTTGGTAAGGACGCGCTCGAGCCGGCGTGCGGCGCCGGGCGACCCGTCGGCGACGCTCACTTGTCCGGCGTGCAGCGAGTTGCCGATGCCAACGCCGCCTCCGTGATGGAACGAGACCCATCCCGCGCCCGACGCCGTGTTGAGCAGTGCGTTGAGGATCGGCCAGTCCGCGATCGCGTCCGAGCCGTCCTGCATGGCTTCGGTCTCACGGAAGGGCGAGGCCACGGAGCCGGTGTCGAGGTGATCCCGGCCGATCACGACGGGCGCACTGAGATCGCCGCGCTTCACCAGGTCGTTCAGCGCGCACCCGAACCGCGCGCGCTCCCCTTGCCCCAGCCAGCAGATGCGCGCCGGCAAGCCCTGGAACGCCACGCGCTCGTGTGCCAACTCGATCCAGCGGCGCAGGTGCTCGTGCTCGGGGAACAGCTCGAGCACGAGACGGTCCGTGCGATGGAGGTCGCGCGCGTCCCCCGACAGCGCCACCCAACGGAACGGCCCTTTCCCCTCGCAGAACAGCGGCCGGATGTACTCGGGGACGAAGCCCGGAATGTCGAACGCGTCGGTGACGCCGGCGTCCCTGGCCTGGGTGCGGATGTTATTGCCGTAGTCGAACGTCACCGCGCCGCGCCGTCGCAACCCGAGCATCGCGCGCACGTGCGTCGCGATGCTGGCACTCGAGCGCCGGAGGTACTCCTGCGGGTCGCTGCGCCGGAGCGCCCCCGCGGCTGAGAGCGCCAGTCCCGCCGGGACATAGCCGTTCAACGGGTCGTGGGCCGATGTCTGATCGGTGAGGACGTCCGGGACGAAGCCGCGCTGCTCGAGCGCGGGCAGCACTTCGGCGCAATTCCCCACCAGCCCCACCGACAGCGGACGGCCCAGCCGCTTCGCCTCCTCACACCAGCGCAGCGCTTCTTCGAGCGAGGCCGTGGAGCGATCGAGGTAACGGGTCTCGAGCCGTCGCGCGACGCAGGCCGGATCCACTTCCACGGCCAGACACACGCCCTCGTTCATCGTCGCGGCGAGCGGTTGCGCCCCTCCCATCCCTCCCAACCCACCGGTGAGCACGATGCGTCCGCGCAGGGACCCGCCACAGTGTCGCCGGGCCAGCGCGCCGAACGTCTCGTACGTGCCCTGCAGGATGCCCTGCGTGCCGATGTAGATCCAGGAGCCCGCCGTCATCTGCCCGTACATGATCAAGCCCTGGCGCTCGAGCTCCCGGAACACGTCCCAGGTGGCCCACCGGCCCACCAGGTTGGCGTTGGCGATCAACACTCGCGGCGCGTCCGGGTGCGTGCGGAACACGCCGACCGGCTTGCCCGATTGCACGAGCAGCGTCTCGTCGTCCTCCAGCGCGAGCAGTGTGCGGCAGATCGCGTCGAACGCCGCCCAATCGCGCGCGGCTTTCCCCGTCCCGCCGTATACCACCAGGTCGTCAGGACGCTCGGCGACCTCGGGATCGAGATTGTTCATCAGCATCCGTAGCGCTGCCTCCTGAATCCAGCCCTTGCATGACCTGGTGGGGCCGCGCGGCGCCCGGATCGTCCGTGGCGAATGGACGCTCATGACTGCCCCGGGTCGAGCGTGCCGGCGCGCACACCGGCCGCCGTGCGTTCGATGTCCTCGCTGAGGGGCCGGTCGGCGGTCAGCGGCGGCACGGCGCGGCGTACCGCCGCGAGCGTGCGCGCCACGCCGCGTCCCGGCGCGAGCGGCTTCAGGTACTCGAGCCCCTGGGCGCCGGCCAGCAACTCGATCGCCACGATCCGCGCGGCGTTCGCGAGAATGCGGTCGGCCTTCCACGCCGCCGTCATCCCCATCGGCACGACGTCTTCCTGATTTCCCTCGGTGGGGACCGACTGTACGCTCGCGGGCGTCGCGAGCACCCGGCACTCGGCCACCAGCGCGGCGGCGGCGATCTGCGGCGTCATGAATCCCGACTCGAGCCCGGGATCGCGCGCCAGGAACGCCGGCAGGCCCGACGAGAGATCGGGATTCACGATGCGCTCCAGCCGGCGCTCCGCGAGCCCGGCCAGCGTGGCGAGCACGATCCCGATCACGTCGAGCGCCAGCGCGATGGGCTGACCGTGGAAGTTGCCTCCCGACACGATCGCGCCGTCGAGGACGAGCGGATTATCGGTCGCGGCATTCAGCTCGGTCGTCACCAGACGCTCCGCGAAGTCGAGCCCCTCCCCCACCGCCCCCAACACCTGGGGCGTGCAACGCAGGGAGTAGGCATCCTGGACTCTCGGGTCATTCTCGCGGTGCGACTCGCGAATCGCGGAATCGGCGAGCAGCTCGCGCAGCAGCGCGGCCGACCGCTGCTGGTGAGGATGCGGGCGGGCG
The DNA here is from genome assembly GCA_965653495.1 of uncultured bacterium. Lineage (GTDB taxonomy): Bacteria > Gemmatimonadota > Gemmatimonadetes > Gemmatimonadales > GWC2-71-9 > AG41. The sequence goes on along the minus strand of CBFHAJ010000007.1, from coordinate 2,510 downwards.
TCATGGATGCGCGCGTCGAACGGATCGGGCGTGCCCCGCACCGCCTCGAGGCTCATTGCCGCCGCCGCGTGCGCCGTGCGCCACAAGACCCATGCGTCATGCACCAGCAGCGCCGCCAGCCCCGTTTGCGCCTGGGTGCCGTTCACGAACGCGAGGCCTTCTTTCGCCTCCAACACGACGGGGCGCAGGCCCTTCTCCCGCAGGGCGGGCGCGGTCGCGCCCTCTCCGATCATCGCCAGGGCGAGATGCGCGAGTGGCGTGAGGTCTCCCGATGCTCCGACGCTCCCTTGCGACGGCACCCGGGGATGCACGGACGCGTTCAGCATCGCGACGATCAGCTCGGGGACCACCGGACGCACCCCGCTCGTCCCCCGCAGCAGCACGTTGGCCCGGAGCAGCATCATGGCGCGCACCGCGTCGACCGGGAGCGGCTCCCCGACGCCCGAGGCGTGGCTGCGGATCAGATTGAGCTGCAGCTCGCGCGCCTGCTCAGGCTTGACCCGCACGTGCGCCAGCTTCCCGAAGCCCGTATTGACACCGTAGATCGTGTCGCCGCGCGCCACGGCAGCTTCGACCGTCTGACGGGACGCGGTCACGGTCCCGAGCGCCCGCGGGGCGATGGCGACCGGCGCGGCGTGACGGGCGACGGCCACCACATCCGCGATGGAAAGAGAGTGCCCGTCGAGTGTGATGGTGGCGGCCATGCGGGACTAAAGATAGACGCCGGAAAGACCGAACGCCTAGACGCTGAAACGCCCAGCGGCGCTGGCCGCTGGGCGTCTCGATGTCTGCGCGTCTCGAGGGCTACCTCGACGCTACTGCCTGTCGGCTTGCCGCCGGCCGTTTCGGCACCAGCTCCGGATTGCCCGGGTCTGTCTGCACGCTCCAGTCGAAGATCACGTACTGGCGGCCGACGGCGGTCACCCGCAGCCCGGCGTAGTGATACGCACCGGCTTCGTTCATCTGGAATACGTACCCGTAGCCCGGCACCGCCTGGAACATGCTGCGCGTGTAGCCACCCGCCGGCGCGAAGTCGATCGATGTCAGGTCCGCGATGGGCTGGTTGCTGTACAGCTGCATGCAGTCGCCCGCGAACGCCGGCACCAGCCACAGGGTCGAGTCGCTCGACTGCAGATGGACCCGGAAGTCGATGTCCGTACGGCTGCCGTCCTGAACCAGCCCCAGCTCACCGGGATCGCCCACGCCGTTGCCGTTTGCGTCGTCCCAGAACCCGAACCCGGACTGTCCGGGCTGCACTTCGAACGCGTAGACCAGCACGTTCCGCGCGTCGGGACGCGGCGTGTCGTTTCGGAGCGGCGACCAGAGGCTCTCGTACCCTTCCATGCTGATGGCCGAGCTCGCGAAGCAGCGCGGCACACCGTTCGTGAGCTGGGCTGCCAGGAATTCGTGCCCGACAGTGGTTCCCTCCAGCGCCCAGTCCGTGCCGCAGACGTTGTGATCGAGGTCGTAGCTGGCACTGTACACGCGATACCACTTGAAGCGCGTGGGATCGCTCACAAACGCATTGTCGGCCCAATCGAGATGAATGGCGCCGTTGAGAGACACCGAACTCATGGTCGCCGGCGCCGCGAGCTGCAGCCGCTCGTCTACGGTGATGGTATTCGAGAAATCGCTTTCGCCCCCGTTCACGTCCACCGACGTGACCGTATACTGGAGATTGGGCACGCCGTTGTCGTGGAACGTGTTCGAGGTCGTCTCGCCGCGGAGCAGAAACGATCCTGTGGTGGCGGCGCGCGAATACACCCGGTAGCTCGCGAGGTTGCTGCTCACCACATCGTCCCAGACGAGCAAGATCCCGGAGGGGCTGTTGGGATTGCCGCTCGGGTCGAGCTGGTACGCGAGATTCTGCGGCGGCGGCAGGTTGGTGCCGTTGACGGCGGTGGTGTTGTTCTGGCACGCGACGGCGACCAGGCCGGCGACGACCAGGACGTACCGAAACGAGAGCGGCATGGCTTCCTCGAGGCTGCGGGTCGGCCGTGCCAGTGGCACGCGGCGTGCCGCAACGTAAGTGGTGCACGAATGGCCACTTGCGTCCGGCAGGGGTCGCCGGGGTGTCACCTGCAGAGGACGACTAGCGTGTCAGTGACTGCTGCTCGTAGTTGAACTTGATGTCCTGCTGATCGAGCAGCGAGACGTAGAAGCTGAAGGCAAAGCTCCCCGTGGGGCTCTTGGTGAACGAAAAGCTCGCGTGCCAGCGATGCAGATCCCGCTCGAGCCGGATGACGTGCATGCCGAATTGCTGCGTGTCGAAGTCGTAGGCCGAGTTCCAGGTCGCCGACCAGTGCGGCGTTGGCTGAAACGACAGGTTGAGCGTCATCTGCCGCTGGCCACCTGGGCCGCTCACAAAGGGGGCGCCGGTAAGCGCCGTGTCGGGGACGACGGCGTGAGGCCGCGACCGGGAGCTGGTGTACGACACGGAGAGGTTGAACCCCTGGCCCGCGCCGCCGATCGGGATCGATCCCGGGCCCGTGAAGCCTGTCCGACCGAAC
>CBFHAJ010000006.1:0-46194 GCA_965653495.1 uncultured bacterium | reverse complement strand
CAAGCGGGCAGCGTCCGCGAACCAGGATGCCGCGGACGCGGGGCTCGTGAACCATCGCTATCAAGTGGCCGCGACGACCGCGCAGGTCTTCTTTACGGCCCTCGCGGACGAAGAGCTGGTGCGGGTGGCGCAGGCCCAGGTGGACCGGGCCAAGGAAGAGCTTCAGATCTCGGTGAACAAGTTTCAGGCGGGTGCGGCCACGCGGTCCGACACCCTCACGTCGACGGTTGACCTGGGCAACGCCCGGCTCGCGCTGCTGCAGGCGCAGGCCAACTTGGCCACGGCCCAGGCGAATCTTGGCCGCCAGGTCGGTGTGGACCAGCTGGTACGCGCCGTCCCGGACAGCACGGTCCCGCCGCTCCCCGACACGACGGCGCTGCGCGCGCAGGCACTCGAGTCCTCGCCGCTGGTGCGGCAGACCGACGCCAAGGCTCGCGCCTCGAGAGCCCAGCTCGGCGTGGCGCACGCCGAGTACTGGCCGGCGCTCTCGGTATCGTATTCCAACGGCTACACGGGGCTCGACAGTCTGGGCCGCTTCGGGTTGTCGCCGTGGTACACGACGCAGAACTACGTCAACAACTGGGCGCTGCGCTTCTCGCTCAGCTGGACGCTGTTCAACGGATTCTCGCGTGAGGCGGACCAGGTTTCCGCTTCGGTGGTCCGCGATGTCGCGACGGCCACAGCGGCGGATACCCGCCGGCAGATGAACGCGCAATACACCCAGCAGATCGCCGCGCTGTTCACGGCCCATGCCCAGATCGACATCGCAGGGGCGGACGTGGCGGCCGCGACCGAAGCAGCGCGTGTCCAGCAGGAGCGCTATCGGCTGGGCGCCGGCACCCTGCTCGACCTGCTCACCGCGCAGGCCAACCTCACGCAGGCGCAGGTGAGCGAGGTGCAGGCGCGCTTCAACTACCTCATCGCGCGGGCGCAGCTCGAGGCCCTAGTGGGTCGTTCGCTGTGACCACCGTCCAGCCAACCACGTTCCGCACCGGCGACACGCCGCTCCCCGACGTCGTGATCCTCACGCACAAGCTCACGCGTGACTACGACATGGGGGGCGAGGTCGTGCATGCCCTGCGGGGCGTGGAGATCCAGATCCGCAAGAACGAGTTCGTCGCCATCATGGGCCCGTCTGGCTCGGGCAAGTCGACGCTCATGAACCTGATCGGGTGCCTCGACACGCCCACCGCCGGCGAGTATTGGCTCAACAGCCAGAAAGTGAGCGATCTGACGGACGACGAGCTGGCGCGCATCCGCAACAAGGAGATCGGCTTCGTCTTCCAGACCTTCAACCTGCTGCCACGCGCCAGCGCGCTGCACAACGTGGAGCTGCCGCTGATCTACGCCGGGATCGGCGCCAAGGAGCGGCGCGCAAAGGCCGAGCAGGCGCTGGGGCACGTGGGCCTCGGCGATCGAATGGAGCACCGCCCCAACGAGCTGTCAGGCGGACAGCGCCAGCGCGTGGCGATCGCCCGCGCCCTGGTGAACGATCCGTCGATCCTCCTCGCTGACGAGCCCACCGGCAACCTCGACTCGGCTACCGGCGAAGAGATCATGCGCCTGTTCGAGGAGCTGCACGATTCCGGCCAGACGATCGTGCTCGTCACCCACGAATCCGACATCGCGGCGCACGCGCTGCGCCAGATTCACCTGCGCGACGGTCTGATCGCGCGCGATGAGCGCATGGAGCGAGCCGCCCGATGATCCGCCGCGTCGCCACCGCGCTCGTCCTGATCGCTGCCTGCAAGCAGGCGGAGACAGCGCCGATCTACGAGAAGGTCCCGGTGGAGCGGCGCGACGTGGTGGTCACCGTCATCGCTCAGGGCCTGATCCGGCCGATCCTCACATTCAGCGTGAAGTCGAAGGCGTGGGGGGAGATCGTCAGCCAGCCGGTCGCCACCGGCGACGAAGTGCACAAGGGCCAGCTGCTCACGACCATCGACCCGCGCCTGCCGCAGAACAATCTCACCCAGGCGCAGGCGAGCGTGGATAAGGCGCACGCCCAGTTCACCAACGCCACGGCGCAGCTCGCCCGCAGCGCGGGGTTGTTCAAGAGCGGGTCGCTCGCCGAAACGGACTACGACCAGGCCAAACTGGCCGCCGCGACGGCGCAATCCGCCGTCGCCACGGCCGAGGCGAATCTGCTCACCGCCCGGGACGCGATGGAAGACACCCACGTCCGGTCTCCCATCGCCGGCACCATCCTCGAGCTGGACGCCGTGCTCGGCACCGTCATCTCGAGCCCCACGCTGGGCGGCGGCACCGTCATCCTCAAGATGGCGAGCCTCGACAGCGTGCAGGACTCGGCCCTGGTGCTCGAGACCGACGTGGGCCGGGTGCGACCGGGGATGCCCGCCTCGCTCAGCGTGGACGCGTTCCCCAACCGCTCGTTCGAGGGCACGGTCGCCTCGATCCTGCCGCAGGCGCAAGTGGTCCAGAATGCCACCATGTTTCCGGTGTTGATCAAGATCCCGAACCCGGGCCACCTGCTCAAACCCGGGATGAACTCCGAGGTGCGGATTCACACCGGCCAGCGTCAGGGTGTGCTCACGGTGCCCAACGCGGCGCTACGCACGCCGCGCGACGTCGGGACCGCCGCCGGCATGCTCGGGCTCGACTCGGTGGCGATCGCCGAGCAGATCGCCGCCGCGCAGGCCGCCGACTCGGGCCGGCGCACCGGGGGAGGCACGCCTGCCGGCGCTCCAGGTGCGCGCGACAGCGCGGGAGGAGCGAAGACCGTCACCTTGCCTAACGGTCGCACGGTGACGCTGCCGCCGGGCGTGACGCCCGAACAGCTGGAGGCCGTCATGAAGCGCATGCGCGCGGGCGGCCAACCGAGCGTGGAAGATCGCGCGCTGCTGGGGCGCATTTTCGGCCGCGGCCCGCGCAGCCGGGGCGGCGGTGCGGGCAACCGGCAGACGCGCAACAACCAGACCTACGTCGTATTCGTGCTGCGCGCCGGGAAGCTCATGGCCGCGCCCATCAAGACCGGCCTCACCGATCAGGACTACGTCGAAGTGACGAACGGCCTCATGGACCGCGACACGGTGCTGGTGCTGCCGAGCGCGTCGCTGGTGCAGGCGCAGCAACAGTTCAAGCAGCGGTTCCAGAACGTCACCGGCGGCGGCCTCCCGGGCCTGCGCCAGAGCGGCGGATCGCGATGAGTCCGGTCGCGCGTTGGCTGCTCGTCGCCGTCGTGACGCTGGCGGGCTGCCGCAAGGCGGAGACCGCCCCGCCCTACCAGAAAGTCGCCGTCGAGCGCCGTGACATCGTCGTCGCCGCCACCGCGTCGGGGGTGATCCAGCCCATCCTCACGCTCAGCGTCAAGTCGAAGGCGTCGGGCGAGATTCTCGAGGAGCCGGTACAGACCGGCGACGAAGTGAAGAAGGGTCAGCTGCTCGCGCGGGTGGATCCGCGGATCCCGCAGAACAACCTGACCCAGGCGGATGCGAACGTCGCGGTGGCGAAGGCGCAGCTCGAGAATGCGGTGGCGCAGCTCAAGCGCAGTCAGGCGTTGTTCGCAACCCAGTCGATCACGCAGGCCGGCCTCGACTCCGCCCAGCTCATGGCGGCCACGGCCCGCGCGGCGGTGGCCACGGCGGAAGCGAACCTGCAGACGGCGAAGGACGCCATGCAGGACACCCGTGTGGTCGCGCCGATCACCGGCACGGTGCTCGAGCTCGACGCCGTCCTGGGCACCGTGATCTCGAGCCCCACCAACGACGTGGGCGGCGGCACCGTCATCCTCAAGATGGCAAACCTCGACACGGTGCAGGTCTCGGCGCTGGTGGACGAGACCGACGTGGGCAAGGTCCAGCCCGGGATGGTGGTGACGATCAGCGTCGACGCATTCCCCAACCGCACGTTCGACGGATCGGTGCTGAAGATCGAGCCCCAGGCGCAGGTGAGTCAGAACGTCACCATGTTCCCGGTCGAGGTGAACATCCTGAACCCCGAGCACCTGCTGAAGCCCGGGATGAACACCGAGGTCGAGATTCACATCGGCGATCGCCAGGGTGTGCTCGCGGTGCCGAACGCGGCGCTGCGCACGCCGCGCGACGTCGCGTCGGCGGCCGGCGTGCTCGGCCTCGACTCGGGCGCCGTCGCGCGCCAGCTGGCCGCCGCCCCGCAAGCGGACCCGGTCGCGGCCCAGGCGCCGAACGGCGACAAGCCAGGCGACGGTCATCAGCTGCACGCTGCTGAGCCGCGGCGCCCGCGTGGGCCTGGGGGAGGGGGAGGGGCGGGCGAGGGCGGCGCAACGCCGCAGGCGCGGCCCAGCGGGACGGCCATCGTATTCGCGTGGCGCGGCGGGAAAATCATGCCCCTCACGATCGGCACCGGGCTCACCGACCAGGATTACATGGAGGTAATCGGCGGCCTGACGGACAAGGACACCGTGCTCGTGCTCACCGGCGTGACAGGGGGGGGCCGGTAGCGATGCTGCTGGGCGAGATCATCAAGGTCGCGCTCGAAGCGCTGCGGGCGAACAAGCTGCGCTCGCTGCTCACCATGCTGGGCATCATCATCGGCGTGGGCGCGGTGATCACGATGATCGCGCTCGGGTCGGGCGCGCAGAAATCGGTGCAGGACCGGATCCAGGCGCTCGGGCCTACGCTGCTGAGCATCTATCCGGGCCAGAGCTTCATGCGCGGGGTCGCGAGCTTCAATCGCGTCAGCCTCACGATGGACGACGACACGGCCTTGGCGAACGGCGCCCGCTACGTGAGCGCCGTGGTGCCCGAGCTTTCGAGCAACCTGCAGGTCCAGCGCGCCGACCAGAACATCAACGTGAACGTGGTCGGGACCACGCCTAACTACATCACGGCGCACAACTACACGATCACTGCCGGCCGGATGTTCACCGCGGGCGACGACGCTTCGCGCCGTCGCGTGGCCGTGATCGGCTCCGCCGTCCCGACCATGCTCAACACGAACCGCGACGCGATGATCGGCCAGCAGATCATGATCCGCGGTATCGCGTTCGAGATCATCGGCGCGCTCTCGGAGAAGGGCTCGCAGGGGTCGTTCTTCAACCCCGATGAGCAGATCCTCATCCCCCTGCAGACCGCCCGCTACCGCGTCATCGGCACCGATCGGCTCCGCTCCGTCACCGTGCAGGCCGCCGACCTCAATTCCATGAACCTGGCGATGATCGAGATCGAGCGGGTGCTGCGGCGCCAGCACAAGATCCGCCCGGGCCAGGACAACGACTTCCAGATCCGCAATCAGACCGACATCCTGGCCACGCTGCAGCAGACGACCGACACGTTCAAGTATCTGCTCGCCGGCATCGCGGCCGTGAGCTTGCTGGTCGGCGGCATTGGCATTATGAACATCATGCTGGTGTCGGTCACCGAGCGCACTCGCGAGATCGGCGTCCGCAAGGCGCTCGGCGCCACGCGTTTCAACATTCTGTTTCAGTTCCTGGTGGAAGCCCTGGTGCTGTGTCTGCTGGGCGGCATGATCGGGGTCGTGCTCGGCTCGGCGGGCGCGATCGTGCTGTCGCAGCTGGCCCACTGGAACACGCTCATCTCTCCGCTCGCCATCCTGCTGGCGTTCGTGTTCAGCGCGGCGGTGGGGCTGTTCTTCGGCATCTGGCCCGCGCGCCGGGCGGCGAGTCTCGATCCCATCATCGCGCTCAGATACGAATAGTGCGGAGTGACGAATAGTGCGGAGTGCGGAGTGTGGAGTGCGGAGTCGAAGTATGAGCTGACGATTCGTAGGTTCAGGGCCCCGAACCTCACCCATCTGCTCCGCATTCCGCACTCCGCATTCCGCACTGTATTTTGCTCACATGCTGGCCCTCCTCCTCGTCCTCCAGCAGGCGACCGACCCCGGTCCCGTCTACAGCGGCCTCGCCAAGCAGCTCGACGTGCGCATCCCGCGTTTCGAGGAGACGGTCAAGATCGATGGTGTCCTGGACGAGGCAGTGTGGAGCCGCGCCGCGGTGCTCACCGGCTTCTCGCAGTATCGACCCGTGGACGGACGTCCCGCCGACGACTCCACCGCCGTGCTGGTGTGGTACGCCGGCGACGCGATCTATTTCGGGATTCGCGCCTACGAGGCCCATGGTCACGTCGTTCGCGCCACGCTCGCCGACCGCGACAACATCGACGCGGACGACCGGATCGAGATCCTGCTCGACACCTACCTCGATCATCGCCGGGCCGTGATGTTCGCAGTGAATCCGCTGGGCGTGCAGGAGGACGGCGTCTGGAGCGACGGCGTAGACGCCGGTGCGGCGGGGGGGCCGAGTGCGGGCGGGCGGTTCGACGCCACGATCGACCTGAATCCCGATTACGTGTATGAGTCGCGCGGTCACGTCACCGACTGGGGGTACGAGGTCGAGGTGCGTATCCCGTTCAAGAGCCTCCGCTACCAGAGCGCCGATCCGCAGGATTGGGGCCTGCAGGTGGTGCGCGAGACGCAGCACTCGGGGTACGAAGAAACCTGGACGCCCGCGGTCCGCGCCAACGCGAGCTTCCTCATCCAGTCGGGCCGCCTGGTCGGCCTCACGGCCATGCACCGCGGTCTGGTGCTCGACCTCACCCCGGAATTCACCACCAAGGTGGACGGCGCGCCTGCGTCACCCGGTTACGACTATCGCGGCACGCCGGAGGCGGCGGGAAACGTGCGCTGGGGCGTCACGCAGAACCTCAGCCTCACCGCCACGGCCCATCCCGATTTCTCGCAGGTGGAAGCCGACATCGGTCAGGTGACGCTGAACGAGCGGTTCGCGCTGTTCTACCCGGAGAAGCGGCCGTTCTTCCTCGAGGGGCTCGAGCAGTTCGACACGCCCAACCAGCTCATCTACACGCGGCGCATCGTCCAGCCCGTGTTCGGGGCCAAGCTCGCCGGGAAGGTCGGTGGCACCGGGATCGCCTATCTCACGGCCGTGGACAATCAGGACCAGTCCGCGACCGGGGCGAACCCCATCTACAACATGCTGCGGCTGAGACGCGACCTCGGCCCTTCGTCGACCGTCGGGCTCGCCTATACCGACCGCATCGATGGCGACGACTATAACCGCGTCCTGGGCGTCGACGCCCGCGTGGTGTGGCGCAATGTGTGGTTCTCGTCGGTCCAGCTCGCGGGCTCCTGGACGCGCGACCCGTCGGCGAGCGGCGCGGGGAAGTTGTGGCAGGTGATCTTCGGCGACCGCACCGGGCGCGCCTACGGCAACCACTTCGAGCTGCTGGGCATCGAGCGGAGCTTTCAGGACACGAGCGGGTTCGTGAACCGCACCGACATCGTCGCCGGTCGCACCTTCAACCGCTTCAGCTGGTACGGGCGTCCCGGCGCCGTCTTGGAGCAGCTCACGGCGATCCTGCAGTTCACGCCCATCTGGAAGTACGGGGACTTCGGGCACCTGCGGCCCACCCTGGAGGACACGCTCCAGAACTTCTGGATCGCGAACCTGCGGGGCGGGTGGCAAACGGTGTTCACGCTGAGTCTCGATCACTTCGGGTTCGACCCGGCGGCGTATGCCGGCTATCAGGTCGGCGCGACGGCCTTCGCCGTGCCGCACGACCTGTACCACCTGCCGGGCACGTCGTTCACGGTGAACACCCCCAGCCGGGTGCTCACGTTCAGCGGCACGGTCGCGTACGCCGCGACGCCGCTCTTCGCCGAAGCGTCCGAGGGCCGGCAGTTCACGGTCGCGACCGTCACGGCGTTGCGTCCGACGCCCTCGCTCCGCGTCGAGGCCCGCTGGGTGCACCAGCGCCTCACGCGGGCGCGCGATGGCTCGCGGTTTTCCACCGCCAACATCCCGCGGCTGAAGCTCGAATATCAGCTGTCGCGCGCCGTGTTCCTCCGCTACGTGGGGCAATACTTCGCGCAGGACCAGGTCGCCCTCGAAGATCCCCGCACCGGCCAGCCGCTCAGCGTCAACGGCAGCCCGGCCGCGGCCCAGATCACGAACGACTTCCGCAACGACCTGCTGTTCTCCTATAAGCCGACGCCCGGGACCGTGCTGTTCCTCGGCTACGGCGCATCGCTCACGGAAGCGGATGCGTTCCAGTTCCGCGACCTGAGCCGCACCGCGGACGGCTTTTTCCTCAAGCTGAGCTACTTGTTCCGCATGTAGGGCCGCAGCGCCTACTCCTTCGGGAGCTGCACGACCTCGTCCTCACCGGGCATCTCATTACGCCTGGGCACCGTGATGTGTCGGTTCGGTTCGTAATCCTGTCCTGACCCTAAAGAAATGTACCGGTCGAACACGAACGGTATCCCCTCCGCGGCAACCGGGGACGGGCGGTCCATCAGCTGGAAATGCATGTGCGGCCCCGTGGCCTGGCCCGTATTCCCAAGCAAGGCGATGACCGCCCCCCGCCGGACGTGCTCCCCGACATGCGCGACCACGCTACCGTGTTTGAGATGTGCGAAAAGCGCGTAGCGGGAGGGGCCGAGACGCATGATCACATAGTTACCGGCGATGGTCGCGATCGAAACTGCCGGGAGGTGGTCAGGCGCGTTGTCGGGGAGGCTGTCGAGGACAGCGGCTACGTCACCGTCCGCTACGGCCCGCACCGGTTCTCCGAAGCCCCAGAAGTTCTCATTGCGGCTTCGGTCGCCGTGAAACGTGTTTCCGTTGGGCCCGATTTTCACCCAGTCGATCGCGAACCGCTGGGAGAGCCACGCCTTTCCATTCAACGGAATGATGCTGCGACGATGAGACGATGAGTTTGACGGCCCTTCCCCCGCGAGCCAATCGCCGCCCCGAAAGGGGGGAACCACGACCAGCACTCGTTCCTGTTCCACTTTGGTCGCGAGGCTGTCAATGACCGAAGGCGTGTTCCCGGCTACACCCGCGCTATCCAGGATGGCGAACGTCAGTCGATGTCGGAGCATTGCCGGGGCCGCCGCCGTGTCCAGGGAAAGCCAGACGAATACCACACCCCGGCTTCCGGGGTCGAGGCGCGATGCACCCGTCGTCATGGCACCCATCATGGGATGACCTACCGCCTGATAGGCCGCACTCAAGGCGGAATCGCGAAGCGTGAGCGCGGGTTGCTGCGCGTCGAGACGCGAGAATACTTCGACCGACCGGAGCAGCAGTGGAGCCAGTCCGAAATTGGTGATGTGAAGCTCGTAGGCCAGCACGCGATGGCCTTCCACAAGCACGGGCTGCGGTGGCTTCGGGATCATTACCTCGACCGGGGTCTGCCGCCCTGGCGCCTCGCCAAGGGTCGACATGATAGCCGCAGCCAGTGAGACGAGATGAAACGTTGTTCGCATCGCTCCTCGCAGACTCAAGTATGGATGGGAGCACCACGATACATGAGCTGAGCTACTTGTTTCGCAGGTAGGGCCGCAGCGCCGGATAGAACTGCACGAACGCATTGTCGACCGCGGCTTCACGCGCGTGGCAGGAATAGCAGGGCGCCGCCGCCGGTACCTTGGGCGATTCCGCCGTTGCACTGTCGCCAAACCCGTAGAACCCCCACCCCGACGAGTCCACGCCACTCTTCTTCAGGTGCACCTCGAATCCCATGGGATCGCCTTCGTAGAACCCGGCTTTGGCGGGCGCGGACTTCTGCGACGCCTCGTAGAACGCGAGCACGAACATCGCTTCGTCGGGGAACGCGCCGTGCTCGCGGGCGTAGCGGTACGCCCACGGCTGCAGGTACACGTTGTGGAACATCCCCGGCGCTTGGCCGGCGCGCGGCTGTCCGGCCGGGGTGTTGTACGACAGCCCGATCGACGAGCCGACCATCACCCAGCTCTCCCATCCTTTGGGCCGCAGCAGCGCGCCGCTCGCCGTGAAATGCGGCCGCTCGTCGACGGGTGGAGAGTCTCCCGGTGCCGCGGCGCCCGACGCGAGCGCCACCAGCATGACGCCACCCGCCAGCAAGCCCGCCATCCAGTACTGGCTCTTCATCCGTCTCTCCCTTGAAGGGTGCGCTCACGAGAACATCGCGCCCAAGGCGCACAGCGGTAAATCCCTGTGCAGCGAACCGCCGCCCCCGTGCAGGGGAGCGCCTGCTCAGTTCCCTGCACGCGGGCGGCGGTTCGCCGCCGGAACCCGGCCGCTCGCCGGCACCGGCTTCCCGCGCCGCCCGGAATCGATCAGGTTAGGCGACGTGAGGAACGTCCGGTACCGCTGGCTCGCCCCGCGCTGGCTATTCGCGATCGTCACCGTGCTCGGGCTGATCTCGGTGATCGAGCATTACGTGGAGATGCAGCAGGCCAGGGACCCGCTCGGGTGGGGCCACGCCTTGGGGTGGCGACTGCCGTTCTGGTATCTGTGGGCGCTGTTCGCGCCGCTCGTCGCCGCAGTCGCGCGCCGCCTGCCGCTCGCCCGCCGGGGGCGGGCGTGGCTCGGGCGCGGGCTCGCGCTCCTCGCGTGCGGCGTGCTGCTGTCGCTGCTGCACGCCGCCCTGCAGATCGCCACCCAGCGCGTCGTTGCACCGCAGTTCTTCGGGGACGGACTGTGGAGCGCCTATCTGGGCTCCGTGGACTCGTGGCTGCCGACCAATCTGCTCGCGTTCGGCGCCCTCGTGGGCGTCACCTACGCGGGCGACTTTCAGGAGCGCTATCGCGAGCAGCAGCTCGCGGCCTCGCGCCTCAGCGCCCAGCTGGCCCAGGCGGAGCTGCACGCGCTCCGCATGCAGCTCAACCCGCACTTCCTGTTCAACGCGATGAACTCGGTCGCGATGCTGGTGCGGCGCGGCGCGAGCGTCGAGGCGGTGCGCACCATCGCGGCGCTCAGCGATCTGGTGCGGATGTTGCTCGACGAGCGCCGCCCCGACGAGCTGGCGCTGCGCGACGAGCTTGCCTTCGTGCGCCGCTACCTGGAGATCGAGCGGGTGCGCTTTCCGGACCGCCTGACGGTCGAGGTCGCAGCCGACGAGACCGTGCTCGACGCCCTGGTCCCCACCCTCATTCTCCAGCCGCTGGTGGAGAACGCGATCCGCCACGGGGTGGCGCGGCGCGGTGCGGCGGGCCGGGTGGCGATCGCGGCTCGGCGGGTGGACGACCGGCTCGAGCTCCAGGTCCGGGACGACGGTCCCGGGCTGGTGGCAGCGTCCCGGGACCCGGGACTCGGGGTCGGCCTGCGCAACACCGAAGCGCGGCTGCGCCAGCTGTACGGTGACCACCAGACGTTCGCGCTGTCCGACGCGCCCCTCCCGTCCGGCGGCGCGATCGCCACGATCCGCCTGCCCTATCACACCCGGCCGCAGGTGGCCGTCGCGTGAGCGTTTCCCGCCCGGTGCGCGTGCTGGTAGTGGACGACGAGCCGCTGGCGCGCTCCGGCGTGAGCCAGCTGCTGGCCCGTGACCCGGACGTGCGCGTGGTGGGCGAGTGCGCCGACGGCCGCGAGGCGATCGCCGCGATCCGCAAGCTCGGTCCCGATCTCGTGCTGCTCGACGTCCAGATGCCGGAGCTCGACGGGTTCGACGTGATTCGCACGATCGGACCCGACCACATGCCCGCTGTCGTTTTCGTCACGGCCTACGACCAGTTCGCCGTGCGGGCATTCGAGGTCAATGCGCTCGACTACCTGGTCAAGCCGTTCGACGACGAGCGCTTCCGCGCGGCGACCGAGCGGGCCAAGCGCGCCGTGCGGGCGGCGAGCTCGGATGACCTGGGCAACCGGCTGGCGGCACTGCTGCGCGAGCGCGCCTACCCCTCGCGTCTCGTGGTCCGCGAGCAAGGGCGCTCGATCTTCGTGCGCGTCGACGATCTCGACTGGGTCGAGGCCGCCGACTACTACGTCAAGCTGCACGTCGGCAAGTCAGTGCACCTCCTGCGGGAGACGATGAGCGACCTCGAGCGGACGCTTGATCCCGAGCGCTTCGTCCGCGTGCACCGCTCCGCCATCGTCAACCTCGACCGCGTGAGGGAGATCCAGCCGTACTTCCACGACGAGCACGTGGTGATCCTGCACGACGGCACGCGGGTGCGCCTCAGCCGCAGCCGGCGCGTGCGCCTGGAGGCTTTGCTCGGCCAGCGCCTGTAGCGCATTTTGTCCCACATGGCCGACGCGCCGAGAGCGATCGATCTCACGCAACAGCTCGCCGACGAGGAGCGCGCCAAGCAGCGCCGCTATGTGGTCGCCAACACCCGCGCCCGCTGGCGCGCCGTGGGCCTGGGCGTCGCGCTGCTGGCAAGCGTGCGACTCGCGGGACTCGTGCCCATCCCCTGGTCGTTCACTGTCGCCTTCTCCGTGGTGTTCGCCTCGATCAGTTACGAGATCGCCCGTCTGGCGCGGCGGCCAGAGTTCGAGGCCTGGTACCTGTATGCGCATGTCGGCACGGGTGCCGGCCTGATCTCTGCTGTCCTTTACGCCTTGGGACCGACCGGACACCTGTTCTACGCGGCCTACCTGATCGCGCCGCTCCAGGCGGCCCTGTACCTCGGCGCGGCCGATGCCTGGCAGGCGCTGCTCCTGAACGTCACCGGCTTCGGGCTGGTGAGCGCGATCCGCATCGCCCAGGGAACGCCGGGCTGGGGGTGGAGCGACTTCGGGCAAGAGGCGCTCGTGCTCGTGTTCGCGAGCGCGGCGCTCGTGCCGGTGGTCACGCACTTCGTCAGCCGCCTCAGGACGGCCCGTGCCACCCTCGCCGCGCTGGAGCGCGGCGACCTGAGCGTGCGGGTGCACGATGGCGAGCCCGACGAGCTGGGCTACCTGGGCAGCAGCGTGGACCGCACCACCACCGCCATCGCGGAGATGATCCGCCAGGTCCAGCAGCAGTCCCACGAGCTCGCCGGTCTGGGCCAGCAGCTCGCTGCGTCCGCCCGCGCGCTGCAGGGCGCGTCGCAGCAGATCGCGGCGACGGCGCAGGGCCTGTCGGATGGCACCTCACGGCAGCGACAGCTGATCGGACACGGGCGGGATGATTCCGAGGCTGCCGCGGGCGTGGCCGCGCAGCTGCATGCGCGGGCGCAGGAGGCCGAGCGGCAGATCGCCGGCGTGGCCCAGCAGGCGCGGCGCCACGGCGAGGAGATCGCCCGCTCGAGCCAGCTGCTGGTGACACTCGTGGGTCATATGGACAACGTGTCGAGCGCGGCGGCCGCGCTGGAGCCGGGCTCACGCGAGATCGGCAAGCTGGTGGACACGATCACCCGTATCGCCAGCCAGACCGATCTGCTCGCGTTGAACGCCGCGATCGAGGCGGCCCGCGCCGGTCAACACGGGCTCGGCTTCCGCGTCGTGGCCGACGAGGTCCGCAAGCTCGCCGAGCAGAGCGCACGCTCGGCGGACGAGGTGCGTGCGCGGGTGCGCCAGACGCAGGACCAGATCAGTCAGCTGCTCGCCGCGCTGGCGGAGGGTCGTCGCACCGCGCAGGGCGTCGGCGCCGTGTCCGGCGGAGTGCGTCAGGCGCTCGACGCCATCTTCGGAGACCTGAACGCCACCGTCCAGACCGCCAGCGCCTTCGCGGGCGACACCGCGGGCCAGACGCAGCGCATTCGCGAAGTCGTGCAACGGATGGAGGAGGTCGCAGGAATCGCGGAGACGGCGGCTCAGGGAGCAGAACAGACCTCCGCCGCCACCGCACACCAGATCGCCTCACTCGGCGAGCTCACCGCCACCTCCCAGCTCCTGGCTACCGCCGCGGCGAAGCTCACTGCAACGATGCAGCGGTTCACCGTCAACGGCGCGAAGCTACCACCCTCGCAATAGCGGCGCGTCGCCGTAATCCCACAACACGAATGCGATGAGCCGCGGGTGCCGCGGCTCCGGCCCCACCGCCGGGAGCTCCGCGCCGAATGACCCGGCGACGTGGCCGAGCCGCGAGAGTCGCACCCACATCTGCGGATAGAAGGACAACGTTCGCGCGCCGTCGATCGGCACGGTCCACCCCGCCTCGAGCATCGGAACCACGCGTCCGATGGGGTGGCCGGCACCCAGCCGGTACGAGAAGCCCGTGATTCCCTCCGCGTCCTGCCACGTGCCGACGACCTGGCCTTGGACCGCCAGCACGCCTCCCGGCTCCGCTCCGAAGGCGATGAACGGCTCCGCTTCCCAGCGATCCTGACGGCCGACGGGGGGCGTGACTTCGACGCCCAGGCTGGCCAGCGCGCGCCGCTCGAGACTGTGCCACAGGTTGTACTTGAGCGCGGCGCTGATGCCGTCGAGGGCGTTCGGCTGTCCGTCGAGCGCGGTGCGGACGCTCGTCTCCGTCTGGAACCGCTTCCCCCAGCGCCGCTCGTAGATCGTCTCCTGGCCACGCGCTTCGTCGGTAATGACGACCTCGTCCTCCGGATAGGCCTTCTCGACCAGGAACGCCCGCGGGAAGTTCAGCTCGCCCGGCGGCCAGCCCAGCTCGCCGCACAACGAGCGGGCGTAGCGCACCACGGCGCGGATCTGCTGGGGTGTGCCCGCCTCGCCAAACGCCGGCATGTCGAGCGACAGGCCGAACGCGGCCCCGCCCTGCGTCACGATCGCCACCCAGCGGTCCTCCGTCTCGGCGGTCGAGCCCTTGCAGTCCTTCAAATCGGCGGGCGGCACCTCGAGGCGGGTGCTGGCGGCTGGCGTTCCCCGCCCGTCCGCCCCGTGGCACGACTTGCACCAGGCGGCGAACAGCGTCGCGCCGCTGTCTCCAGGAGTGGGGCTCTGGGCGACGAGCCGCAGCACGGCCAGGGAAATGGCGATCATTGCCGCCTCACACGACGGGCGAGCTCCGCCGCGCAGCGATCCGCGTCGCGCACGATCTCGTCGATCGGGGCGGTGACGAGCTCGCGGCCTAACACGACCGGGCGCCCGTCCACGAATACGTCGCGCACGTCGCTCGCCTGCGCCGCATACACGATGAGCGACACCGGGTCGCCGGCGAGGGGGTGCAAGTGAGGACCGGAGAGATCGAGCACGACGAGGTCGGCGCGCTTCCCGGGGGCGATCGAGCCGATGTCGGCCGCGAGCCCGAGCGCGGCGGCGCCGCCGCACGTCGCCAGCTCGAGCACCTGCGCGGCGGTGAGCGCGTCGGCGCCGAGGCGCGGCTTCTGAATCAGCGCGGCGAGCCGCAGCTCCGCGAAGGCATCCAATCGGTGGTTGCACGGCGCCCCGTCGGCGCCGATGGCCACCCGGCATCCGGCCGCGAGCATCTCGGGGATCTTCGCCACCCCGCTCGCGAGCTTCAGGTTCGATGACGGGCAGTGCACGACCGCGGTCCCCTGGCGCGCCAGCCGCTCGATCTCGTGACCGTCCAGCCATACGCAATGTGCCAGCGCCGCCCGGGGACCGGTAATGCCGACCGAATCGAGGTAGGCGATCTCCTCGAGTCCGGTGGCACGGAGCACGGTGTCACGCTCCACGATGGTTTCCGCCGCGTGAGTGTGCAGCTGGGCGTCGCAGCGCTCCGCCAGGTCGCTCGCCGCGCGCAGCAGCGGGCCCGAGCAGCTGGGCACGAAGCGCGGAGCCAGGCACACCCGGAGCCGGCCATCAGCAGCGCCATGCCAGCGCCGGGCCAGGGCCTCCGCGTCCGCCAGCGCCGTATCGGTCGCCTGGGTGAGCGCGAGCGGCGCCCCTTCGGGATGAAGGTCCATCAGGCACTTCCCCGCGGTCGCGCGGATACCGATCTGCTCGAGCGCCTGAAACGCGGCGTCCGTGTGGTGCACCGTCTCCATGTCGAGGATGCTCGTGGTCCCGCCGAGCAGCAGCTCCGCCGCGCCGAGCAGCGCCGAGGCGTAGATCGTTTCTTCGGTATGCGCCGCCTCGAGCGGCCAGATGCGGCGCACCAGCCAATCCTCGAGCCGCAGATCGTCAGCCAGACCGCGGAACAGCGTCTGGCACAGGTGGACGTGGGCCTGGATCAGGCCCGGCATCACGAGACAGCCGCGGCAGTCTCGGACCTGCCCCCTTCCCTCTTCCTCCGTCGCCGGGGTTTCGATCTCCGTGATCCGCCCCGCACGAATCGTCACGTCGGCCCGCACCACCTTCCATGCCCCCCCCTCGTGCAGCAGCACGTCGCCGCCTGCGAGCCGGACATCCGGGGTTGGGGACGTCAGGTGGTGGTCCGCGGCTGCGCGCTGGTCGAGTCGTCGGACAGGTCGAAGTAGGCGCGCAGCTCGTCCATGAGGTCGTCGTCCGCGTACACCCCCGTGAGGATGCGCTCGGGGCCGCCCGGATCGACCAGGAGATACCCGTACGGATAGTCGAGGCCCGACAGCAGGATCATGCGGCGCTGCTCGTTGGGGAGCGCCACGTACACGGTATCGGCGTTGGTGGCCAGCAGCTGGATGCCGCTCGCCTCGAGCGCGGGCGCGACCTGCGCCGTGTAGTACTTCAAGTCGTCGAACGTGTCGGCCTGATCGTCGTCGTCGAGGGTGTCGGCCGCCCGCAACCAGAACAGGACCACGCTCGGCGCGGTCAGCACGCGGGGCACCACGAGTGTGCTGTCGGTGGAATCGCGGGGCACGAGCTGGGCGAACGCGAGCGAGTCGACCGGGCGGGCCGCCCGGCCGGCGCGGCGCCCGTGACACGCCAGGGCGCCGGGCAGCGCGAGAAACAAAGCGTATTTCACGACGGGAAATATATCCCGCCGCGGGAAGCTACTTGGGCGTCGAGCTCCGCGTCGTCGCGGCTGTGAACAGTGGCAGGAACTGTCCGTAGCCCTCGGCCTCGAGCCGATCGACTGGAATGAACCGGAGAGACGCCGAGTTGATGCAGTAGCGCTGGCCCGTCGGCGCCGGCCCGTCCGGGAACACGTGGCCCAGATGCGAGTCGGCGTGCGTGGAGCGGACCTCCGTGCGCACCATGAAGAGCGACTTGTCCGTGTGTTCCCGCACGTTCGCTGCGTCCAGCGGCCTGGTGAAGCTCGGCCACCCGGTTCCCGACTCGAACTTGTCGAGTGAGCTGAAGAGCGGCTCCCCCGATACCACGTCTACGTAGATGCCTTGCTGGTGGTTGTCCCAGAACTCGTTTTGGAACGGACGCTCGGTGGCGTCGTGCTGGGTCACCTCGTATTGCAGCGGCGTCAGTGACTGCCGCAACGTGCCGTCGTCGGGCTTCTTGAACGTCATCGGATTCCATCCTTTCTGCTCATCGCCCCACAATTCCTTGAGCCGCCGGTCGCGGCCACACGCCAGCCGATAGGCCTGATAGCGAAACGGATTCTTGCGGTAGTAGTGCTGGTGGTACTCCTCCGCCGCATAGAACCGGGAGGCCGGCACGATGACCGTCGCGACGGGCCGGCCGAACCGCGCCTCCAGGCGGCGCTTCGACTGCTCGGCTGTGCGGCGCTCGCTCGAATCCGTGTAGAAGATCGCGGTGTGATACTGCGATCCGAAGTCGCAAAACTGCCCCTCGAGCGTGAGCGGATCGATATTGTGCCAGAAGACGTCGACCAACCGTTCGTAGGTCACCTTGTGCGGATCGTACACCACCTGCACCGACTCGAGGTGTCCGGTCGCGCCGACCGAAACGGTGGCGTAGGTAGGGTGCGCGTCGCCCCCGCCCGCGTACCCCACCGTCACCGACATCACGCCGTCGAGCATGTCAAACGGATGCTCCATGGACCAGAAACAGCCCCCCGCGAAGGTCGCCGTGGCGTAGCTGCCGGGGGCGGGGGCCCCGGCGGGGAGTGGCGCTACGGCGCAGAGCAGCAGCAGAATTTTCGTTATCCGGAGCATCGTTCGCCCTCGCCGCTACTGCGGCAACACGACCTGTGACACGAACATCGGCGGACAGTTGACCACGACCCCTGCCGCGCGGAGCCCCCGAATCTCGGGATCCTGATTGCTCGGCCCGGCCGGGGCCGCGCTGACGATCCGGCCCTGGTTGAAGAAAGCCTCCACGTCCTGATGGTCCGTCACCCGACGCCTGACGCCCTGATCGATCGCCGCTTGCGTCCACAGTACCGGATGCACGTCCCACAGCGGGCTGTACTGCAGCGCGGAGCACACCGCCGGATCGTTCGGGTTCGAGCACTCGGGCTCTTCGCGGATAATGTTGAGCGGATCGCCCTCGCCCGCCACCGCCGAGCGCAGCCCCTGGCGTTGGGGATTCGTGACCCCCATGGGTCCGTTCACGATCGGGATGATCGGCTCGCGGGCCGCGGTCGCGGGATCGTCATTGCCGGCGCTCGGCGCCGCATCGAGGTTGGGCGCGTAGGTGGCGTTCTCGAGCGCCGCGACATCTGGCTTGGACGCCTCCGTGCTCAGGTACAGCACGTTGTGATGCGTGTAGAAGCCGTGGGTGAGCCGCAGCGTGACCTGCATCTTGGCGAAATCGATCGCCAGTACCTTCCCATGCCTGCCCGAGCTGTTGGCCACCTGCTCGGCGTTGTACACGACGCCGTTGCCGTTCGTGATCAGCGGGCTGTAGTTCGCATCGCCCACCGAGCCCGGCGTCGTGCTGGGATCGAGCGGAAAGCCGTCGGGGCCCGGCACCAGGTGCCGCTGCAGCCCGAACGTCACCGTGCCCGTGAAATGGACATCGCTCGCCGTGGGATCGAGCACACCGGCTCCGCCCACCCGTTGCACAGCCTTCGTGCCCAGCGCGTTGACCAGCTTCGGCGACCAGTTGATCCCGAGCCGCACCGCCTGCGCGAAGTCCGAGGACTCGGTCAGGATGAAGAAGATGCGCTCGCCTTGCGGACCCGTGCCGCGATACAGCGGCAGCGTGATGGTCTGGTTGATCGTGTCCAGGGCGATCGCGGCGGCGAAGGTGCTGGGAATCTCTCCGGTCACCTGCCGGGCCGCACTGATCCCGCTGGCCCGCGGTGACGTGAGCGGCTGCTCCTGACACGCCGCGAACAGCGCGCACGTGCTCAGGACCGTCAACAGCTTCGTCTGGCTCGTCATCTCATTCTCCCTCGGTGGAATGGCTCGCGGGGCAATGTGAAATGGAGTGCCCGTAAGGAGAAGGACCGGCGCGCACTATTAGAGCACTGTCATACTTCTCTCATCGCGGACGATTGCACGCGTCGAACGGGCCGCCGTAGGTTAGAGCGTGCAGATCCTCGTCGTGGAGGACGACCGCGACCTGCGGCGGTTCCTGAGCAAGGCCTTCCGCGAGGAAGGCTACGGCGTGACCGAAGCCGAATCGGGCGATCGCGGCCTCGACCGCGCGCTGGATGGCGGCTACAGCTGCATCGTGCTCGACGTCATGTTGCCGGGGCGCGATGGTTTCGGCGTGGTCGCAGAGCTGCGGCAGCGCGGCGTGTTCACGCCCATCCTCCTGCTGACCGCCAAGGACGAGCTCGAGTCGCGTGTGCGCGGTCTCGAGGGCGGCGCCGACGACTACCTGACCAAGCCCTTCGACCTGTCCGAGCTGCTCGCGCGCGTGCACGCCTTGATTCGTCGAGCGGAGCTGCGACACCGCGACGCGACGCTGCGCGTGGGCTCGCTGTTCCTCGATCCCATCACCCGCTGCGTCACGCAGGACGACCGCGTCGTGGACCTGAGTCCGCGCGAATTCGCCCTGCTCGAGTTTCTCATGCGCAATGCGGGACGCACGGTGTCGCGATCGCGCATCGCCGAAGCCGTGTGGAACTACAAGTTCGATCCCGACACGAACGTCGTCGACGTGTACGTCAATTACCTGCGCAAGAAACTGACCTTCGCGGGCAAGACACCGCCCGTCCGCACCGTGCGGGGCGTCGGGTATCGGCTCGACGCGTCATGACCGAGCGTCGGCTCAGCACCGTGCTGACGCGGCGGTTCAGCCGCGTCGCCTGGGCCGCACTCGCGGGCTATGCCGTGCTCGTCGTCGCGTCGTTCGCGGTCGCCGCCGAGGCGGTGTTACGCCGGTCCCTCGAGCGCTCGGCCGACGTGGTTCAATCACTGGTGGGCGCGTACACCGATTCCACCGGCGGTCCGGGCGGCGTCATGCCCGCGGCGCTCGCCGAGCAGCTCGTGGGCATGGGCGGGCAGGTGGTGATCACGCGGACCACCGTCAACGCGGGCGGCATGCGCGAGGTGTACTTCCTGTCACCGGGAATGCCCGCCAAGCGGCTCGAGGGGCTGCCCGTGGCTGCGTCGCCGGAGGACGTGCGGCAGACCATTCTGGCGGCGATTGCCCAGCGGGCACGCTGGCGCTACCGCATGCTCCATCGTTCGGTCGGCCCCTTCGACATCTATCTCGTAGCCAGCCGCGAGCCTTACCTCGTGGCCCTCGGCGGCCTTGCGCTCGCGGCGGCCGCGTTGCTCCCCCTCGCCGCGCTCGGTGCCGCTCGAGGCGCCCGGCAGGCGGTTGCCGACGCCCTGCAGCCGCTCGGGCAGGTCGCCGCCGAGACGCGCGCCATCGGCCCGGCCGAGCTCGGCAAGCGCATCGGGAGCCCGACCGGTCAGGCGGAGATCACGGAGCTCGCTGACGCGATCAATCGCATGCTCGAGCGGGTGGACCGGGGGCATCGCGCGCTCGAAGCGTTCACCGCCGACGCGAGTCACGAGCTGCGCACACCGATCACGCACCTGCGCGCCCAGGTGCAGTGGGCGGCGACCGAAGGGCGCTCCGACGCTGAAGTGCGCGAATCGCTCGCCGCGATGGAGCGGGAGCTCGACCGCACGACCAAGATGATCGACGATCTCCTGCTGATCGCCCGAGGGGAGAATCGCCAACTGCCCTTGGCCCGCGCGCGTTTCGACCTGGGCGCAGTCGCGACCGAGGTGAAGGAGATCACGGAGGCGATGGCAGTCGGGCGGGCCCTCGAGGTGCGCGCCGGCCCCGCAGCGCCGCTGTGGGCGCTCGGCGACCCCGACCGCACCCGCCATATCCTCTTGAACCTCGCGTCGAACGCCGTCCGCTATACGCCGGCCGGCCACGTTTCCTTCGAGCTCCGCACCGACGGTGGACGGGTCGGCGTCAGTGTGCGCGACTCGGGACCAGGCATCGCTTCGGAGCACCAGGAGCGCATCTTCGACCGCTTTTATCGCATCGATCAATCGCGCAGCCGTGCATTGGGGGGCGCCGGGCTCGGCCTCGCGATCGCGCGGCTCCTGGCCGTCCTGCAAGAGGGAACCATCAACGTAGAGAGCACGCCGGGCGCGGGAAGCACCTTCACGTTGTGGCTGCCGGCGGCTGACCGGTGAGAGCGGCATGAGGAAGCTCTCATACGGCGTGCCGGCGGCCCCGCGCCCCTTCCGCGCAATCCCGCCCAGCCGTAGCGTGGTGGTGAACAGGAGCGCCGCATGACCGCTGCCGACCAACCTGCACGCCCGTTCGTACGGCGCCACCACTGGCTCGTCCGCGTCACGCACTGGACGACCGTGATCGTGCTCGCCGGCATGATCTCGAGCGGGCTGCAGATCTACGTGGCGTACGAGCGGTTCGGGAATCGCGGCGGGCCGTACCTGCCGAGTCTGTTCGACGAGACCACGTTCCCGCACTGGAGCCGGCTGGGCGGCTGGCTCGCGGGCGCGCTCAACTGGCACTTCGCGCTGATGTGGCCGCTCGTCACCGTCGGGCTCCTGTACCTCGGGTACCTCGTCAAGAGCGGCGAGTGGCGCGCCCTGTTGTTCCGGCCGCGCGACGTGCCCGGCGCGCTGGCCATGGCGGCCTATTACCTGCGCCTGCGCAAGGACCACCCGCCGCAGGGAAAGCACAATCCGCTGCAGAAGCTGGCGTACACCAGCATCTACCTGCTCGGCGTGCTCGCGGTGTTGACCGGCCTCTCCATCTACAAGCCGACGCAGTTCGGGTGGCTCACGGCGCTGTTCGGTGGGTTTCAGGCGGCGCGCTACTGGCACTTCTGGATCGTGTGGATCTTCGTCGGGTTCACCATCACGCACGTCATTCTCGTGTTCGTCGTGGATCCCCCGTCGCTGCGCGCGATGATCACGGGGTGGTACCGGGGGCGGTTTCCCAGTCATGACTGAGTTGCCAGGTGTCGACAGGAGGGCATTCGTGCGGCTGGCATTGGCGGGCGGAGCCGCGTCTCTGGCGGGGGCCTGCGGCTGGGATGGCGGCAACCTGGTGCGTCCCGCGCTGCTCGACTGGAGTCGGGTCAACGACTGGGTCGGAGAGAAGATCCTGTTTTCCCCCACGCGCCTGGCGCGCACCTATCCCACGACTGAGCGCAGTGCGGCGCTGCCCGGCTATTTCATTTCGGACCCGGGGCCGCCGGAGCTGCGCGACCCGGCGCACTGGCGCCTGCGCGTCGACGGGCTGGTGGCGCAACCGCTGCAGCTGTCGCTCGCCGACCTGATGCGCATGCCGCGCACGTCGTACACGGTCAAGCACCACTGCGTGGAGGGGTGGTCCGCCATCGCGAGCTGGCACGGCGTGCCGGTGTCGGCGATCGTGGAGCGCTGTCGCCCGCTGCCGGGCGCGCGCTACATCAGCTTCGCGTCGTTCGATGCCGGCTACACGAATGGCTGGGACATGGCGAGCGCCATGCACCCGCAGACCATTCTCGCGTATGGGATGAACGACAACCCGCTCACGGCACGGCACGGAGCGCCACTGCGGCTCTACTCGCCCACGAAGCTGGGATACAAGCTGACGAAGTATCTCGTGTCGATGACGTTCATGGACAAGAGACCGGGGGGCTACTGGGAAGATCAGGGGTACCCCTGGTTTGCCGGAATTTAGGAACTGTCGTTCAGCCTAGTGCCGCCAGCGCATCGTGCATCTGTAGCGCCGTCTGGTACCGATCGGCCGGCTCGCTCGCCATCGCCTTGAGAATCACCTGTGCCAGTGGCTCGGGCACATCGGCGTTCAGCGTGCGGGGATCGGGTGGCTGCTCCTCGAGGTGCTTCGCCACCAGCGCGTACATCGTGTCCGCCTCGAACGGCAGCCGCCGGGTGAGACACTCGAACAGCACCACGCCGGCGGAGTAGAGATCGCTGCGTGCATCCAGCTCCATACCGGAGAGCTGCTCGGGTGACATGTAGTCCGGGGTGCCGATCGACATCCCCTCCAGTGTCAGGCCCTTGTCGCGCGGCCGATTGGCGAGCCGCGCGATGCCGAAGTCCATCACCTTGAGGAACCCGTTCGAGTCGACCGCGATGTTCTGCGGCTTGATGTCGCGGTGGATCACGCCCTGCTCGTGCGCCACCTCGAGCGCGCGGCACAGCTGCTTGCCGATCGTGAGCGTCACGGGAACGGGCAGCGGCCCCCGCGTCGCAATCAGCTGTTTGAGCGGCGTGCCTTCGACGTACTCCATGGTGAGGTAGTACAGCCCGTTCACTTCGCCCAGGTCGTAGGTGCGGACCACGTTCCGGTGGGCGATCTTGCGCGCCAGGCGGATCTCCTGCTTGAAGCGCTCGAGGGCCACCCCGTCGCCGGCCAGCGCCTCGGGCCGCAGCGTCTTGATCGCGACCGCCTCCTGCAGCTCGCGATCGAACGCGCGGTACACGACGCCCATCCCGCCCATGCCGAGCAGCTCCTTCACCTCGTAGCGGTTGGCGAACACGGAACCCGGGCGGAGCACGTTCGCCATCGAGGCCTGGGAGGGCCGTCCAACCTTGAGCGGCTCCGTCGCGGCGACGCCCGATGCCGACATCATGTACTCGACGAGGTCCGCCTTTTCCTTCAAGTCGGCCACGAGTTGCGAGAACGCCCGGGCCAGGACGCCGATTTCGTCGGTCGAGGCAATGTCGATCTCGACCCCGTAGTCGCCGTCCTGCACCTGCCGGGTGGCGAGGGCCAGCCGGCGAATGGGGCCCGCCACCTGGCGCGCCAGCACGTAGGCGGACACGAGCGCTAGGGCGAGCCCCAGGGTAAACGCCACGGCCAGCGTGCGCCGTAACCCCGAGAAGGCGGCGAGCTCGTGCTCGTGCGACCGGAACGCGATGAATCCGCCGAACGCGTCGCCGCCCGCTGAACGGATCGGACTGGCGAGGCCGATCAGGTGCTCTCCTTCCACCACCGCCGATACCTCAGCACCGGCCGAGTCGCGGGCGAAGTGTTGCAACGCCGCGGTGTCGGCGGCGAGCGCGGGGCCGATTTCCTCTCGCTTCAGGGTGCTGCCGACCAGGTAGGGGTGATCGAGCGTGTCGAGCGCAAAGAAGACGACGTCGGTCGTCGTGGCTTGCTTGATCTGTTGGGCCAGCGAATCGTCGATCGCGAACGCGGCCACGAGTGCCCCCTGCGGCGTCGCGGTCGCGGACGCGCGCAGCGGCACGGCGACCGCCATGAACAGCTTGTGCAGCCGGTCGTCCAGCCAGGCGCCGCTCGCCTGCTCCCCCGAAAGTGCCGCGGCGATCAGCGCGCCCTTCGATAGGTCGACGTCGAACTCTTCCGGATAGTCGGTGCGCGCCACGAGGATGCCGCGCTCGTTCGTCACCAGCACCCAGACCGCCCCGACCAGCTGCCGGAACTCGCCGGCCTGATCCAGCACGTTCGCCCGCTCTTGCGACTGGACCAGCCGCTCACGGAACTGCGGCACCTGCGCACTGACGCCACTCATGCCGGCGAACGTGGCGGTGCGTCCCGCCAAAAACGCCTGCACGCCGCGGCGCACGCCCGCGAGTGCCCGCCGGATCGACGCGTCGGCGGTGCGGTTCGCTTGAAACGTCGTCAGGCCGAGCGTCACGCCGAGCACCGCGGCGATCGACAGCGACGCCGCCGCGAAGATCTTGGCGCCCAGGCCAAGCCGTATCGGCCTAGTAGCGCTCGCGTCCGGCATTCGTGGGGTAGTCCTTGCCGTACTTGTTCTTGTGGGGGGCCCAGTGAAAACCGCGCGCGTCCAGCTCGAGCTCGATCTCGGACGCGCCGGCGGCCGTGACCCGGAGCTCGCGCGCCACCTGCGGGCTCCGCTCGTGCCACACGCGCAGCGTGTATAGGCCCGGCGTGACGTCGGCGATCACGAAGCTGCCGTCGCTGGCGGGCTGGGTGTACGTGCGCGTGCTCATGACGTCCACAAAGGCGACCATGCGGGGATGGACGTTGCAGAACACGCGCACGACGCCCGCGTGGCTGAACAGCTGGCTTCTCGCCTCGCCCCGCCCGTACTGACCCAGGTCGAACGCGTTCGAATCACTGGCGGAGAACACGTTGTGATCGAACGGGTCACGGTTCGTGAATCGCACCGTCGAGCCCACGGGGACGACCACGACGCGGGGGACGTACTCTTTGTCGCTGATGGCGATGTCGACGGTGATCGGCGGTGCGGGAGCGCCGGCTCCCTCGAGCGAGATCACGGCGGCGGCGAGGTCGGAAGACGGCTTGCCGCCTTTTTCCTGCATGGTGACACGGCCAGTGACGCGCGCTCCACCTTGCGCGGCGGCGGTACTCGCCGCACTCAGCAGCAGCAAGATCCACCGCATGGTCCGCACGGCTCCCCGTTGCGCTTGAGGCGTTGCAGCTTACTGTAGTCGTACCGAAATCGCCAGGAGCCGAGATGCGGATCACGTCGCTCGTCGCGCTCGCCGCCCTCGCCGTCGTCGCTCCGCTCCCCGCGCAAGCGCCCGCAGCGAAGCGCACCGTCGAGCTCACCGGCTTCGTGCTCGTCAATGGCTTCTTCACCAACGCGCGCGTCAACACCAGCGACGTTCCCCAGTTCGCTGATTCATTGGCGCCAGCCAGCGCGGCCGGCGGCACCATCCGCCAGTCGCGGCTCGGCGTGTTGGTGAACGATCCTGACGTGCTGCACGGCAGCTTCGCGGGTGAAGTCGACGTCGACTTCTACGGCGGCCAGCAGCCGTCGACGGGAGGCCGCACGTTCCCGCTGCTGCGCCTGCGCCGGGCCGTCGGCACCGTCTCGTGGTCGGGAGTGCAGGCGATGTTCGGTCAGGAGTCGCCCCTGGTCGCCGAGCGCAGTCCGCGCTCACTCGCCTCCGTCGGATTCCCCGACTTCGCCGGCGCCGGCAACCTGTGGCTGTGGCTGCCGCAATTCCGAGCGACGCTCGAGCAGGGGTACACCCTCCGGCTCGCCGAGCAGGTGGCCGTGCTCGCGCCGAGCGCGGGCACCGCGCAAGGCCTGTTCAATACCCAGCCCGACTCCGCCGAGCGCGCCCGGCGCCCGTTTCTCGAGGGGCGCGTGCGCCTGGGCTGGGGACCGACGGACGACCCCAGCGAGGTCGCGATCGGTGGCCATCTCGGCTGGCTCGCGTCGGGCGACACGCTGTTTCAGTCGCGCGCCGTCACCATCGATACGCGGGTAAAGTTCAACATCGTGGAGCTCCTGGGAGAGGCGTTCAGCGGCCGCGCGCTGGCGGGGCTCGGCGGCGGCGGGATCGGTCAGAACCTCGGGCCCACGGGAGCCGTGGTGCGCACCAAGGGCGGCTGGGGTCAGCTCAACGTCCGCCCGCGACAGGAAGTGATGGTGGGTGCCGGCTGCGGCATCGACGACCCCGACGACCGCGACTTGACCGACCTGACGGGCACGCCCCGCGGGCGGCTCAAGAACTTCGCCTGCGAGGGGCACGTGCATCTCACGCCCCCCGGACCGCTGATATTCGGTTTCGAGTTTCGGCGGCTCGAGACGACTTATCCGAGCGGGAAGTTCACCGCGAACCACATGAACGTGGCCGCCGGGTATCGCTTCTAGGCGGGCAGGCGCCCTTTGAGATCCTGCGCCTTGAACGGCCCCGACTCCGCGATGAGCGCCCGCGCATGGTCCACCTGGCCCCAGGTATTCCACAGCAGCACACCGCGCACGCGGCCGTCCTTCAGGTAGTACACGACGCCCTCGCGGAATTCGGTCTTCCAGTCGGCCACGGTCTCGAGACGAGAATCGAGGTCGCCCACGGCCTCGTAGCCCAGGTCGAACAGGTCGGAATAAAAGAATGGGAGATGGTGGTAGGGCGTGGCGAGTCCCGCCATGTTGAGGCCCGCGATTCGACCCATCGTGTTGGCGTTGTCCTCGTGCTCGACCCGCAGCCGCGCGCGCAACGCGGGATTCTCGAAATTGGCCACGTCGCCCGCGGCGTAGATGTCCAGATGGCTGGTGCGGCATGTCTCGTCCACCACGATGCCATTGTCGACGCGCAGGCCCGCCTGCTCCGCCAGCTCGACCGCCGGCGCGATGCCCAGCCCGGCGACCACCACCTCGGCCACGATCTCCGCCCCGGTCGTGGTACGGACCGCGACTGACCCGGCGCGCCGGTCGAGACCGGCCATGCCCTCCCCCATCCGCATCGTGACGCCCTTCTCGCGATAGTACTCGACCAGAAATGCCGACAGGGCCGCAGGGAACACCCGCGCCCCGAGCCCCGACTCGGGCACCAGCATGGTGACGTCGCGCCCCTGCATGCGCAGCGCGGCCGCGACCTCGCTTCCGATGAATCCGCCGCCGATCACGGCGAAGCGCACCCGCTGGCCGGCGAGCGCTCGCAGCCGCCGATAGTCGTCGAGCGTGCGGAAATAGATGACCTGATCCGATGCGAATGGCAGATGCCGCGGCGCGCCGCCCGTGGCGAGCAACAGCTTCTGGTAGCGGTACACCGTGCCGCGGTCGTCCGTCACCTTCCGCCCGCGCGGATCGACCGCGGTGACGCGGCGCCCCACGTGCAACGTGGCGCCTGTGGCCGCCGTTTTGCGCCAGATCTTGTCTTCCGGCTCGCCCTTCCACAGGGCCTTCGACAAGGGCGGGCGATCGTACGGAGGATGGGGCTCCGCGCCAATCAACCCGATCGAGCCTTTGGGATCCGCCTCATGGAGGCCCTGCGCGGCGGCGTCGGCGGTCATGCCGCCGCCCACGATCAGATAGGTGTAGTCTGGCATCGGTCCTAATGGATACGCCACGACGCGGAACGGCGGATCACTCCGCTTCGCTCGGCCGGTGCGGATGCTTGGGGCGGCGGCGGTAGTGCTTGGCGGACTTGTGCACCTGGTGCGCCGGGGTCTTGAGGCGCCCCTTCACGGGCGCCTTGGGATTCGGGACCCGGACGGTGAGCTTGCGCTTGTCCTTGTCGCTCACGCGGCGAGGCGCGCCCGGATCTGCCTGGCGTGGTGCGCGCAGTGACGGACGTGGAACCTGAGCCATTCGGGCAGGGTGAGGTCGCCCAGGCGCGGGTGTTTCACGAACAGGTCGGAGGCCCGGGCCGGTAGCAGGTCCCGCTCGAGGGCCAGAAAGCGCGCCACGCCGTCGCGTAATAACTGCGCCACCGCCGCCGCGTCGGGCCGGTCGGCCGGTCGCGTCACGGCGGGCGCCCGCAGGCCCGAGGGAATCCAGCCTATCCGCAGCATCACCAGGTCGCCGAGCAGCTCCAGCGGCGTGCGCCGCCGGCGGCGCATCGGCGGCTTGCCGCGCCGCTGGTCGAACGCACGCCCGCTCGCGTCGATGCCGATCGCGAGGTGTTGCACGATCTGCGCGGGACACCACTTCCCCGGCGGCGCCTTGTACCAGTCGGCTTCGGGACGGCCCGCGAGGGGACCGAGCACGAGGTCGGGAATCGCGGCGAACCCGGCGGGCGTCACCGGAGCACCGCGTCCGCGAGCTGATGCGCCTGCGCTGCCACGGGCGACGTCTCGCGCACTCGCGCGACCGTGCGGCCGCCACTGTCGGCGATCGTCAGGTCGGCCTCCGCCAGCGCACCGGAGTCGGTGCGCACCGAGAGCCCCCACTGGTGACTCGCTGCGGTTTGCTGCAGGGCACCGAGAAAACGATCGGCGAGGGAGGACGGAAGAAAGACCGTGAGCATCGCGCCCGCGTCGCGCGGGCGGCTCGCCGGCGCCGACCGGCTGCAGCCGGCCGCGAGCACGGCGATGCTCGACGCGAACAGCCCAACGACTGTGGCGGTGCCGGCCCTCATACCCAAGATTGTAAAGATGAACCTCCTGCGCCGCTACCCGATCACGCTCGCGGCTATAGCGCTGGTGCTCGTCTCGGCGCTCTCCCCCCTGCCGCCGCTCGTGGACGCCGTCACCGGGGCCGCGCCGTACGACGTGGATCTGGTGCGCCCGGCTGCCTACACCGCGACGGCCCCCGCCTCGGACGTGCTCGACGCGCTCACGTTCCTGAGCCTCGAGCGCGCGCGCTGGTTTCTGATCGTGTGGGCCATCGCGCTCGCCGCGTGGGGTGCGGTGCGCCCTGGATCCGTCCGCCGGCGGCTGCTGCGCGCCGTCGGAGGCATCGTCGCGCTGCTGCTGCTCGCCGTCGCGACCGTCGTTCTCCCGCGCCCGGTGGTGCGCTTCGTCCCGGCCGACTCGACCCTCACGGTCATCGACTACCACGCGCACACCGCCCGCTCGCACGACGGGCGCCCGGGGTGGACCGCGGCGGACCTGGCGCAGTGGCACGCGGCGCAGGGGTTCGAGGCGTCGTACGTCACCGATCACAACGTCATCTTCGACCAGCCGACCGACGACCCGTTCCGGCTCCTGCCCGGCGTGGAGTGGAGCGTGTACGGGCAGCACATCGTGGCCCTCGGCGCGGTGACACTGATCGACCGCGCCGTCTTCAACCGGGACACGCCGGGCATGCTCGGCCTGTTCGCCGAGCTGCACCGGCAGGGCGCCATCGGTATCGCGTCGCTGCCCGAGTACTGGCAGAACCATTGGGACGACCTGGATCGGTTCGTCGCGAGCGGCGTGGACGGCTTCGAGATCGCGAGCTGTGCGCCCAAGGCCATCGCGTTCCCGGCGGCGGCGCGGGCCCGGGTGCTCGACCTCGCGGAGCGGCACGACCTGCTCGTCGTGGGGGCCACCGACAACCATGGGTGGGGCAAGGCGACCTGCCTCTGGAACCTCACGAGCCCGAGCGCGCACGGCTACGCCTCCAACCGCGTGCTCGTGCGCCCCATCGCGCTCGCCCAGGCCGACTGGGAGCCGTGGACGGCGGCATACACGCAACCCTGGCTCATGCTGCGTGGACTGTCGTGGAGCGAGCGTTCCAGCTGGATCACCTGGCTGCTGGTGATTCTGATCTACCGGGCCGTGCCCCGCCGCCAGGGTGACCCGGCCGGCATCGGGATCCTCGCCCGCAGCCTGTCGCTCAAGATGTTGAGGCTGCGGAAGGCGCCGACGCCGTGACTGAGTCGATGGCCCACCACGAGCTGCGTGTGCTGCGCCCCGGCGACGAGGGGGCACTCGAGTCCTTCCTCGCACGGCATCCGGACACCTCGATGTTCCTGCGCGCCAACGCGCGCAGCGCGGGACTGGTAGACCGGGGGCAACCGCTCCAAGCCACATACGTCGCGCTGCTCGATGGCGGCATCACCGGCGTGGTCGCGCATTGCTGGAACGGGATGGTGCTGGTACAGGCGCCCGCCGACACAGCCGCCGTGGCACGGGCCGCGGTGCGGCAGTCGCGCCGTCCCGTCACGGGGTTCTCGGGACCCTGGAGCCAGGTGGTGGCGGCGCGCGAGGCCCTCGGCCTCGCCGCCGCGCGCGCGACCCGGAACAGCCGCGACGACCTGTACGCGCTCGACCTCGCGCGGCTGATCGTTCCGGAGCCGCTCGTCACGGGAGCCGTCAGTTGTCGGCACCCGCGGCCCCCGGAGCTCGACCAGCTGGTGGCATGGCGCGTCGCATTCGCGCTCGAGGCGCTGGGAGCGGCCGATAGCACCGCGCTGCGGGACGCGAGTCGCG
This sequence comes from uncultured bacterium, assembly GCA_965653495.1. Classification (GTDB taxonomy): domain Bacteria; phylum Gemmatimonadota; class Gemmatimonadetes; order Gemmatimonadales; family GWC2-71-9; genus AG41. The sequence continues at coordinate 15,827 of CBFHAJ010000006.1, read as the reverse complement.
CCGACGTGCTCCTCCATCACGAGCGCGGCGCCGACTGGGTGCTCCTTGCCGGCAAGACGCTCGTCGCGTACTCCGTGTTCAACGCCATGCTTCCCGACATCGTGCAGATCGGCGGCGTCTGGACCCCGCCCGAAATGCGGGGGCGCGGCTACGCGCGCTCGGTCGTGGCGGGATCGCTGGTCGCAGCGCGCAAGCAGGGAGTGGAGCGGGCCGTCCTGTTCGCTGACCCGGACAACTCGATGGCGCGCGCCGCGTATCTGGCGATCGGGTTTCGGATCGTGGGAGACTACGGACTCGTGCTGCTGGCGCCCTGACCCGCCGGGAGCCCCACGCAGCGGTAGATCCGCTCGATGCGGGGGTCGCCCTGCAGCAGATGCAGGAACGGATAGCGCTTCGAGTACACGAGGATACCGTCGTGCTCGACGCAGGCCCGGTCCAGCAGCTCGAACGCGACGTCCATTCGGCCCAGGCTCGCTGCGACGATCGCGAGCGTGGTCGACTGCACGTATTCGCGCCGGGCCCGAGCCTGCAACTCGTCGCTGATCGCCTCGACATCGGCCCGTTTGCCGAGGGACCCGTAGCACACGGCCAGCGCCGCGAGGGTCCACGGATGGCGCCCGGACGCCGTCACGGCCGCCTCGAGCGGCTCGATGGCCTCGTTGCTCCGGCCCAGATGGTTGTACAGGAGCCCCAGGTGAATCGTGGGCAGGAACATCGTGGGCGCGAGCGTCCCTGCCTTGAGCAGCGGCGCTAACGCGTCCTCGTAGCGCCCGGCTCCCATCAGCGTCATGCCGAGCTGCATGACGAGCAGGGGCGCCAGGGGATCGAGGTCCACCGCCCGGCGCGCCTGCGCGATCCCCTCCTCGAATCGACCCTCGATGAACACGAGATAGTACGCCAGCCACTGCCGCGCGGCGACGTGACGAGGATTGAGCTCGACGGCACGCCGCAGATCGCGCGCGGCGCGCGCCCAATCCCAGTCGCAGATGAAGCTCAGCGCGCCCGAAGCGCAGTGCGCGTCGGCGAGATCGGGCGCCAGCTCGAGCGCCTTCTGCACCGCGGCGCGTGCCTTGGGCCGCACCTCGTTGGGGAGCGCGATCCCGTACTCCGCCAGGATGGTGCACGCGTCGGCGAGCCCCGCGTACGCGAGCGCGTAATTGGGATCGAGCACGATCGCGTTGTGAAAGCTCTCGAGGGCCTTTTTCAGACCCAGGCCGCGCCGGGACAGGTAGTACCGCCCTCGCAGGTACAGATGATACGCGTCGAGATTCCCGGTGGCGGGCGTGACGAGCGGCGCCTCTTCCCCCGAGAGAGATACCTGCAGGCGCGTCGCGACCGCTGTGGCGATCTCGTCCTGGACCGCGAAGATGTCCGTCATGTCGCGGTCGTAGCGCTCCGACCACAGATGGTAACCATCGGCGACTTTCACGAGCTGCACGCTGATCCGCAGCCGATTGCCGGCCTTGCGGACGCTGCCCTCGAGCACGGTCGCTACTTTGAGCTTCGCTCCGATGTCGGAGAGCTCGACGGCCGGACCGCGGAAGGCGAACGACGACGTCCGCGCCGCGACGCGCAGGCCCGGGAGCTGGGTGAGCGCGTTGATGATCTCCTCGGAGATCCCGTCCGTGAAATACTCGAAGTCCTTGTCACCGCTGAGATTCGCGAACGGCACCACCGCGACGGACTGGCCGACCTCCGCGTCGGCGAGCGCTTCGTCGGGCGCGGTGAGGGCCGCCGCGAGCTGCGCGGCGGTCGCAAACCGGTCGGCCGGAATCTTGGCCATGGACTTCACCACGGCCTGGTCCATGGCGTACGGTACGGCGGGCCGGACCACGCGGAGCGATGGGACCGGCTCGACCGCCGCTCGGGCCATCACCGCCTGGGGAGTGGGCCCGTCGAACGGCACGCAGCCCGCGAGCATCTCGTACACGACGCACCCCAGGCTGTAGATGTCCGAGCGGCAGTCGACCTGCCCGTTGGGGCTCGCCTGCTCCGGGCTCATGTATGCGGGAGTCCCCACCACCACGCCCGAATCGGTGATCGGGCGGAGGCTCGCGGCCGTAATCGCGCGCGCAATGCCGAAATCCGTCACCATGGCTCCCCTCCCGCGGGCGGAGAGCATGATGTTTTCCGGCTTGATGTCGCGGTGTACTACGCCACAGCCGTGCGCATAGTTGAGCGCATCGGCGACTTCGCACGCAATCAGCACCGCCTCTGCGATCGGCAGCTGACACTCGCGCTCGAGGCGCGTCCGCAGCGTCTCACCCTCGATGTACTCCATCGTGTAGAACAGCAACCCGTCCTTCTGGTCCCAGTCGTACAGGGTCACGATATGGGGATGATTGAGCCGCGCAGCGGTCTTGATTTCGCGCAGGAAGCGCTCGACCCCGAGGCTGGTGGCGAGCTCGGGGTGCATCACCTTGAGCGCGACCTCGCGGGCGAGCTTCCGATCGTCGGCCAGGAACACCGTCGCCATGCCACCACGACCGGCCTCGCACGTGATCGTGTAACGGTCGGCGACTGCTGCTTGCAGGCGAGCCAGCAACGCGCTCACGGGGCGCTCGGGAGACGCGGGACGCCTCCATCATAGGGGCCCCCCGCCTGCCTGGTAAGACGCGCGATTCGTCAGGCCACGCTTGAGAGATTGAGCATCGCCCGCCAGGCGCGGAACACCTCGCCGTACGCCTGGTGCGCGAAGCGCACCGTTCGTCCCGCCGTCCGCGTCGCGCCCGGGCACAGCTCCGCCATGTCGGCCTGGATCGTGAGCGCGAAATCCACCTCCAGCGTGATCGGCGGCGGAGTCACGAAGGGCGCCCGCTGGCGTTTGAGCGCGTCGGTCACCGCCTCGCGGATCATCCGGCAGGCCACGGTCGGGGCTACACTCTTGGCGGCGTGCCGGCTGACGGCTTCTTTGACGACAACGGTCGCGACGTCCGGCCCCAAGAGATCCTTCGCCTCGGCTGCTACGCCTGAGTCGCCGCTCACGAGGGCCACGGGCACCCCGTGCACGCCCGCCAGCGCCGCGTTCAGGCCCAGCTCGCCTACGGCTTTGCCGTTCAACCGTACCTCGTGAATCCGATCGGCGTACGTGTGGTCGAGGATCGCGTTGCGCGTGCCCGCGCGGGCGTGGTAGCCGATGAACAGCGCCGCATCGAACCCGCCCTCGATCCCGTGGACCATCGACCGGGGCTTGGGGTCGCCCGAGAGCAGCTCGGCCTGCTGGTGCAGCTCCTCCGCCAGGAGATTGCGCATGAACCAGTGGCTGTCGTTCACCAGCACCCGTGTGGCGCCCGCCGCGAGCGCCCCCTCGACCGCGGCGTTGGCCTCGGCGGTCATGAGCCGGCGCGAGCGGCCGTACTCGGCCGCGTACGCGGGGTTCGTGGGATCGGTCTGGGACTCGTGAACGATCCCGGCGATGCCTTCCATGTCGACGGAGATGTAGACGCGCACGGCGTAAGCGTACATACTTGACGACACAAAGTACTTGACAAATAGAGGCCCGCGGGCTAGCGTGTGTCCATGGCCGCTCCGCGCCCGCTGCACGACCGCGCGCTCGACAACCTGCGCTACATCCGCCAGACGATGGAGCGTGCCGGGTCGTTCACGGCTGTGCCCGGCTGGGGCCAGGTGGCGGTGGGCGCCACCGCCCTCGTTGCCGCGTGGGTCGCGGCCCGCCAGGCGACACCCGAGCTGTGGCTCGCCATCTGGCTGGGCGAGGCGCTGGTTGCGCTCGCCATCGGTGGCTCGACCATGGTGCGCAAGGCGTACGCCGTGCACGACCCGATTCTCTCGGGACCGGGGCGCCGCGCCGGGCTGAGCTTCCTGCCCCCGATGGCCGTGGGCGGCCTGCTGACCGTGGCCCTGTACCGTGCGGGACTCCAGGCCGCCCTGCCCGGCACATGGCTGCTGTTGTACGGCACGGGATTCGTGACGGGAGGCGCGTTCTCGGTCCGCATCGTGCCGGTGATGGGATTGTGCTTCATGCTGCTTGGCGGCGTGGCGCTACTCGGGCCGCCCGGCTGGGGCAACTGGCTCATGGCCGCGGGGTTCGGCGGGCTGCACATCGTGTTCGGAACGATCATCGCGCGGAGGTACGGTGGCTAAGCAAGGAGCGGCACGCAAGACGCAACCGGTCGACCCGGCACCCAAGGTCGAGCGACTCGAGCGCCGCGGGTCGCGCGCCGCCGAGCTCGACCGGCTGATCCACGAGCGCATGCGGCTCGGCATCGTGAGCGCGCTCGCGGTGAACGACGCCCTGAGCTTCAACCAGCTCAAGGCGCTGCTCAAGACCACCGACGGCAACCTGAGCGTGCACGCGCGCAAGCTCGAGGAGGCCCAGTACATCGCGTGCACGAAATCGTTCGAGGGCCGGATCCCCAAGACGGAGTACCGGCTGACCGCGTCGGGGCGGCGCGCGCTGGAGCGCTCCCTCGACCACATGGAAGCCCTGATTCACGTCACCCGTCAGGGGTGAGTTTTTTTTTCGAGGATGGACTTTATGCTGCAAAGCTCTTCTCTGCACATCGCGATCATCATGGACGGGAACGGCCGCTGGGCAGCGCGCCGCGGCCTGCCCCGCGTCGCCGGCCACCGCGCCGGCGCCGAGGCGGTCCGCCGCACCGTCGAAGCGGCCCCCGATACCGGGATTACCGCTCTCACCCTGTACGCCTTCTCTTCCGACAACTGGAAGCGGCCGCCCGCCGAGGTCGCGGCGCTGATGCGGCTGTTCGCGCGGCACCTGCGCACCGAGACGCCGCGCCTCATCGAGAACGGCGTGCGGCTCGAAGTGGTAGGGCTGCGCGACCGGCTGCCGGCGGCCCTCGTCGCTGGCATTGCCAGCGCCGAGCGCGCCACGGCCCAGGGAACGCGGCTCACCTTGCGCCTCGCCATCGACTACTCGGCGCGTTGGGCGATTCGCAGCGGCGCCATCCTGCCCGACGTCGATCTCTTGATTCGTACCGGCGGCGAGCAGCGGCTCTCCGACTTCCTGCTGTGGGAATGCGCCTACGCCGAGCTGTGCTTCCTCGACACCATGTGGCCCGACTTCGGGGCGAGCGCGCTGGCCCGCGCCGTCGCCGAGTTCCGGACCCGCGAGCGTCGCTTTGGCGCGCTGGCACCGGCGAGGGCGGGATGAGCGGGGTGAGCGGCGGGCGTGACTGGTTCGCGCCCTGGGGCTGGCTCTACCGGCCGGTGAGCTGGCAGGGCGTCGGGCTGGTACTGCTCGCGGCAGCGTTTTGCGTGCAGGTGTTCCTCGCCGTCGACCGCCACTCGCACTCCGCGAGCGACACGCTGTACGGCGTGTTCCCCTACGTCGTCCCGTGCGTGATCCTGCTCTATTGGGTCGCGTCGAAGACCAGCTCGGGAGGTGGAGCACCATGAGCACCGTGAGCGACAGAACGCGACTCGGGTTGCACGTGCTGGGCGTTGCAGCACTCGCGGGCGTGCTGGGCGATGCGCTGCTGCGCACCGCGCCGTGGGGCGTGAACGCGTTCGTCTGCACCGTCGCGCTCGTGGGCGGCGGCTGGTGGCTGGTCCGGCGTCACCGCGTGCCGGTGACCCGCGATGCGCCGTGGCTCGCGGGCGCTGCGCTGCTCGTCGCTTCGAATTTCGTCGCGCGCGATGCGACCATGCTGCACGCGTTCGACGCGATCGGCCTCGTGATCCTGCTTGCGGTCGCCAGCTTGAGCCTCACGGGAGTGAGTCTGCGGGGCCGTCAGGCGTGGCACTATGTGCACGCCGGCCTCGCCAGCGCCGTGGCCTCGTGGGTGGGCGTCTTCCCGCTCCTCGGTAGCGACGTGACCTGGAGCGAGATCTCGAGCGACGGCCGCATGCGCCAGGTGCGCGGAGCGGCGCTGGGCGTCACGCTCGCATTCCCTGTCCTCCTGGTATTCGGAGGGCTGTTCACCTCGGCCGACGGTGTGTTCCGTACGGTGGTCGCCGGCGCGTTCGACGTCGACTTCGGCGATCTCCTGTCGCACGTCTTTGTCTTCGCCGTGTGGGGAGCGCTCGTGGCGGGATACTTCCGCGGAGCGCTGATCCGTTCGGTGTTACCCGCCGCCAATGGCGAGAGCGGTCTGTCGCTCGGCATCATTCCCGTGGCGACCGCGCTGGGGCTCGTCGACCTGCTGTTTCTGGTGTTCGTCGTCATTCAGCTGCGCTACCTGTTCGGCGGCGCGACGCTGGTCGCGGCCGCGGACGGCCTCACGTACGCGCAGTACGCCCGCGGCGGCTTCTTCGAGCTCGTGACGGCCAGCGCGCTGGTGCTCCCCCTGCTGGCGGGCGCGGACTGGCTGCTGCGCAACGAGCCGGCGGTGCACCAGCGCACGTTCCGGCACCTGGCCATCGTGCTGCTGCTGTTGCTGGCGGTGGTGATGGCGTCGGCGCTCACGCGCATGCGGCTGTATGTCGGCGCGTTCGGGCTCTCGGAGATCCGGCTCTACTCGACGGCCTTCATGCTGTACCTGGCGGGTGTGGCCGGGTGGTTCGGCTGGACGACGTTGCGAGGCGAGCACCGCCGCTTCGCCTTCGGAGCACTGGTGCAGGGGTTCGCCGTGCTCGGCGGGCTGCACCTCGCGAATCCTGACGCTCTCATCGTGCGGACCAACCTGGCGCGGCCGCCCGCGGAGCGGCCGTTCGACGGCTGGTACGCCGCATCGCTCAGCGCCGACGCAGTGCCCGACCTGATCGAGGCCCTGCCGCGCCTCGATGCGACCGCGCGCTGCGCGGTCGCGGCGGGTCTGTTGAACCAGCGCGCCCGGCTCGAGACGGGCGACTGGCGCAGCTGGAACCTCGCCCGTGAGCACGCGCGCCGGCTGCTGCACGACCAGTCGGGCCGTCTCCAGGCCCAGTCATGCCCGGCCGGTCGCACGTGATCACGGACGGCCTCACGCCCTTCAAATGGCGCTGCCTACCTGGTTCGTGATCGGGCACGAGAACAGCTTCTTGCACGGGAAGACGACGTTTCGGCTGACCACCTAGATTTCGCCGAGGCATGGACCTCGGCGCGGTGATTCACAGCTACGGCGGCCCGGTGCTGTTCGTGTGGGCCTGGCTGCAGGGGGAGGCCGCCGTCGTCGTCGGCGGTGCGCTCGCGGCACGCGGCCACTGGCCCTGGTGGGCCGTGTGGCTGATCGCGACGCTGCCGGCCACCGTGGGCCACCAGATCTACTTCGCGCTCGGCCGCCGCTACGGCGAGCCGCTGCTCGCGCGCCTTCCCGGCCGCTGGCGCGCGGGCGTCGAGCGGGCCCGCGCGCTCGTCCAGACGAACAGCTCCCGCATCATGTTGTTCATGCGTTTCGCGTACGGGATTCGCCTGCCCTTGCCCATCCTGTGTGGCGCAGCCCGAATTGAGCCGGCGCGCTTCTTCCGTTACAATGTGGGCACCGCGCTCGCCTGGGCGCTGCTCTTTACCTGGATTGGCTACGCCTACGGGGCAGCCGCGAACGCGCTGCTCGGCCATGTCATGCGCGCCGAAGCGTGGATCCTGCTCGGCGCCCTGACCCTGGGCGTCGCGGCCCACCTCATTTCGCAGCGCATCGGGCGGCGGCTAACTTAGAGGCCATGGCTTTGCAGATCGTCCAGGTCGACGCGTTCACGAACCGCGCCTTCGGCGGCAACCCGGCCGCGGTGTGTGTGCTCCCCGCCGCGCGCGACGACCGCTGGATGCAAGACGTGGCGCGCGAGATGAATCTCGCCGAGACGGCGTTTCTCCACCCCGAGGACTCCGGCTTCCGGCTGCGCTGGTTCACGCCCACCGTCGAAGTCGCGCTGTGCGGGCACGCCACGGTGGCGAGCGCCCATGTGCTCTGGGAAGACGGTCATCTCCTTGCAGGCCAACAAGCGCGGTTCCACACGCAGAGCGGGCTGCTCACCGCCCACCGAGCCGACGGTTGGATCGAGCTCGACTTCCCAGCGACGCCCCCGACCACCGTCCCGGCTCCTGCGACGCTCGCCACAGCGCTGTCCTTGGCGCCGCGCTGGGTGGGGCGGAGCAAGTTCGATTATCTGGTCGAGGTCGACTCCGAGGACGTCGTCCGGAGAGTCGCCCCCGATCTCGCCGCGCTCGCGCAGATCGACGCGCGCGGCGTGATCGTCACGAGTCGCGCCACGACGGCGGGATTCGATTTCGTGTCGCGTTTCTTCGCGCCACGGGTCGGCGTCCCGGAAGACCCGGCCACCGGCTCCTCGCACTGCGCCCTAGCACCCTTCTGGAGCGAGCGGCTGCATCGCACCGCAATGACCGGGTACCAAGCGTCGGCGCGGGGCGGCGTGGTGCGGGTGCGTTGCACCGGCGACCGCGTGATCTTGGGCGGGCAGGCCGTGACCGTGCTGCGGGGCGAGCTGGTCGCGTGAATCTCGAGTCATTCCCCTGCAAGGGATCGGCGGCCGCCGCCGCGGCCCGGCTCGAAGCGGCGATCGCGGCCCGCGGCTGGAACGCGCCCGGTATGGACGGTTGGATTCGCGGCGGCAATGCCGTTCTCTATTACCGCGACACCGCCGCCTATCGTGCGCTGTTCCGGCGCACGTTCATGGGACAGTTCCGGGAGCGCGACGGCAAGACGGTGCTCGAAGGCCGCTTCCGCATGACGTGGCTCGCGCGCGCGCTGCTCCCCGTGTGGCTCGCGCCCGCCCTCGTGTGCTTCGTCATCGCATTCGCGCCCACACGGCTCGAGCCGCACACGACCGCGCCGCGGGTCATCCTGGCCGTGCTCGGCGTCCTGCTCGGCGTGCTCGCCGTCGGGCGCTTTGCGCTCGAATGGTGGGGGCGCCCAGGCGACCGGGACGCGATCACCAAGTCGATCCGCGCGGCGCTCTCGCCATAGACGCCTGATGACCGCTCCACCTCCGGCGACCACCGCGCGCACGGGCCGGCTCGCGGGTTACCTCCTGGCGCTCGCCGCCGGCGCCACCTGGGGCACCACCGGTCCGCTCTCGACCGGCCTGTACGGCCTCATGCCCGCCACCAGTATCGGCTTCTGGCGCGTGTTCCTGGGCACGATCTGTATCGCGCTCTGGGCGCTGGCGTTCCGCCGCGATCTGTTTCGCGTGGATGCCCGGGGTTGGCTGCTGGTCGGCCTGGGGGGCGGCCTGCTCGTTGCCGTGTTCGAGCTCGCCTACCAGTTCGCGATCGGCGGCGCCGGAGTCGCGGGCGCGGCGGCGCTGCTCTACACGGCGCCGGTGATTGTCGCCGTGCTCGCGCGATTGCTCCTCAAGGAAACGCTCACGCCCGTTCGACTGCTGCTCGCTGTGATCGTGATGGCGGGCGTCGCGCTCACCGTGACCGGCGGCAGCAACGCCGGCGCGGAGGCCGCCCGGCTCGGCCTGGGCGCAGGGATCACCGGCGGGCTGCTCTCGGCGCTGAGCTACGCGTTCACCACGCTCATGGCCCGCTTCGCCGTGCCGCGCTACGGCTCGCTGCGCGTGCTGTTTCTCGAGGCGGTCGGCGGCGTCGTCATCCTGGGGATCGTGCTCACGCTCACGGGCCGCGCCCCCACGCCGCCGCCGTCCTTCGCGGCCTGGCGTGGCCTCGGCTTACTGACGGCGGGATCGGTGCTCGCCGCCAATCTGTTCTTCTTCGCCGCGGTCAAGCGTATTGAGGCCGCTCCGGCTGCCGTCGCCGCGACGATCGAGCCGGTGGTCGGGACGGTGCTGGCGCTGCTGCTGTTCGCGCAGCACTTGACGCCCCTTGGCTGGCTCGGATTGATCATGGTGGTGGGCGGGGTGGCAGGCGGATATCTGCAGGAAGTGAAGGCTGCACCGTAAACCGCTTGCAACTTGGCGCCTGTCAACTCGGCTGTGAACTGTCTACCGTCTTCTGTCTCGCAATCAACTCATAGACGACCAGGAACACCCCGCCCCACACCATCCCCGGCAACTCTCGTAAATCCCGGCCCATCGCCATCCACAACCAGCGAGCGGCGACGAGGCACCACAGGCCCCCGGCAAACCAGACGGCTACCCGCACCACCGGTCCGAAGCCGACCTGGATCTCGGGAATCGCGAGGGCCACGCGATCGATGTAATGCCCCATGAACGTGAAGCAAAACGCCACCGTGAACGCATCGACGTAATCCGACCAGAACGACCCGTGGCGCGGCAGGACCATGAGCATCACGAGTCCCAACACCAGCGCGATGCTCCCGGTGCGCATGATGGTCTTGAGAAAGGGTGTGCCCATCAGCGATCCGCTCCACCGCGCGCGCTCGGCGATTTGAGAGATTGATCCAGCCAGTCGAGCACGGTGCCCCACCACAGACGCCGGTTCCGAGGCTTCAGGACCCAGTGTCCTTCGTCGGGGAAGTACAGAAACTTGGCCGGCACGCCGAGCTGCTTGGCCGCGGTGAACGCCTGATAGCCCTCCGACAGGTCGACCCGATAGTCGAGCTGCGAGTGCACGATCAGAATCGGCGTCTTCCAGTTGCGCACGAAGTTCAGCGGCGACCACTTCTCGTACAGCGCGCGGTTCGCGTACGGCGTGCCGCCGAACTCCCAGTTCGCGAACCACAGCTCTTCAGTGCTGCCCGCCATGCTGACCGGGTTGAAGACGCCGTCGTGCGCGACCAGGGTCTTGAAACGGTTGGTATGGCCTTCGAACCAATAGATCATGTAGCCGCCGTAGGACGCGCCCGCCGCGCCCATGCGGGTCGAGTCCACGTAGGGAAGCCGGGCGACGACATCCAGGCCCTTCATGAGGTCTTCGTAGGGGTAGTCACCCCAGTGCTGCGACACGGCGTCGGTGAACTTCTGGCCGTAGCCCGTAGAGCCGTGGCGGTTCACGGCGGCGACGACGTAGCCGCGCGCCGCGAACATCTGATAATTCCAGCGCGCGTGCCACAGGTCGAGCCACGCGGTTTGGGGCCCGCCGTGCAGCAGATATACGAGCGGGTATTTCCGGGACGGATCGAATCCCGGAGGCTTGAGGATCCAGCCGAACACGGAATCCCCGAGCGCGCCGCGGAACCCGAACTCCTCGAGCGCCTTCAAGTCGAACTGCGCGACCGCGGCGTCCGTGTGATGCGACAGCTGGTGTCCCGCCGCCCACACCTCGGCGGGCTGCGTGTTGCTCTGGTGAAGATAGACGAGCGTCTTGCCGTCGGGAGCGACGTTGACGCTCGTGTTGACCCCCGCTCCTTCAACGACGGCCGAACGACGCAAGGACGGGAGGTCGATACGATAGACGTTGTCACGCCCACGTTCCTCGACCACGGCGTACATGCACTTCGAATCCGGACACCACGTATACGAGCCGACGGACAGCGTCCAGCCCGCCGTGGCCTCTACGGTCCGCCCGTCCGCCTGTCCGCCCTTCCGCCCCACCAGCATCAACCGCTCTCGGTCCGCCTCGAACCCCGGCCGCTCCATCGAGAGATACGCGAGCCACTGCCCGTCGGGCGAATAACGCGGCGTGTTGTCGGCGCCCTTCGCCGTCGTGAGCTGTCGCAGCACGCCGTCCCCGGTGGTCAGATAGATGTCGACGTTGGTGTTGTCCGCGACCGACGAGTCGCCGTGCAGGGCGACCGCGATCTCCTTGCTGTCGGGGGAGACCGCCACGTCGCCGTCGCCGCTCGTCGCGATGGTGGGCGCGTCGTGATCCACCGGCGTCAGGTCCTTCGCGCTGCCGTCCGTCACCGACACCAGGAACTCGTGCTGCCGCTTGCCGGCGCGCCAGTCGTCCCAGTGGCGCCACAGGAGCTCCGTCCAAATCCGCGCCTCGGTCGGGTAGTCGCCGTTGCGGCGATCGATTTCCTGCTCGGCGGGCCACTTGATGTCACTCGTCACCAGTACACCGGAGCCGTCGGGCAGCCACACGGGATCAGACACGCCGTCCGGCAGGCTCGTGAGCCGGCGGGCTTCCCCGCCCGCTACCGGCAAGAGCCATAGTTGCGGTCCATTCTCGCGCGTGGAGACGAAGGCGATGGTGCGGCCGTCGGGAGACCAGCGCGGCTGACGATCAGAGCCCGGGCCGGCGGTGAGCTGGCGCGACGCACCGGTCGCCACATCCGCCAGCCAGATCCGCGCCGTACCGCGGTTCTCCTTGAGCGAGTACTTCGTCACCGCGTAGGCGACCGATTTTCCATCCGGCGACAGCTGCGGGTCGCCCACGACGGGCAGGCCGATGTACTCGTCGATCGTGAGGACGCGTTGCTGACCAAGAACGGGGGATGGAACGAGGGCTCCGGAAAGAGTGGATGCCAAGATCAATAAGCGCCTCATATCTTCGTCCTTTCCGGATCTCACTACCCGGCTATCCGTCTAGCCGTCTACCCGTCTAGTAGTCCGGATGAGTAAGTATCGCCTTGACCAAGTCATCGAACACCTGCGACTCCGCCGTCACCGCCCCGCTGGCATCGGTATGTACGTTCCAGGCGCACAGCTCGTTCAGCGCCGTCGCTTCCTCATATGTGAGGTGCAGGGTGTAGCCCTCCCCCGAGCGGCTGGCGCCGTCGAGCACCTTCTTGAGCACGTCGGGCAGGTGGCGCGCGCCCCGCACGGCATCGTACTGCGACCGGCTGACGGCGAGTTCCATGGTCGGTCCGCGACTCCCTTGCTTTGGCGCGGTGCGCGCCAAATCTTCTCCCGTCGCCCCCGTTCCCGCAAGGAAGGACGATGCCACGTACGGAGTTCATTGCGACCGGCTTCCACGTTCCAGAGCGCATGGTTACGAACGACGACCTGGGGCGGATGATGGACACCTCCGACGAGTGGATCAGCCAGCGGTCGGGGATCAAGACGCGGTACTGGGTGTCGGACGGCGAGACGGGTGTCTCCCTGGCGCGCGAGGCGGCGCATGCGGCGCTCGCCCGCGCGGGGATGGCGCCCGCCGACCTGGACTGCATCGTCTACTGTACCTGCACACCGGATCACTTCGAGCCCGGCAACGGAGTGTTTCTTGCGCGCGAGCTCGGCCTGACCGACGTACCGGCGATCGATGTGCGCAACCAGTGCTCGGGCTTTGTGTATGGCCTCTCCGTGGCCGATGCCTGGATCCGTACGGGCCAGTATCGCCGCATCCTGCTCGTGGGAGCGGAGGTGCACTCGCGGGGCCTCGACAAAAGCACCCGCGGGCGCGACACGGCCGTGCTGTTCGGCGACGGCGCGGGGGTGGCGATCCTCGGCCCCACCGAAGACGCCGCGCGCGGCGTGCTCTCGACCCACCTGTACGCCGACGGCCGGCACGCCGAAAAGCTGTGGGTGGACGCGCCCGGCCTCGCGCACGATCCGTTCATCAGTGAGGAGCTGATTCGCGAAGGCAAGCACCGCGCCGTTATGGACGGGCGCGACGTCTTCAAGTACGCCTCGATTCTCATGCCACAGTCGGTCGTGGCCGCGTTGCAAGCCAACGGGCTGACGCCGGCCGACATCACGCTGCTGGTCCCACATCAGGCCAACCTGCGGATCATCGAGATGGTGCAGAAGGCCGCGGGGCTGCGGGCCGATCAGGTGTACGCCAACATCCAGAAGTACGGCAACACCACCGCCGCGTCGATTCCCATCGCGCTGCACGAAGCCCTGTGCGAGGGACGCCTCGAGCGTGGTGACCTGCTGGTGCTCACGGCGTTCGGCTCGGGATTCACCTGGGCGAGCGCCGCCATCCGGTGGTAGGCGGGGGGACTACTTGATCTCCTGCCCCCACACGTCGCGATACTCGATTGGACCCTCGTTCAACGCCTTGATCCCTGCCTCGATCTGCGCCTTGTCGCCCACCACGACGATGTCGAAATGGTCGGGGTCGATGTACTGGCGCGCCACGCGCTGCACGTCGGCAGCGGTGACGGCGTTGATCCGATTGATGTAGCCGTCATAGTAATCGAGCGGCAGACCATACGTGAGCAGCTCGCGGAACCGCGCCGCGGCGCCACCCGTGGTCTCGAACTCCCCCGGCAGGCCGAGCGTGATGTACGCTTTGGCCTTGGCGAGCTCAGCCGCGGGAACCGGCTCTTCGCGGATGCGGCGCAACTCTTTCAGGAACTCGACGAGCGAGCTGTCGGTCTTGGCGGTCACGACTGACGCGAGCGCCACGAACGCCCCCGCCATGCGGCGGGCCGCGAACTGCGAGAACGCGCCGTAGGTGTAGCCGTGGGTCTCGCGCAGATTCTGGTTGAGCCGCGAGGTGAACGCGCCGCCCAGAATCGTGTTCAGCACCTCGAGCGGGTACCAGTCAGGCGTCGTGCGCGCCGGCCCCGCGTGGCCGATGCGGATCACCGACTGCGCGGCACCGGGCTTGTCGATCAGGTACACGGCTCGCGCCGCTGCCGCCGCCACGGTACCAGGGGCGACCGCTGGCACCTCCGCCCGCTCCCAGCCGCCGAACCGCGCCGCCACGAGGCCGCGCGCCGCGGCGAGCGTGATGTCGCCCACGACAAGGATGCGCGCCGCGTTGGGCCGGTAGTACTGGCGGTAGAACGCGGTGACGCGATCGCGCGCCAGACCGGCGGTGGCGGCATCGGTGCCGTTGGGGGGATGCCCATACGGATGCGCCACGCCGTACACGATCGCGGGGAACGCGATGTTGGCCACCGCGACCGGCTCGTCGCGCTGCTGCACCAGCTGCGCGCTGCGCAGCTCGCGTTGCCGGGCGACCTCGGAATCGGCGAAGGTGGGCCGCAGCACCACGTCGGCGAGCAGGTCGAGGGCCGGCTCGAGCCGGCGCCGGGGCACGTGCACGGTCGCCGCCGCGAGGTCGGCCGTGGCGGTCGTGTTGAGCTGGGCGCCCAGGAACGCCGCTTCGTCCGCGATCTCGAGGGCGCCACGCGTCCCGGCGCCCTGCTGCAGCATCAGCGCCGTGAACGTCGCAAGGCCGGGGGCGTCCGCCGGGTCGCGCGCCGCGCCGGCGTCGAGTAGCACCTGCACCTCCACCACCGGCACCTTGTGCATTTCTACCACCGCCAGCTCGAGCCCGTTGGGGAGCGTGGTGGTCTGAACCGCCGGGAGCTTGAGCGCCGGGGGCGCGGGTAGTGTGGGAGGCTTGGAGCGGTCGACTACCTGGGCGGACAGGCGGACGGGCGGAAGGGCGGACAGTAGCAACGCGCCGAGCACCAATGCCGCGTGGCACCTTCCGTCCGCCGGTCCGCCCGTCCGCCGGTCCGCCCTCATGGCTTCACCCCCAGCTCCGCCTTCCCCTGCGGCACCACGCTCAGCACCACGCGGTGCGCGCTCGTGAGATAGGTCCGCGCCGCCCGCTGCACGTCCGCGCGCGACAACCGGCGGTAGCGGTCCAGGTCCCGCTCGAACCCGTCCGGCGTGCCCAGGAAGTAATTGTAGAAGTTCAGCTGATCCGCCTTGCCGCCGAAGCCTCCCACACGCTCCATGCGCGACAGGAACTGGGCCTCGAAGCCGTTCTGCGCGCGCTCGAGCTCGCGCGCCGTGGGCCCCGAGTCGGCGAGCTTCGCGAGCTCGGCGTCGATGACCTTCTGGAGCTCGCCGAGGTCGTGGCCAGGCCGGGCGGTCGCCCACAGCTCGAACTTGCCGTCGATGCGGGTGCCATCCTGGAACGCCACGACGTCCGTCGCGATTTGCAGCTCATATACGAGCCGCCGGTACAGGCGCGAGGAGCGTCCGCTCGCGAGCACGTTGGCGACGACGTCGAGAGCCGCGTCGCCGTCGGCGAACGCCTTCATCGTATGCCACGCGTTGTACAGGCGCGGCAGCTGCACGCGATCCTCCAGCGTGCCGTACACGTCCGCCGCGAGGGCGAACGCGGACGGCGGCGTCCGCGTCACGGCGGGCCCGCGGGGAATGTCCCCGAAGTAGCGCTCCACCAGCGCGCGGGCCTCGCGCGGCTTGATGTCCCCGGCGATCGCGATGGTCGAGTTGTTGGGCGTGTAGTA